>NZ_JBQSVY010000002.1:0-355157 GCF_052446175.1 Halomonas sp. AOP43-D1-4
CTGGTCCACCAAGTAGTCTTGATTTTCTAATCTTTCCGCCCTCTCTTCGCTGTACCTTGCCAAAATAAAATCATCAATATTATGCTCTGTCACAGCATTGTGTTCGAAAACATGCTCAAAATATTCTTTAGATTTTAATCCTGTGAGATCAATGTTATTGATTTCACAAAACTTTTCCATTGTATCTTTTCTTGACATGCTCCTAAGCTTGAGAAATCTGCTACCCCTAACATCTTCCTCAATACTAGGAAAATCGTCATTTCTAAAAAGCCGATCAAGCTGTTTGAAGTTCAAGTTTGTCATTAATCACCCAGAGTTTCATTTCATTAAATTCAAAATTATTTATAAGGAGTTCCAGCAAATCGATTGGCCCAGAAACAATTCTTTCTCTAAAAATATATTCCATGACCTTTAGAAAAATTTGATTAGTGTCTAACGGCTTCTCATAAAGCCAACGCCTAATCATTATTGCCAGCTCAGAAGCGAGCTCATTTTCACCTGTTTCTTTGTAAGGTGGAATATCGCTGAGCTTTCTAAATGTAACAAGAACATCTCCTTTTATTGTTTTCATTCTATTAATTTGTCGGGGAGTGAAAGACTTTTGTACGAGCCACTCGAACTCATATAGCTCAAAGCCATTCCGCACGCATGCATTGGTTATTGCTCTCCACTCATACCCAGACAAGGAATGGTACGTCAAGGAGAAATATTTTCCACTTTTCAAAACCCGCCTTATTTCGGAAAAAGCTTTGTCTATGTCAGTTTCAAACTGCGATCCACGCTTCGATCTTACCTTGCTATCGCTAATTACGATTTCGTTTTCATAATCTGGTTCAATACGAAGCCAAGAATTCCAAATAATACTTTGCTCAAAATATGGCACCGCTTCACCATACGGGGGGTCGGCGAATATATAGTCTATAGACTCCTTGGCTAGTTTTAGGTTCTTAGCATCGAAATCGGTTATTCTGTAGGTTGAGCTATGCTCATTAGGCTCCGAAAAAAGCCCATCTGCTTGAAAGTTGCCAAGATACTCGCGCTTTCCTTTAATTGCTTTCTTTAACCTGTTCTCAAAATACACTAATACATTGTTTTCGATATAGGTATCTCCGGTGTAAAAACCTGTCATCCAGGCACCAGGAGCCATAGCTCCTCGGCTTTTTATCGGTGGAACCAGTCTTGAGCAATTAGCTAAATTAGCTGTAAATGCGAGCTTCAATAACTCTCTTTCATTTCCTGAAGAAACCTGATTGATTAGACTGAATAGCCGTGCGTGACAAGAAAGCGTTCTCTTGGTAAAAAGTGAAGCAACTGACATTCCTTTACGTGCGGATATTCTCGAATTTTCTATAAGTGCTTCATCTGGATACCAATCACTGATCTCTTGAAATTCCTCATATTTAAGAAATTCTTTTGCTTGCTCTTGCGCAAGATCAATTTCTCTTGCTTTCCTTTCCCCAGGGCTTAGGTATTTTGCCTTTATCGGGACGTCGTCTTTATCTCTCAAAACGGAGGTTAGAATTACTTTCTCTCCGTCCACGCTCCATTCGAACCATTCATTATTGAAGTCAACAAATTTCTCTCTGATTTGTTTCCATTCTTTCTCAACTTTTTCAATATCTATATCTTTATTAAAGAGAGTTTCATTTATGAAATTTGATACCGGGTTTAAATCATTAGATATTACATTTCTGTTTAAGATATATGCTTCACAGCAGAAAACGCCATACCCCGAGAAAGGATCAAGTACTGTTTCGCCTTCATTGCTATATTTACGGACAAGGTCACCAAGGTCAGAAGAAGGCTTCTTACCCCAATACTTATGCATTTCATACCTATCTCTTTTTTGCTTCAAAGTCATATTCCTATAATAATTTACCGCTATGATTTTACGCTTTCACCCTGAGCACATAACAGTGATTATACGGAAGGCGGCATAACCTCAATAAACGTGCCCGCTCATTCATGAGGTTATGTAGCCAGCTCATTTGACTCTACCCCATTGTTTCTGTTGTGAGCAAAGCAAAATTTGGCTGCATATCTAAAATTCGCGTGCCTGCGCGTTTTGCCGGTTTCAATCATACTTCCGCTGGCGCATCACTCAGCAATGCGCCTATGGTCGAAGGGCACAATACATGGGTCTCGCGATAAATAGGTAAGCAATTACACCAGCCCCACACAAACCATCTCCCCATCCAACCACTGCTGTTTAAGCCCCCGCTGCTTCTCCAACAACAGCATTAGGTACTCACACAATGGATGAGCAGATGGCAGCGCGGCAAGATGTTTGCGCAGCCTGCGCTGGAAAGGAAACTGCTCAGCAGGCACATGTAGCGGCGTGGCATGTTGAGTGAGCCATTCGATAGCAGGCAGGAGTATGTGGGTGGCGTTGCTGTCCAGCGCTAGCGTGACGCCTTTAACATCAAAATCACCGGCGTAGATATGCGGTCGTTGGGTTTTGCGCCAGGCCTCGGCCAACAAGGCAAAGCCGCCGCCATAGTGGCTATCGCCGCGATAGGCGACCAGCGGGTTGATGTAGCCGCTTAGCGCTGGTAGTTCCGGCGGAAATTCATAGAAGCTGTCTAGATTCTCGACCTGAATCAGGGCGCTGAATGCGCTTAGCTTTAGCATCTGTACATCCACATCGCGAATAGTGCGGAACTCGATGGCGAGCCCTGCTATTGGCTGAGGGGGAAAGCTTACAAGCACTCGTCGTGCGCGGGGGCTTTCGCGGTTGGCTTTGTCTTCTTCTACGCCCTCCTTGGCCTGGGCGCTGCTGGGCAGGCCGCTGAGGGATCGGCCTAGTGGCGCTATTCGGGCGCTGTCTAATACATCGTTGATCTGTGCGAGCAAGGCGGCGTCAAAGCGCAGCGTTTTGCTGGTTATTCGTGTGGCCAGGTCAATATCATGCTGATGGCACCAGGCAACCACGTCGTTTACCCATTGGCCGCAGGGCTTTTCCACTGTGGGCTGGCGGAGAAGTTCTCGGGCTACACCGTTCAGCCCATTGCGTGCGCGGCTGGGTAGGTTCATACGGCCAGCTGCAGTTCAACGTCGTGGATCAGGCGCAGGTGATTGAAGGCACTCGCTTGAGACTCCTGCTGTTTAAGGCGAAACGCACGCTGGTCGTTGCGCGGCAGGCCCTGATACTCGGCAATTACCTGGAACAGCCAGATTTCATCCGGCCATTCCAGCGGGCTTTCATGCAGGTATTCAAGCGCGCTGACCGGCTCGGCGTCGGGCTGGTCGATCACGCTTAAATAGAAGTGTTCCACATCCTGCTTTAGCGCCTGTTGGCGGGCGGCGGCCAGGCTGCTTTCTTGCGCTTGAGCAGGTGCTGCCGCTTCGACTGTTTGCGTGGTGTGGCGCGGCTGGGGAAGTTGATGCAGCAGGTCGGCGAGTACCTGGCACTCCAGATTGCGATCCAGCGCCGGGGCGGCCGCCGCGTTTAGCGGGGCGGCTTGATTGACCAGCGCGGGCACCTCGCTGCGCCGAGCGTAGTTGCCGGGCACAAAGCCTGGGTGCTCGCGCATAAACGCTGCCATGCCGCTAATCAGACGGCTGCGCGCTTGCTGCTTACGAAAGCGCGCCATCAGTTCGATCAAGCGCCGCTGCACTTCGCGCAAACCGGTGTAGTGGTGGCTTAACTGCTGCTGCAGCTGGCTGATCAAGAGCTTGCGCAGGCTGCCGTCGCTGCCTACCAGCTCTATCAACTCGTCAAAGTTAATCAGTGCCAGGCCATCCAGAAGCCTTGCGATCTGTTTCTGGGCGCGGTCGTTCTCACGAATTTTATCGTTGAGTTGGCTGACGAAACCAAAATCGCTGTTCAGCCGCTGCCATAAGCTGTCGATGGCATCGGCGAAGCGGCCGTTAAGGTCGTCAACTTCCTGGCGCAGGCGCATTAGCTGCTGCTCTAACCGCCAGTGCTCGCCCCGGCTGCGCGCCTCGCGGTAGCTGTGTACCAATGAGCGAATCAGCTCCAGGGTTTCCGCTACACCGGCATTCACATGGCGACGGGTCTCATCGGCGAGCATTTCGGCGATCAACTCGCGCACCTTTGGGGCAAGCTTCACGCCGCTCTGCTCATCCGGGCGCCACAGAATACGCGCCGCCAGCATCTTGCGCAGCGCGCTATCGCTGAGCGATTCCAGCGGCACTTCATCGCGGGTGTAGGCCTGCATCAGCGTTTCAGAATGCTTGCCCAGTAGCGCCAAGCGCTCAGCGCCTGTTTTGAGCAGGCGGCTCTCCAGCTCATTCACGCTCTTATTCACAACAGAGCCTCCTGCGTGCCTTCTTCTCCTTCGGCATCAATCGGCAGGTTTTCTTCATCGCGAATAAAGCGCACCAGGTCTACCAGGTAATCAATCTTGCCGGTGATCACAAATACCTGGCGCTCGGAATGCGGCTGGAGCAGGTAGCCGTGCTCTTTCAGGCGTTTGAAGACCTGTTTTACCTGGGCATCCAGCTGGTCACTTTGTGAGCCAAAAAAGCTGTCGGTAGCCAGGCGTTCCAGCCGCTCGCGCAGGCTTTGGTTATCTTCACACTTGGCGCTGAATTCGGCCGGTTTGAGTACATCGCCAGGGGCGGCCAAGGTATCGCGGCCTAGCGCTTCTTGAACCAGCTGTAGCCACTCCAGCAGCGGCAGCAGGCTGTTGAGCGTATCGCCAAGCTGGCGTGAGAGCTGATCCCGGGCGCTGTCATTCAGTTGGCGCCAGGCCAGAAAATAGACGCTGCCCTCTTCATTGCTGGCCAGCCGCCGGTTAAGCGGGCGCAGGTAGGTGTCGATCTCCTCGCGGGTCTCTGCGTTGCTCAAGTGGCGATAGCCACTTTCATCGCTCACCGGGCAGACAAACTCCCCGGCGAGTAAACGCTCAAGCAGTGGGCCATGTTCGATCATACCGTCACCTCCTGCTGACGTTCCTGGAGCCGCTCGGCCAAGCGGCTCAGGCGCGGTTCAATGCGTTTTAACACCCGTTTATTGGCGTTAGCGTTATCGCGGTCAATCAAGTAGCGATTGGCGAACAGCAGTAGCACGTCGGATTCAGGATTGGGGAACGCGCCGACGATATGAATGTGGTTGCTGTCACAGGCCTCAAACAGCTTTTCTACGTTGTGATAGGCCAAGGTGCCGATCTCATCGATGGGCCAGTGGATGGCGATTTCTGCGTCGCCGCGCAGCAGGCGGGTAAACGCGAGCAGGAATTTACACAGAATCAGGTAGGCCATACCGTGACTGGAAGACTCCAGCAGCTGGCGGTCGTTTTTAATCACCAGGTCCGTGCCGCCTTCGTTCAGGTGCAGTTCCAGGCGCAACAGGCTTTCAAAGCTGTACTGCTGGTCGCTGCGTAGCAGATCGACCACGTCGGCCAGGGTGTTCAGGTAGTCGTCGCTGGGCAGCGTCTGGCCGGATTCGCGCCACTCTTTATAGCGCTGGGCAAACAGCTTCAACGGCTCCCAGAAGCCCAGTTCGTCGATGGTGGACTGAATGCGCACTTCGGCTTTGGTGATGCCTTCCAGGCGCAGGTCGTCGGCGACTTCTTCCGAAAGCCGACGGCTCTGGGCGCTGATGCGACGGTTCAAATCGCGGAACACGGTAAAGAATTTATCCAGGTCATCGCTGAGGTTGCGGCCCTCCTGAATCAACTGCTGTTGTTGGTCTTCAAGCAGTTTGAGCATGTCGCGCAGTAGCGGCAGTTGGAGGCGCGGGTTGTCGCTTTGCAGCTTGCTGCGCTCGCTCTCCAGCGCTTCGGCAAAGCCGCTGCTGGCGTCCTTGATCAGTTGGCTTTCAACGTCCAGGCAGCCACGGCGCAGCTGTTCGATGAGCTGGTGGCGATTGCCCAATGCCTGGCGGGCGCGCTCGATGCGCTCGTCCACATCGCCGAGCGGCGCCGCCGGGGTCTGGCCGTCGGGTTCAATGGCGAGGCCTTCTAACTGAGTCAGCAGTGGCTTTAAGGCTTCCAGGCTGGTGTGTTCGCTTTCGCGCTGCGTTTTAAGCGTGCTGACGGTGCTTTGGTGAGTTTTACGCGCGGCCTGAAAATCGTTTTTCAGACGCTCTTTATCGCGTTGAAGCTGCTGTTCAGCTTGCTCCAGCTCGGCTTCCTGGGTGACCAACTGCGGCTTGTGCTGCCCCCACTCCACGCGCATAAAGCGGGTGTATTCGGTGAGTTCATCCTGACGGGCGGCGGTAACGCGGATGCGCTCCTCCTGGCTTGCTAGCCGCGCCTTGGTATCTTTTAGCTTGGCGGGGTCAACGCCCTGCTCGGCCAGTTCCTGGCTGAAGGCCTCTTCCAACTCCGCACGCTGGCGCTGGTGTTCAGTCTTGGCGTCGCTTAGCTGCTGCTTGTACTGGCGCAGCTGGGCATCCAGGCTATCCAGCTGGCTTTGGCCGTCAGCTTTTAGCTCCAGCAGCTGGCTTTGATGGGTTTCACCCAGCGCGTTAAGGGCTTGCTGTTTCTCTTCACGCAGCTCGGTTTGTGTTTGTTCCAAGCGGGCTAACGCGGCCTGGTGCGTGGCGCGGCGCTTCTGTTGATGCTTGGCGTGGCGCTCTTGCTGCTGGCGGCGCGCTTCAAGGGCAAACTCAACTTCCTGCTCGGCACGCTTATGGGCCATACGGCCTTGATCTTGAGTTTCATCGGCTTTTTGGACGCGCTCGTTATGCTGTTTAAGCGCTTTCTCGGCCGTTTGGCACTCTGCCTGCGCGCGCCGTTTGGCGCTATCTGCTTCTTCGATGGCGGCAAGCAGCGTGGCTTCGTCCTGGGCGTAATCGGGCAAGGCAATGGCCGAAAGATCCAGTGCCAGCCCAAACAGGTCATCACTGCCGCCGTCGGCTAGTTGAGGTGCTAGATCGCGTCGTTCCAGCAATTCCGGGGCAATCACTTTGCCTAACTGCTGCTCCCAACCGGGGCGATGGTAGCGCAGAAAATGGCGCAGGCTGCCCTGTTCAGGGTCACGCTGCTGGTAAAGCGCATAGCAGCGCTGCTCGGCGCGCTCAAGCTGTTGGCGAAGCTGAACCAGTTGCTGCTCGGCATCGTCCCTGCCGCGGCGGTTACTTTCAAACTCGCGGCGCAGGCTGTCTAGCGTAGCGGCCGATGCGTTGCGTTCTTGCTGGGCTTGATCCAGGCGCGCTTGGGCCAGCTCAGCATCAGCAGCTTCTTCAGCGGTTTGTGTTGAAAGTGAGAGCTGGGCTTTTAGCTCGGCCAGCTGCTCAACGCCCAATTCAAGCTGCGCCTGATACTCACCGTCCAGGCGCTGACGCTCCTGTTGATAGCGCTCATTGAGCTTCTGCTCGGCTTCCCACTGCTGTTCACGGCGCAGGGCTTTCTCTTCCACTAGGGCGTCGATCAATTCCTGGGCTTCACCAGTCTGGCGGGCCAGCGCCTCGGAAAGCTCACGCAGGCGTCCATCAAGCCGCGCCTGGCTCTCTTTTACCGCATCCTGCATCACGTTCAGGTGGGCACGCAGCTGATCGCGCTGCTCGCGCCACTGGGGCAGCGCATTGATATCACGCTCCAGGGCGGGCATATCCGCCTCGAAATAGTGCTCGTACTGGGTTTGTAGATCATTAAGGCGGCGCTGGGTCTGCTGTAAATCGCTGACCACTTCGCTGTGGCGGTCGTTAAGCGCGTCCCGCGCTTGGGCGTAGTCGCTTTCCCGCTGTTGGAAGTCGCGCTGATGGCGGGCAAGCTCGGCGTCCACATCGGCCATACGCCGCTCAGCCTGCTGGCGGTCATCTTCAAGCTGGGGCTTAAGCTGCCAGAGAGTGGCATCTAAATGGGCAAGCTCGCGGTCAATCCCGGCAAGCCGGGCGAGCGACGCTTGTAGCGGTTCCAGGCGCATCGATTGGCGCATCTGGGCAATCCATTCACGCGCCTTGGTGTTACGAATCCGCGTGACCGGCAGTTCAACGCCATCCTCTTCGAAAATCGCCGCCAGCATGGTTTTGAGGGTATCCATCTTGCCCTCTTTGGCATGCACCGCCGACACCAACTTTTCAATATGGCGAATACGCCGTTCGGGCTTGACCAGACTGAACTGCGCGGCGATCTGGCGCAGCTTGAGGCCATCGCGGCTATTGCCGTGTAGCTGAGTAAAGTCGTTTTGGATCACCGAGCGAAATTCAGAGGTCGCGCCCAGCTTGGACGACACCGGCGTACCGTTGCGGCGCAGGCCACTGGCCCACTGGGTGTAGTCGAGTGCGGTCACGCCCGCCTCGCTCTCCACCAAGTAATCTTCCGGCTGATAAGGCCCGCCCACAAAGCGGTACTCTACCCCGCCCTCTTGCTTACGAGTCAACACTGCCTGGCAGATGTTGCCCGCCTCGCGACGGTATTCATACACCAGGTAGCTGTTGCGATGCGGCAGGTAAAACGCATCAAACTTCATGCGCGTTTTGGGCACTACCTTATTGGGCAGCTCGCCATAAAACACCGGCACCAGGCGCTGGAGCGTGGTCTTGCCCGAGGCGTTGGTGCCGCAAATATTGGTGTGGCCGTCCACACTGAGTTCAACCACGCCTTCAAGGTGGCCGTGAATCATCACGATGCGTAGCAGGTGGGCCATGCCGTGTCCTTGATCGATAGGGTTTCGAAAACGACTATCTTGCCAGACACAATGCAAGGCGACACCTACTGGATGACTCGACTCACCGATTCACTCTCCCAAACGCTTTATGTAATCATTAACCCACTAGCGACTTAAACGCTCAGCAATTACATTCACGCCCACGCTTCACTTTCATTGCAGGAAACCGCCATGCCCCGCTACCCCGAGCACCTTACCGGCGAAGGCCCGGTTAACCCCTTTCCGGGAATTAAAGTACTTGAACGCCGCCTGGGCCGAGCGATCCCCCATCAGTTGGGTTCCAACGAAGGGCTGGACATGCCTCACCAGGCACTGCGCGAGCACTTTGGTGATGCACTGGCGGCGCACGCTTACAGCTATGGCGACGCCGAGGCGTTTGGTGTGCGTACCCGGTTAAGCGCCCAGCTAGGCACGCCTTTTGATCACCTGTTGGTTGATGCGGGTGCCGATAGCCTGATTGCGCTGGCGCTACGCACTACCTGCGAGCCCGGCGCTACGGTGGTATGCACGGCGGGCACCTATCCCACGTTTGGCTACTTTGCGAAAGGCCAAGGCTGCCGCCTGATTGAACCTGGCTACCATGAAGCGCCCGGCGTGCTGGCGCCGGACCTGGAAGCGCTGGCCACCGCCGCGCAACAGGAAAACGCCCGCCTCGTTTACCTGGCCAACCCGGATAACCCCAGCGGCCACCTGCACAGCGACAGCGCCATTATCAAGCTTCGCCAAGCGCTGCCAGATACCTGCTGGCTGCTGCTGGATGAAGCCTATGGCGATTTTCGTGATGATGCGGGAAGCGAGTTTTCGGCTAACGCGCTACCCGGCGTGATTCGCCTGCGCACGCTTTCCAAAGCCCACGGCTTAGCGGGGCTGCGCATTGGCTACGCCATTGCAGAGCCTGACGTACTGGCTATGATGATGAAGGTGCGTATTCACTACGCGGTTTCCGCACTGACGCTGGCCGCCGCCGAAGTAGTACTCGACCATCCTGAAGAAGTGCGCCAGCACGTGGCAGATGTAAAAGCCCGCCGAGAGCAGTTGGCCGAGCACTTTCGCTCTTTAGGGGCCGATGTACTGCCGAGTGCCACCAACTTTATCGGCATTCGCCTGCCCAGTGAGGAACTGGCCGTCCACGTACATCAGCAACTGCTTTCAGAAGGTGTGCTTGTCGCTCGCCTGGCGCACCCGGCGCTCGCCAACGTAATACGCATTACCGCCGTAGCGGATGCCCTGGTGCCGGGCCGGCTGGCAACGCTTGAGCAGGCTATTAAAGGGCACGCTTGATAAGGCAACTCTTTTTACAGGAAAGCCCCTGCCAAGGCAGGGGCTTTCTCGATACTAGCGCTACCCGAACGTTACAAATCAAGCGTTAGGCAGTGCCGCGATAACCATGATTTCCACTTTCCACTCAGGCTTGGCAAGCTTGGCTTCAAGCGCGGCGCGAACCGGGGTACGCCCTGCGACTACCCACGCTTCCCATGCCGCGTTCATCTGATCAAACTCGGCCATATCGGTTACCCATACCTGGGCAGAAATCAGGTGCTCTTTTGAGGACCCTGCCTGAGCCAGCAGCTCATCAATACGCGCAAGCACTTGTTCGGTCTGGCCACGCATATCTGCCGTGGCGTCGGCGGGCACTTGGCCTGCTAGATAAACCGTGCCGTTATGAATAGCCACTTGGCTCATACGTGCATTGCTTTCGTAATAAGTAATGCTCATGGAGTCTCTCCGTCATAAGAAATACAGCTGAGATTACCGCGTTTACATTTAAAATGCTTGCCTGCAAATACGCCAACTTCTTGCTGCATTCAGGCAAACGATTTACCTACCCACTGAACCCTACATACCCGATCACGAAAGGCACCGAGGCCAAAAACAGGATAGAAACCATGGCAAGCAACCCGTCTCTGGTTAAGAGCCCGGCCGCGAAGCAGGCGATAGCCGCAGATGCTATTGAACCCGACGTGGGGATGACTTCCATAAACGGCATAAAGGGTGTCACGGCCAGGATAACGGCGAGAGGCAGGTACAACCAGGGCGGCTTGACGAAAAATACCCAGCGCGGTTTGAGAAAACGCTCAACAAAGTGCACCGGTTTGCGCAGCCAGTTAATCCCTTTACAGAGTTTATGGGTAGACAGCGCTTTGCGTGAAATGAAGCCTGGCAGCCAGAGGCAATCCCGCCCCAGCATTATCTGCGCTACGAGAATAAACTCAATGAAGGCCACAATGGCAGTGACTCCCGGAATCGAGCTTGCGGGAGACGTCGAAATGAGGGCAAACATGAGCATCAGTGACGCAAAGGAGTGCGCACCAAGCTCGTCCACAAGCGACCCGATCGTTACTTTTTGCCCTTGAACCGAGTGTTCAAGGTGGTTCAGAACCTCGCTGAGTGCCCGCGTCGTGTGTTCGGCCATTATTGAGCTCCCTGCTCGCTATAAAGCGTGCCAGGCCGTTAATCAAGCACCTGTATCCATGGCATGCAATTGCCGTCTACAACAACGGCACTGTCACTGTGGAGTGTAGTTTAGATGAGTGTCATCAAATGTTAGATGTCGAGCCAATGGATGGTGTGAGAAAAGGAGGGTATGAGCAATGTTTGCAATGCTTTATGGTATTTTTTGGAATGCCAAAAACCAAAAAAGGGCCTAGCGATGAACGCTAAGCCCTAAAATTTGGTGCCGGTGGCCAGACTCGAACTGGCACACCCGTAAAGGCGGCGGATTTTGAATCCGCTGCGTCTACCAATTCCGCCACACCGGCAATGGATGCGCATTATACGGAGATAACCACGCAGGTCAATCACATTGACTGACTTTATCTAGCGAAGGGGGTATCCTATGCCGCCTGTTTGACCACCGTTAAGAGCCAACCCATGCAGCGCGCGGACTTTTATTTCGAGCTACCCGATGAGCTGATTGCTCGCTACCCTTCTGAGCAGCGCAGCGACTGTCGTTTGCTGTGCGTGGATGGCCAGAGCGGCGCGCTTGAGCATCGCCAGTTCACGGACCTTCTTGAGCGTTTAAACCCCGGCGATTTGCTGGTGTTTAATGACACACGAGTGATTCCTGCCCGCCTACACGGCCATAAAGCCAGCGGCGGCAAAGTGGAGATGCTGCTTGAGCGCCCGCTGGACAGCCACCGGGGCCTGGCACATATCCGCTCGAGCAAGTCGCCCAAGCCCGGCACCGAGCTGATCTTTGAAGGTGATATTCACGCCGTGGTAGAAGGCCGCCGCGACGCGTTGTTTGAGCTGCGCTTTTTAGGCGAGACGCCAATGATCGCGCTGCTGGAGCAGCATGGCCATATGCCACTGCCGCCTTATATCACCCGGGAAGATGAACTCAGCGACCGCGAGCGCTATCAAACCGTTTATGCCCGCCGAGATGGCGCCGTGGCCGCTCCCACGGCGGGCCTACATTTTGACCAACCACTGCTGGATGCCCTGGCTGAAAAAGGCATCAACAGCGCGTTTGTCACTCTACATGTGGGCGCGGGCACTTTTCAGCCGGTGCGGGTGGACAATATTCTTGAACACCATATGCACAGCGAGTGGATCGAGGTGTCAGAAGCCACCTGCCAGCAGGTACACGAGGCGCAAGCCGCAGGCAACCGGGTCATTGCCGTGGGCACCACCAGCGTGCGCTGTTTGGAAAGCGCCTGCCAGAAAAGCAGCGATGGGCAGATAGCGCCCTACAGCGGGGATACGGATATTTTCATCTACCCCGGCTACGAGTGGCGCTGTGTGGATGCGTTGATTACCAACTTCCACCTGCCGGAATCGACACTTTTGATGCTGGTGTCGGCGTTTGCCGGTTATGACACGATGATGAACGCCTACCGTGAAGCCGTTGCCGAACGCTACGCTTTCTTTAGTTATGGCGATGCGATGCTGCTCACCCGCTAAGCGCCTTTACGTTGCCCTTAGCGTTTTACCGATGATTTTTTGACGAGTTACCACAATGCGAAACGAATGCTTTATGCGCTTTGAGCGCTTGGCCGACGACGGCCGCGCTCGTCGCGGTCGCCTCCACTTCCCCCGTGGCACGGTCGAAACCCCTGCGTTTATGCCGGTGGGCACTTACGGCACGGTAAAAGGTATGACGCCGGACTCCATCAAGGAGATCGGCGCTGAAATCATTCTGGGCAACACCTTCCACCTGTGGCTGCGCCCCGGCACCGAGGTCATTGAAGCCCACGGCGACCTGCACGACTTCGCCCAGTGGGACAAGCCGATCCTCACCGACTCCGGCGGCTTTCAGGTGTTCTCATTAGGCGAGACGCGCAAGATCACCGAGCAGGGCGTGCACTTCCGCTCGCCGGTGGATGGCAGCAAGGTGTTTATGGGGCCGGAAGAGTCCATGGCCGTGCAGCGCTCGCTGGGCTCTGATGTGGTGATGATTTTTGACGAGTGCACGCCCTACCCGGCCACGTATGAGGAAGCCGAGAAATCCATGGAGCTGTCGCTACGTTGGGCCAAGCGCTCACGCGATGCCCACGGTGACTCGCCTTCCGCACTTTTCGGCATCATTCAGGGCGGCATGCACCCCGAGCTTCGTGAGCGCTCGCTCAAAGGCCTCTTGGAGATCGGCTTTGACGGCCTGGCGATTGGCGGGCTTTCCGTTGGCGAGCCCAAAGAAGAGATGATCAAGGTGCTGGATTACCTGCCCACCTGGATGCCAGACGATAAACCACGCTACCTGATGGGCGTGGGCAAGCCTGAGGACCTGGTGGAAGGCGTGCGCCGGGGCGTCGACATGTTCGACTGCGTCATGCCGACCCGCAACGCGCGTAATGGCCACCTGTTTACCGCTGACGGTACAGTCAAGATTCGTAATGCCAAGCATCGCCACGACACCAGCCCCCTTGAAGAGGGCTGTGACTGCTATACCTGCAAGAATTTCTCGCGCGGCTATTTGCACCACCTGGACCGCTGCAATGAAATGCTCGGTTCGATGCTCAATACCATCCATAACTTACGCTACTACCAGCGTGTAATGGCTGATTTGCGCGCGGCAATCGAAGCGGGTACATTGACGACCTTTGTGGAAGGCTTTTATGCTCGGCGCGGCCTGCCGGTGCCTCCCCTGGCCGAATAGTCATCACCCGCTCTGGCGGGTGAATCAAGGGCCGCTTATCAACATAATTGTTAATTAGCGCCCCCTCTAACCCTTTCACCCATTAAGGGTCTTAACCCAGGAGTTCTCTGCAATGCTGGATTTCTTCATCTCATCAGCCCATGCCCAGGAAGGGGCAGCTGGCGGTGGCATCGCACAAATCGTTATGTTGGTCGGCTTTGTGCTGATTTTCTATTTCCTGCTGTGGCGCCCCCAAGCTAAACGTGCCAAGCAGCACAAACAGCTGGTCACCGGCCTGGACAAAGGCGATGAAGTCGTGATCGGCGGTGGCCTGGTTGGCCGCGTCACCAAAGTCAGTGATGAATTCCTGACCCTGGAAGTATCTGAAGGCACCGAAGTCAACGTACAGAAAAATGCCGTTGCTGCCGTGCTGCCGAAGGGCACCATTAAGTCCATCTAACGCTTAAAACACCCCTGCCGATTCAGTGCCAGCCACCCCGGCAGGGGTGCCATGGTAGATACGATGGTAAATTTTGCTGTGCGTGGGGCTCCCCGCACAGCAATTCCGTTTGTAATTGAAGGCAGGGCTTGCATGCTCAACCGTTACCCCCTGTGGAAGTATCTGCTGATACTGGTCGTCCTGGTGGTTGGCCTTATCTATTCGCTTCCCAACTTATTCCCCGAAGATCCCGCTATTCAGCTCAGTAGCGCCCAAAGCGAAACGCTGAATGAGCGCCAAATTGAACGCGTTGAGAACGCACTCGGCGAAAACGGCATCGCTGTTAAAGGCGTCGAAGAAGTTAACGGCCTGTGGCTGATTCGCCTGCGTAACGACAACGACCAGCTCAATGCTCGCGATATTGCCGCCGACCTTTTAGGCAATGACGCGACGGTCGCACTAAACCTGGCAGAAGCCACGCCGGCCTGGCTGCAAGCATTTTCCGCCTCCCCCATGACACTGGGGCTTGACCTGCGCGGTGGCGTTCACTTCCTGCTGGAAGTGGATATGGAAGCGGCACTCACCCAGCGTCTGGAAGTGAATGCTAGCGCCATGCGCGAGCTGTTGCGTAGCGAGCGTATTCGTTACCGCAATACCGATGTTGAAGGCCGCTCCCTCTCCATCGACTTTGCAAGCACTGAAGACCGCGACAATGCACGCCGTTTGATCAGCCGTGACTTCCCCAACTTTGACTATACCAATGAAGGCAGCGGCCGCTCCTCCAGGCTGGTGATGGCGCTGAGCGATCAGACCATTAACGAAATTCAGGACTACGCCATCAACCAAAACTTGACCACCCTGCGTAACCGGGTGAACGAGTTGGGTGTTGCCGAGCCGATGGTGCAGCGTCAAGGTCCTAACCAGATCGTGGTTGAACTCCCCGGCGTACAGGACACAGTGGCCGCCAAACGGATCGTGGGCGCGACCGCCAACCTTGAGTTCCGCCTGGAAGCTCGTAACGACACGCCGAGCATGGAAACGGAAACTCACGTATTCCGTAATGATGCATCACGCTCTGCCGAGCTAATGCGCGATGTGATCATTACCGGCGACAGCGTTTCCAGCGCCAGTAACAGTTTTGATGAAAACGGTCGTCCGCAGGTGAATATCAACCTGGATGGCACTGGCGGCACGTTGATGAACCGCGCCACGCGCACCAATATTGGTCGCAATATGGCGGTGCTATTTATCGAGCACAAGAGCGAAGATACGGTCGTCATTGACCCTGAGACCGGCGAAGAGACGATTGAGCGTGAGCCTTATGTAGAGCGCGGCCTGATAAGCCTCGCCACCATTCAAAGCGCGCTGGGCAACAGCTTCCGAATCACCGGGCTCGACTCTCCCACTGAAGCTGCCGAATTGTCGCTGCTGCTGCGTTCAGGTGCGCTGGCGGCGCCGATCTATTTTGTACAGGAGCGCACTATCGGCCCAAGCCTGGGTGCGGAAAACATTCAGCGCGGCCTGCTCTCTGTTCAGGTGGGCCTACTGCTGCTCGTGCTGTTTATGCTGGCGCGCTATAAAGTGTTTGGTATTTTTGCCAACATTGCGCTCGCCCTTAACCTGACGATTCTGGTCGCGGTCATGTCGATGCTGGGCGCCACGCTCACCCTGCCCGGCATCGCGGGCATCGTGCTAACGCTGGGCATGGCGGTGGATGCCAACGTCCTGATCTTTGAGCGAATACGTGAAGAGTTGCGTAACGGGCTGTCGATTCAGCAGGCCATTCATGCAGGCTATGAGCGTGCCTTTACCTCGATTGTCGATGCCAATATCACCACGCTGTTAGTGGCGATCATTCTGTTCTCGATTGGTACCGGCCCCGTCAAAGGCTTTGCGGTCACGCTGTCTATCGGCATCTTGACGTCCATGTTCACCGCACTAATGGTGACGCGTGCCCTGGTCAACCTGACCTATGGCAGCCGACCCGTCAAAAAGCTATGGATCTGAAAAACATGGATCTGAAGAACATGGACCTGAACCCCGTGCTCAGCCCCGAATGCAAGAGGTGGCAATGAAACCCCTATCACAACTGCAAATCGACTTTATGGGGCGGCGCAACATTGCGTTTATCGCCTCGGCAGTGATGCTTATCGTGTCGATTGGCGCCCTGCTCTTCCAACAGCTCAACCTGGGGCTCGACTTCACTGGCGGCACACTGATCGAAGTTCGCTACGGCGCCGCACCCTCGCTGGATGCCATTCGCCTTCTGCTGGTAGAAAGCGGCTTCCAGGATGTTTCTGTACAAACGTTCGGCGCATCAACCGAGGTGCTTATTCGCCTGCAACAGGCCTTTGATCCTGACGTTGGCAGCGACGTTGTCAACCTGCTAAGTGCCAGCGGAGACAGCGTTACTCTGGTGCGCGCTGAATTTGTTGGCGCCCAGGTGGGCGATCAGCTGCGCGATCAAAGCGGCCTTGGCCTGCTGGTCGCGCTCGGTGTGGTCATGCTGTATGTCGCTTTCCGCTTCCAGTACAAGTTTGCCATCGGTGCGCTGTTGGCGCTGCTTCACGATGTGATTATCGTCGTGGGCGTGTTCGCACTCTTTCATCTTGAGTTCGACCTGACCGTGCTGGCGGCGATTCTGGCGGTTATCGGCTACTCATTGAACGACACAATCGTCGTCTATGACCGTATTCGTGAGAATATCCGTACGTCACGTATCGACGATATGACGCAGATCATCAACGAAGCCATCAACGCCACACTATCGCGCACGCTGGCAACCTCCGGCACGACCATGCTGGTACTGTTTGCCCTGTTAATCCTCGGTGGCGATATGATCGAGAACTTCGCTATCGCCTTGCTGATCGGTATTGGCGTCGGCACGTTCTCCTCCATCTACATCTCTGGCGCGCTGCTTCTGCCACTCAAGCTTTCGCGTGAGGACTTGATCCCCACCAAAAAAGAGCTTGATGAAGAGGAAGAAGAGCTGCCGTAACAAACCGTTCTTGTATAACGACAAAAGGCTCTGCCGGGATAACCCGGCAGAGCCTTTTTAGTGGTTGGCTGGCAACCTGGAACGTCTACCACTCAACATTCACAGCGTGCTATTAACTACCAGCCATTCATTTCCAACTATTCATTTACTACCAGCCCATCAAAAATGCGGCGCCAGTTGTTTGATCAGCGCCTTGTAAAGACGTGGACCAGCGGCCATCAGTTGGCCTTCCACCTTAACGCTCGGCTGACCATCGGGCGTGCCCATTAGCGCACCGGCTTCTTTCAAAAACAGCGTACCCACCTGCATATCCTGCTCTTCCATACCCAGCACAAAGGCGCTGTCCACTCGGCCGCTGGCCAGCTCACACATGTCCAGCAGGCCACAGCCCGTCGCGACAAGAGTTTCTACCTGAGGTGCAAGTTGTTGGGTAACGGTAAGAAATGCCGGCAAGTTGCCAGGACGCAGCCACGCTTCGGGCAGGCTCATGGCTAAACGCGTACCGGTAATCGCGGTGGGTTTGCTAACCCGCATACGCTTGCCATTGTGTTGAGCGCCACGACCACGGCTGGCGATATATTCATCATCGCCAAACGGTGAGATAACCACCGCGTGTTCCGGGCGGCCTTTAACCAGACACACCACTGAGAGAGCAAAGCCTTTACCCGCTACCGCTAAATTAGAGTAGCCATGAATGGGTTCGATCTTCCAAACGGTCTCACTACCTTCGTCTTCACCCGCTTTATGCGAGGTGTAGCGACCCACATAGCCGTGCTGGGGGTAGCCACGCTCCAACTGATGGACAATGGTCGCCTCGGCCTTGCGCGCCGTGTCTTCAAGCAGACGGTCAAGATTGGATTCTTCATGAGCGTTTTCGATACGCTCACGAACACGTTGAAACTGTTCAACTGCGCTGCGCGCTGCGCGCAACGTAAATTGGACCATCGGATTCATGATCGGGCCTTGTCACAGTGATGTTAAAGAACGTTAGGCGAAGGAATAATTGCCTATGGCGCGCAATTCTAGCAGACCCCTCTCGGGCACGCTATCGACTCGTGCTAAACTGCTCGTTTTCCGCGTTTGTTCGCTATGTTCAGTATCAAGCCCTGTTCTTCATCAAGCCCTGTTCACATTTATCGAGCCCTATCATTATGCTTGAGCGCATTCGTATCGTTTTAATCGGCACCAGCCATCCAGGCAACATCGGCGGCGTTGCTCGCGCCATGCACAATATGGGTCTGGCCGATTTGGCGCTGGTGGCTCCGCGCTGCGAGATCATTACTCAGGACAGCATTTCGCGCGCTTCCGGCGCGGATCATCTACTCCATCAGGCCAGCGTACATCCAACGCTTGAAGACGCCGTTGCCGACTGCACGCTGGCCGTTGGCGCGAGTGCGCGCTCACGCACCCTGCCCTGGCCCATGCTGTCACCGCGCGAACTGGCAGACCGCCTACCCAGCGAATGTCAGGCATCAACATCACGCGTCGCACTGGTGTTTGGCCGGGAGGATAGCGGCCTGACCAACGCCGAGCTGCAGCGTTGCCATGCCCATGTCCATATCCCCACCAATGCTGACTTTAGCTCGCTAAATTTGGCCGCCGCCGTACAGGTGCTTGCCTACGAGAGCCGAATGGCCTGGTTAAGCCAGCAGGACGCAGCGCCCACGCCTGATGCTGATGATGAGCTAGTGCCCCACGAAGAGCTGGAGCGTTATTTCGAGCATCTGGAGCGCACACTGATTACCATTGAATTTCATGACCCGGCCCAACCTCGTCAGCTGATGGCGCGGCTACGTAGGCTCTATTTGCGCGCCCGCCCCGAAAAAATGGAGATGAACATTTTACGCGGCATTTTAACCGCAACGGAAAAATCAGCAGACAAATAATAACCGGCATCCGCAAACCTGGGGTGAGGCATAACTTGAAGTTACGCACCCGCGCCCCAACCTCGCTATCCTGCTAACGATGAACGATGCGTTACGTCATCCGCGATGCCTTAAATGACCGCGTGCCAGCCCTGACCAAGGATCACTCATGTTCCAACGCCTACGTGAAGACATTAACAGCGTATTTGACCGCGACCCGGCGGCCCGCAATTTTTTAGAGGTACTGACCAACTACCCCGGCCTTCACGCGCTGTTAATTCATCGTTGCGGTCACTGGCTATGGAAAAAAAACCTGAAATGGCTGGCCCGTACGCTGTCGACGTTTTCCCGCTGGCTGACCGGCATCGAAATTCACCCTGGGGCCACTATCGGTAGGCGCTTTTTTATTGATCACGGCATGGGGGTCGTGATTGGAGAAACCGCGCAGGTTGGTGACAACGTAACGCTGTATCAGGGCGTCACACTCGGCGGCACCAGTTGGAACAAGGGCAAGCGCCACCCCACACTTGGGGATGGCGTCATTGTCGGCGCGGGAGCCAAGATTCTCGGCCCCTTTACCGTGGGTGCGGGTGCAAAGGTTGGCTCGAACGCGGTGGTCACCAAGGAAGTACCGCCTGGCGCAACGGTGGTGGGCATTCCCGGCAAGATTGTTAAACGCACCGACCCCGACGTTGAAGAAGCGCTAGAGGTAGACCCGGTTCGTCGCGAGGCCATCTGCCAAAAATTTGGTTTTGACGCCTACGGTGTCAGCCAGGACATGCCCGACCCGGTGGCCCGCTCCATGCAGGCAATGCTGGATCACATGCACGCAGTGGATGAGCGCATTGAACGCATGTGCTCAACGCTGCGTAAGCTTGATGGCAGTTACCATGAAGGAAGCCTGCCCGCGCTGCGTGATGAGGACTTCGCCGATATCCTGGACGAAAACGATACCGGTTGCGCGCCCAAAAACTCGGATGACAACACGCCGCCTCCGGCTAAAGGTTGACCAAACTACTCAGGCTTTCCCATAATGGCAGCACATTTGCCGGGAGCACGCTGAACGTTCAGTGTCGAGGTGCCTGTCATGCGTTTAACTACCAAAGGCCGTTACGCCGTTACCGCCATGCTCGACCTGGCGTTGAACGGCGAACTCAGCCCGACCAGTCTGGGGGATATTTCGCAGCGTCAGGGGATTTCCCTCTCCTACCTTGAGCAGCTGTTTGCGCGCCTGCGCCGTTCTGGGCTTGTCCGCAGCGTTCGCGGCCCGGGCGGCGGCTATTTGCTGGCCAAACCGGCGGCCGATATTAGCGTTTCAGCAGTCATTGATGCCGTTGATGAAACGGTAGATGCTACCCGCTGCCAAGGGTTATCCGACTGCCAGCAGGGAAACACTTGCCTGACCCACCATTTGTGGTGCGAACTATCCGGCCAGATTCGGCATTTTCTTGATGACATCACCCTTGCCCAATTGATGCAGCGCCCCGATGTTCTACGTATTGCCTCACGGCAAAAAAATCGTGTTGAAGCGGGTATTCTCGCCTCATCACCGTAATGGCCAAGGGCGTTATTACCGCCGCCCTGGCGCTATTGAATTAAGCGGGTCTTCATGACGACGACAACCACACCTTCACTGCCTATTTATCTGGATTACGCCGCCACTACGCCGGTGGATGCCCGCGTGGCCGAGGTTATGCAGCGCTATCTGACCGCTGACCAGCTATTTGCCAACCCTGCCTCGCGCAGCCATATGCTGGGCTGGCAGGCTGAACAGGTGGTGGAGCAGGCGCGTCGCCAGGTAGCCGATACCATTGGCGCCGACCCGCGTGAAATTGTCTGGACCAGCGGTGCCACGGAAGCTGACAACCTGGCGCTGATTGGCTACCTGCGTGCCAACCGTGAACGCGGCATGCACCTGGTTACCTCTACTATTGAGCATAAGGCAATCATTGATACAGCGGTTGCGCTTGAGCGCGAAGGCTTTGACGTTACCTGGCTTACACCCGCGCACGACGGCACCATTTCGCCGGAGATGCTACGTGCTGCCATGCGTGATGACACCGCACTGGTTTCGTTAATGGCGGTCAACAACGAGCTAGGCAGTATTAACGATATTGCCGCGCTTGCCGAGGTCGCTCATGAATTTGGCGCGGTTTTCCATACCGATGCAGCTCAGGCCGTTGGCCGAATCCCGCTGGACGTGGTGGCGCAAAAGATCGATTTAATGTCCCTTTCCGGGCATAAAACCTATGGCCCCAAAGGCGTGGGCGCGCTGTATGTAAAACGCCACCCGGACATTCGCCTTGAGGCATTGATTCACGGTGGCGGGCATGAGCGCGGCATGCGCTCCGGCACCCTCCCAACGCATCAAATTGCCGGGATGGGTGAAGCATTTTTGTTAATGCAAACAGAGCATGCTAACGATCAGGCACATATCACGCATCTACAGCAGCGCTTTTTAAAGGGGCTTGAAACGCTGGATGGCGTGGTGGCCAATACTCCGCTTGACCGCGCAGTACCCAATATCTTGAACCTCGCGTTTGAAGGCATCGACGGTGAGTCGCTGTTGATGGCCCTGCGCTATGTGGCCGTTTCTACCGGCTCCGCTTGCAACTCGGCAAGCGTTGACCCCTCTTACGTCTTACTCGGGGTAGGCGTTCCGCGCACGCTAGCACTTTCATCGCTACGCTTTAGTTTTGGACGCTTCACCACGCAAGACGATATTGATCACGCGCTAACCCTCATTCGCCATGCGGTGAGCGGTTTACGAACACTGCCACGCTAAGCGGCTAGCGCTTTTACAAGGAGCACGCCTTATGGCAACACTCAACATTACCCCAGCTGCCGCACAACAGATCCGCCATGTGCTTGATGAACGCGGCCAAGGCCTAGGCCTACGTGTGTCGGTCAAGCCCAGCGGCTGCTCGGGCTACAGCTATGTGCTGGACTTTGCCGATGAAGTCGGTAGTGACGAAGTTCTCTTTGAAGATCACGGCGCCAGCGTTTATGTGTCACCTGATGCACTTGAGATGCTGGATGGTAGCGAAGTGGACTATGTCAGCGAAGGGCTGAACCGCTTTTTCAAGTTCAACAACCCAAATGTTAAAGATGAATGCGGCTGCGGTGAAAGCTTTACGGTGTAAACCGTAGGCGCCAATGTCATCATCGGTATTCAACCCCCGCTTGAGGCGCTATAATCGCGCCCACTCGGTAATCGGTGGACACTACCGTCATTTTGCCGAAACGATTTTCCTTCGCCGCCCCGGCTTGCCGAGGCGGCAATTTCTGCTTTATCCCTTTCTCTAAAGGCCTCAAGGAGATATTTACATGGCTACTGAACGCACTCTGTCTATCATCAAGCCCGATGCCGTTGCCAAAAACGCCATTGGCGACATCATCGCTCGCTTTGAAAAAGCCGGCCTGCAGGTTGTTGCCGCTAAAATGACCCACCTTTCTGAAGAGAAAGCGGGCGGTTTCTACGCCGAGCACAAAGAGCGTCCGTTCTTTAAAGACCTGGTGGGCTTCATGACGTCCGGCCCGGTGGTTGTTCAAGTACTTGAAGGTGAAGGCGCGATTGCCAAAAACCGTGACCTGATGGGTGCTACCAACCCTAAAGAAGCGGCCCCGGGCACTATTCGTGCTGACTTCGCGGAAACAATCGACGCTAACGCTGTCCATGGTTCCGATTCTGCGGAAAGCGCTGCGCGCGAAATTAGCTACTTCTTCGGTAATGACGAAATCTGCCCGCGCTAATTTTTAGCGGCGCCGTTTCAACATTCGTTGCCGGCCATTTTCGCGGGGGCCTGGCCCCCGCCCTTTCTAGAACGCTGACCACCATGACCACCACCGTAGCCCAACATACGCCCGCTCCCCAATCTGCGCCTGACAGTGAAACGCCAGCGGCAAAAGCGCCTGAGCGCCAGAACCTGCTTGGCATGTCGCGCGAACAGATGGAAGCGTTCTTCTTGTCGATTGGCGAGAAGAAATTCCGCGCCGCTCAGTTGATGAAGTGGATCCACCAGGAAGGTAGCGATGACTTCACCGCGATGACCAACCTGTCCAAACCGTTGCGCGAAAAGCTGGCAAAAGTGGCCGAAATTCGTGGTCCCAGCGTTATTTACGAAGGCACCTCAACCGACGGTACCCGTAAGTGGGTATTAGAAGTAGAGGATGGCAGCTACGTTGAAACCGTGCTGATTCCCGCTGAAAACGGCAAGCGGCGCACGCTGTGCGTCTCTTCTCAAGTGGGCTGCTCGCTGGACTGTAGTTTCTGCTCCACCGGCAAACAGGGCTTTCAGCGTAACCTTACCGCCGCCGAAATCATTGGTCAGGTATGGGTTGCACAGCGCAGCGTCGGGCCGCGCCGTGACACCGCTAACCGCCCGGTTACCAACGTGGTCATGATGGGCATGGGCGAACCCCTGCTCAACTTTGACAACGTAGTGCCGGCCATGAAGTTAATGCTGGATGACAACGGCTACGGGCTCTCCAAGCGCCGCGTTACGCTGTCGACCTCAGGCGTTGTGCCGATGATCGACAAACTAGGCGACGAGATGGACGTAAGCCTGGCTATTTCGCTGCATGCCTCGACAGACGAGCTGCGCAATGAACTGGTGCCGATCAACCGCAAATACAACATCCAAATGTTGCTGGATGCGTGCCATCGCTACCTGTCCAAGTGCCCGGACAATCGCCAGGTCACTATTGAATACACGCTGATCAAGGATGTTAACGACCAGCAAGAGCATGCCGAACAGCTCGCCGCGCTGCTTAAAGAGTTGCCCTGTAAGATTAATTTGATACCGTTTAACCCGTTTCCTAACTCAGGATATGAAAAACCATCACGCAACCAGGTCATGCGCTTTCAACAGTGGCTGTATGATTTGGAGTATAACGCGACGGTTCGTATGACTCGGGGTGAGGATATCGACGCAGCCTGCGGTCAGTTAGTGGGACGCGTGAAAGACCGGACAAAGCGCAGCGCTCGCTATATCCAATCGGTACAGATTGACGCTGACTAAACGGTGCTTATCTTGACTTCCGACGAGCACAGCGCTTTGATGGACACGGTTTATTCGTTGTGCTGGCGGTTAGTTAGCTATTTACACCATGAGGATCAACATGATCTGTCACTACAGGCGTTTTAACCCGTTTAGGGTGCCCATGTTCGCTGTACTGTTGAGCAGCGTATGGCTCGCCGGTTGTGCCACATCAAACACGTTACCCTCTCAGGCAAGCAATGACGCCAAGGATGCCTATACGCAGCTCGGCGTTGCCTACCTGGAGCGCAACAATCTCCCACGGGCGCGCGCCGCCCTGGGTCACGCGCTGGAGATCGACCCGCACCATGCCAAAGCATTGCAGGCCTTAGCCATGGTCTATCAACAGCAGGGCGACATCGGACTTGCCGACCAATATTTTAAACAAGCGATCGACGCCGACCCGACATTTACCCGTGCCCGCAATAATTACGCGGCATTTTTGTATCAGCAGGGGCATATTGCTGCCGCTTGCGATCAGTTGGAAAACGCATCTAACGATGCCCAGTACGCCAACCGTGCCCAGCTTTTTACCAACCTGGGCCAATGTTATTTGGCACTGGAAGAATTTGATAAAGCGCGTGGGCGTTTAGCCCGCGCGCAGCGTATCGACCCGCGGCAGTCGCGGGGGTACTTGACGTTAGCCGAACTGGAAGTTTCACAGGGCAATTACCATGAGGCCTGGTCACCGTTGCACACCTATTTGCAGTTGGCCGGGCCAGACCGGGCAGCGCTGGAAATGGCAATTGATATCGCTCATGCCCAAGGCGACCATGCCACGGCAGCCGATTACCAGCGCCAGCTTGGCCTTATGAACTGACGCCCTGACCACTTAATTTTTTAAGGATGCTCAGCCATGAGCGACACACAGTTACAAGATAGCGTTACTTCCTCCCGTACCACCTCCTCTCCCGGTGAGATGCTCTTGCGCCAACGAGAAGAGCTCGGCGTGCCCATTGGAGAGGCGGCGCGCGCGCTTAATTTACGCCCGGCCGTCGTTGATGGCCTTGAGCATGATCATTATGACGAAATTCCGGTTATTGCTTACCGTCGTGGCTACCTGCGCTCCTACGCCAAATACCTGGGTCTGAGCGAGCATATGATCCTGGACGCCTACCAGGAGCGCTATGGCGCCGCGGATGCCGAGCGAAAAGTTATTCCGGTGGCGGTTAGTCGGCCCCCCTCAAAGCTGGGCGCCTGGCTATTTAAGCTGGTGACCTTGCTGGTGATTGCTGGCCTGATCGGCGTAACCGTCATGTGGTGGCAGAGCCGTGGTGGCAGCGAGCCGCCTGGCTTTAATGAGACGTCCAGCGTTGAAGAAGGTAGCGAAGTACCGCCGGTATCGGATACTGGCGCTGAGCCCACGCCGCCTCAGCAGCCCGCCATCACCTCGCCTGCCCAGCCGGAAAACGATACGGCCACGGGTGGTACCGCTGGTAATAGTGAAACACTGCCTACTGATAACGCGGAGCAGACCGCGACAGTCGACGAGTCTGCCGCGCTTGATATTGCGGCAGATACGGATGCGACCAATACTGATGCAGCAGACGCTGATGAAGGTGCCCCCGAGGAAGCGGCAACGGCCCCGGCAGACAACCCAGGTCAGATGGAGCTCACGTTTAACGAGCAGTCCTGGACTGAAATTTTCGATGCCAACAATGAACGTGTATTTGTTGGCTTACAAACGCCCGGCACCAATGTAACCGTTGAAGGTGTGCCGCCGTTTCGTTTAACCGTAGGAAACGCCACTGGCGTCGTACTGCGTTACCAAGGTGAGCAGATCAACCTTGCAGAACGCGCAGGCGCCAACAATGTCGCCCGATTCACCCTGGGAGAGTGACCCGTCTTATGCACGCCCCTTCTCCGATAAAACGCCGCCAGTCCCGCCAGATTCACGTCGGCAATGTGGCGGTAGGCGGAAATGCGCCTATTTCCGTACAGAGCATGACCAACACCAACACGCTGGACGTGGCGGCTACCGTTGGGCAGATTCAGCAGTTGGAAAAAGCCGGTGCTGACATCGTACGCGTCTCCGTACCGGACATGGACGCCGCGGAAGCCTTTGGCAAAATCAAGCAGCAGGTGGGTGTGCCGTTGGTGGCCGACATTCACTTTGACTACAAGATCGCCCTGCGCGTCGCGGAGCTAGGCGTTGACTGCCTGCGCATCAACCCCGGCAATATTGGCCGTGAAGACCGCGTGCGCGCGGTGGTGAGTGCCGCACGTGATAACGGCATTCCTATCCGCATTGGCGTTAACGCCGGTTCGTTGGAAAAAGACCTTCAGAAAAAGTATGGCGAGCCCACGCCTGCCGCGCTGGTGGAATCCGCCATGCGCCATATCGACCACCTGGATCGGCTCGATTTTCAAGAGTACAAGGTCAGCGTCAAAGCCTCTGATGTGTTTATGGCCGTTGCGGCTTACCGTGACCTTGCCACGCGCATTGAGCAGCCGCTTCACTTGGGGATTACCGAAGCAGGCGGGCTGCGCTCGGGCACCGTTAAGTCGTCTATTGGCCTGGGTATGCTGCTGATGGATGGTATCGGCGACACGATTCGTGTGTCACTTGCCGCCGACCCGATAGAAGAGATTAAAGTCGGCTTTGATATGCTCAAAAGCCTGCGCCTGCGCGCCAAGGGCATCAACTTTATTGCCTGCCCCAGCTGCTCACGCCAAAACTTTGACGTTATCAGCACCATGAATCAGCTTGAAGAGCGTCTGGAAGACATCATGACGCCGCTGGATGTTTCGGTGATTGGCTGCGTCGTTAACGGCCCGGGTGAAGCAAAAGAGACCGATATTGGCCTGACCGGCGGCAGCCCCGCCAACCTGGTGTATATCGACGGCAAACCGGCCAGCAAACTGCGTAATGACCACCTGGTGGATGATCTTGAGCGGATGATCCGCGAAAAAGTGCGCCAAAAACAGCAGCAAGAAGATGACATGATCGCCCGCAGCGTTTAATGCCGGGGCCATGCATCAGCCAGGATGCAGAACGAGGAGTTTTCATTGAGCAAGTCCGCTGTTAAAAAGATTCAAGCCATCCGTGGTATGAACGACCTGTTGCCCAGCGATAGTCCTCGCTGGCAATTTTTTGAGACCAAAGTACGTCAGTTAATGCATCGCTACGGCTTCGATGAAATTCGCACGCCGATTGTCGAGCAAACAGCGCTGTTCGCCCGCTCGATTGGTGAAGTGACCGATATCGTCGAAAAAGAGATGTACACTTTCGACGACCGCAACGGCGATAGCCTGACACTGCGTCCTGAAGGCACCGCCAGTTGCGTGCGCGCAGCGATGGAACACGGCCTGCTCTACAACCAGACCCAACGGCTTTGGTACCAGGGTCCGATGTTTCGTCACGAGCGCCCTCAAAAAGGCCGCTATCGTCAGTTTCATCAGGTAGGTGTTGAAACGTACGGCTTTGAAGGGCCGGATATCGATGCCGAAGTGATTCTGCTCTCGGCACGCCTGTGGAAAGAGCTAGGTCTGTTTGAGCATGTCACGCTTGAGCTTAACTCGTTGGGCTCGTCCGAGGCGCGCGCCGCCTACCGCGATAAGTTGGTGACCTACTTTGAGCAGCACCGCGAGATTCTCGACGAGGACTCCCAGCGCCGTTTCATCACTAACCCGCTGCGCATTCTGGACTCTAAAAACCCGGCCATGGCGGACATGCTTAACGGCGCCCCGCAGCTCATGGATCATCTTGATGATGCGTCGCGCGAACACTTCGAGCAGCTGAAAGCCATGCTGGATGCGGCGGGTATCCCCTTTGTAATCAACCCTCGCCTGGTGCGCGGGCTCGACTACTACTGCCGTACGGTGTTCGAATGGACCACCAGTGCGCTGGGTAGCCAAGGCACGGTATGTGCTGGCGGTCGTTACGATGGCATGGTGGAACAGCTGGGCGGCAAACCGACCCCGGCGGTTGGGTTCGCCATGGGTATTGAGCGGTTAATCCTGTTGCTGGAGACGCTAAACCTGGTACCGGACGAAGCCCTGGGCGGCTGCGATGTCTATCTCCTGCCTATGGACGATAACGCAACGATTGCCGCGCTCACGCTTGCCGAACAGCTGCGTAGTGAGCTTCCCGACTTGCGCCTTCAACTGCACTGCGGCGGTGGTAGCTTTAAGAGCCGCATGAAAAAGGCCGATAAAAGCGCTGCGCCCATCGCCATCCTGCTGGGCGAGGACGAACTGGCCGAACACGCCGCCACGCTTAAGTTCTTGCGCGATGACCGCGAACAGCAACGCGTGAGCCAAGCGGCACTTTCTGCCACGCTAGGCGACCTGCTGGCCCACTAAGCCAACCGAACAGGCGCTGTGCGCTTACAAATAACTAATCGCCGCTGTGCTGCGGCGATTTTATGCAATAGGAGGCCGCCCGTGGCGGATCGAAGCGAAGAAGAGCAGCTGGACATCGTTAAGCGCTGGTGGAAAGAGAATGGAACCTCTCTGATTGCAGGTGCCGCTCTTGCTGCTGCGGGCGTCTTTGGCTGGAATGCATGGCAAAACTATCAGCAAGGCCAGTCGGAAGCCGCCTCGGTGCGCTACCAGCAGTTGGTCAACGTTGCCACGGCCAACGAGCTGGATGAGCAGCAAACGGCCAGCGCCCGCGAGCTCATTAGCGAGCTTACCGACGATTATGGCAAAACGCTCTATGCTGAATTGGCGCTGCTTATGGACGCTCGGTTAGCTGTACAGCAGGGCGATATCGATGCGGCAAAAATCTCTCTTGAACAGGTAGCCGATAACTCATCGCGTCGCTATGTGCAAAGCCTAGCCTGGCTGCGTCTGGCACGCATTGAGGTCGCCAACGGTAATCCTGAAGCGGCACTTGCTTTACTGGATGAGCCGATCAGCGAAGCCCTGGCGGCGCAGCAAGCCAACGTCCGCGGTGACGCCTACGCAGCTCTTGGGCAAACCGACCAGGCGCGGAGCGCTTGGCAAAACGCGCAGGAACTTGCAGAGAGCCTCGACCAAACGCTTTACGGCGTACCATTCAAGCTTGACGATCTTGGCGCCGAGGAGGCGACACAATGATGAATCTGCGTCTTTCCAAACAGATCATGCGCGTGACGCTAGGTGCGGTAGCTATTGCTCTGCTGGCAGGTTGTGCCAATAAAGGCGAACCCGCGTATACGCCCAAAGAGCTGCGTAGCTTTGATGAAACATCAAATCTGACCACCCAGTGGCGCCAGAATATCGGCAGCGGCCTGGGCCGTGCGCGTTACCCTATCGCCCCTTCCCGTGAAGGCAACACGATCTTTGCTGCCGATGCACAAGGCCTGGTCATGGCGTTAAACGCTAATACCGGTAATCGTGAGTGGCGCGTAGAGCTTGATACACCGATCTCCAGCGCGCTGACCGCGATTGCAGGCCAGGTCTACCTGGGCACTCGCAACGGTGAAGTAATTGCACTGGATCAACGCGATGGCAGCGTCAGCTGGCGCTCCAGAGTATCCAGCGAAGTGCTGGCCGCGCCTCAAGCCAACCAGCAATTGCTGGTCGTACAAAGCGTTGATGGTCAGATAACGGCGCTAGACCGCACCAACGGCCAGGAGCGCTGGGTTTATACCAGTTCTCAGCCTGCCCTTACCCTTCGCGGTACCGGGACGCCGATGGTCATTGACCCGGTCACTTTCGTCGGCCTCGCAAACGGACGCCTGGCCACGCTTGATAACCGTAGCGGCCAGCCGCTGTGGGATATGCAAATCGCCACCCCCAGTGGCCGTAGCGAAGTTGAGCGACTGGTCGATATTGCCGGCCAGCCGCTGATTACGCCTGACGGCCGCCTGTTTGTCACCAGTTACAACGGTCGCGTGGTGGCACTGGAAGCCACACGCGGCAGCGTACTCTGGGAAAGTAATCTCTCTAGCCGCCATTCACCGCTGATGGTGGGTAACTATCTTTATGTGGTTACCGACGACAGCCACCTCGTCGCGCTTGATGCCGAAAATGGCCAAGAAATATGGCGTAACAATGAACTTGAAGATCGCTGGCTTACCGCCCCAGCCTTTGCTGATGGCCGTATCGTGGTTGGCGATTTTGAAGGTTATGTCCATTTGATCGACGCGCGTGAAGGTAACATCGTGGGCCGCACCCGGGTGCATAAATCCGGCATTAGCGTGTCCCCCATTACTGATGGCAGCACCATTCATGTCCAGGCCGACAATGGTCGTCTGGAAACCCTGGAAGTCACTCCATGACACCCGTCATTGCTTTGGTCGGTCGCCCCAATGTGGGCAAATCGACACTGTTTAACCGCCTAACGCGTTCGCGTGATGCACTCGTGGCCGACTTTCCCGGCCTCACCCGCGACCGCAAGTATGGCAACGGCATGCTGGGCGGCAAAGCCTATACGGTGATTGATACCGGCGGTATCAGTGGTGATGAGGAAGGCATTGATGCGGCGATGGCAGAACAGTCGCTTGCCGCGATTGATGAAGCCGATATTGTCCTGTTCCTGGTCGATGCCCGTGCCGGGCTTAACGTAGCGGATGAAGCGATTGCCAACCACCTACGCGTTAACCAGAAAAAAACCTGGTTGGTGGTGAACAAGACCGATGGTCTGGAAGAGCACTCGGCCATGGCCGACTTCTGGAAGCTGGGCCTTGGCGACCCTTGGGCCATTGCTGCCGCGCACGGACGTAACGTTTCAACGCTGATTGATACCGTGCTTGAGCCGTTTCCCGAGCGCGACCCCAGCATTCCAGCGGATACCGGTTCCAAAGGCATCCGCATTGGGGTCATTGGTCGCCCCAACGTGGGCAAATCCACTCTGGTCAACCGCCTACTGGGTGAAGATCGTGTCGTGGTGTTCGATGAAGCCGGTACCACGCGTGATGCTATCGAGATTCCTTTCGAGCGCCGCGGCAAGCCGTATGTGTTGATCGACACCGCCGGTATTCGCCGCCGCAAGAACGTTAGCGAGATTGCCGAGAAGTTTTCCATTATCAAAACCCTTGACGCGATTAAAGAGTGTCATGTGGCGGTGATGGTACTGGATGCCCGCAGCGGCCTGGTTGAGCAGGATCTTCACCTGTTGGATTACGTGCTGACAACAGGGCGTGCACTGGTACTGGCGATCAACAAGTGGGATGGCCTGGAGAGCGAAGCAAAAGACAAGATGCGTGCCGATATCAAGCGCCGCCTGGGCTTTGCCGACTACGCTGAAATGCACTTTATTTCAGCTCTGCACGGTACCGCAGTGGGTGATTTATACCCCTCCATTGAGCGGGCATTTAATGCGGCCAACGCACACTGGTCGACCAACCGGTTGACGACCCTGTTACAGGATGCGGTCAGCCAGCACCAGCCCCCGATGGTTAACGGGCGGCGTATTAAGCTGCGTATGGCCCACCAGGGCGGCAGTAATCCGCCGATTATCGTTGTGCACGGTAATCAGACCGCGTCGGTTCCTGAAGCGTATCGCCGCTATCTGATCAATACTTTCCGTAAGGTGTTGAAGGTGCGCGGCACGCCCATGCGGTTTGAGTTCCGCTCAGGCGATAACCCGTTTGACTCTATGGCCGGGGCCAGTGATAAAGAGAAAGCCAAAAAGCGCGAGCTTACCCGCACCAAAGATGCGCGGAAAAGCCGTCGCTAAACGCTCTATGCGCTATCCCGCAGTAATAACGCCTGCTTGTTTAAGCAGGCGTTTTTTGTTTTAAGCTAACATGTGCAAATTTGCTTGACAGAAACCAGCGCGGCCCCTCAAATAGCCGCGCTTCTCGCTCATGCTCCCTGGCGCTTGCCGCCACCACCCTTCTCAGGAGGGAACCTTATGTTATATGCCGTTCGTCACTGGCGCTGGCTTGTGATGCTGAGTTTGGCAAGCCTGCTTACCGGCTGCCTTGCACTCCCCCAAACGGGGCTATTTGCCTTTCGCTTGGCCATTACCTCACTCGGCGTGGAGGATGTGCGTATTGGCCCCTACTCCGTTGACGCAGGCCTGGATACCAGCGACTTGACCAGCCTGCTGGCTTCAAGCCTGGGCATGGGTAGCCTGCCGGTTCAGGCAACACTCGCAATGGGCCTTGGGCTGCCTGCGGGAATGCCAGCGGTAGCCATGTCAGGCTTTAACTGGACGCTGGACATGCCAGGTGTTGACCCCGTGGAAGGGGAGTATACCCAGGATGTTTCATTAACCTCGGGCGACGGCGCCAATCTACGTTTGCCGGTGGCATTTGATATCCTGGGCACCGATGCCCAAAAAATGGCGCCAATGCTGAACCTGGTCCAGCAGCTCGCCTCTCAAGGCGAACTACCCGCAGGCAGTGAGCTTGCGATCACGCCGGGCGATTTACGCGGCCTAGGCATGACGCTACCGGCGGGGCTACTCACACCGACCATTCGCCTTAATGTGGGTGAAGATGGTCAGCTAATCCCTCAGCGTTAAGCTGTTTCTGCCAGGCATGGCAACAGAGGCTAGCCAATGCTCCACATGGTCAAGTCATCTGGTTAAATGTCGGCTCAGTTCAGCGTTTATCCCTAGCCTCAATCCCTGTCCTTAATCCCTGTCCTCAAGTGCATTAAGTGACAACAAGGGGATTGATTTACCCTGCACAGTGGTTATCTTGTGTGCATGGAATTCAATCATCTTTAAGGAAATCATCTCATGCGTTGGCTTCGTCCCTTTGCTGTTACTGCGCTATGCGCTTCTTTAGCGGCCTGTTCAACGTCCCCTACCGGACGCTCGCAATTATTGCTGCTTTCTGATGACCAGCTTAACGAGATGGGCCAGCAGGCATTCGCCCAGTACCAGCAGGATATTCCTACCGCAGGCCAGGCAAGCCACCGCTATGTGCAGTGCATCACCAATGCCATCGTGGATGTATTACCGGCTGAACAGCGTAACCTTGACTGGCAAATCCGGGTATTTGAAGCCGAACAGCCCAACGCCTTCGCACTGCCTGGCGGTTATATGGGGGTCAATACCGGCATGCTAAATGTTGCCACCAACCAGGATCAACTAGCCTCCGTGGTAGGCCATGAAATTGGTCACGTGCTTGCCCGCCACGCCAATGAGCGGGCATCAACCGAAAACGCTACGTCACTAGGGCTTTCGGTTATTTCCAGCGCATCGGGTATGCAAACCCCTGGCGGACAACAGCTGATGGGCGTGCTGGGCATGGGCGCGCAATACGGCATTGCCTTGCCGTTCTCACGTAGCCATGAAAGCGAAGCGGATGTGATTGGCCTGGACCTGATGGCACAGGCAGGCTTTGACCCGCGTCAAAGCGTTACGCTCTGGGAAAACATGCAGGCCGCCTCGGGCGGTGGCGCGCCACCGGCATGGATGTCGACGCACCCAAGCCAGGGACAGCGTATTGAGGGCCTACAAGCCAATATGGACACAGCGCTTGCCACCTACGAGCAGGCGCGCAACAGCGGGCACACGCCTAACTGCCAGCGCCCGTAACCCTTTGCTTTAACTTTTAACGATAAAGGGCCGAGCCATCTCGGCCCTTTTTTTGATGAACACATGCAAGCGGCTAACCCGCATTGAGCATTCTGCGCAGCATCTGGCGTACCTGAGTCGTCTCGGGGCGTACATTTCGCCATAGATAAAATGCTTCGGCGGCCTGCTCTACCAGCATTCCCAGGCCATCCAAGCGCTGGGCACCATGCGTTCCTGCCCACTTCAAGAAGACCGTTTGCGTAGCGCCATACATCATGTCGTAGGCCCAGGCATCGTTTGCAAATAGATGACCCGGCAGAGGAGGTAAATCGCCTGTCAGACTGGCACTGGTTCCGTTGATCACGACACTAAAAGGGCCTTTAGCTGCCTTAAACCCTCCACCGTGGATCTCGCCCAAATCAGCAAAATCGTCGGCCAACTGTTGAGCTTTTTCAGCCGTTCGGTTAACGACCACCACCTCGCCAGGATTTTCTGCGAGTAACGGCTCTAAAATTCCCCGCACGGCCCCACCAGCGCCCACCACCAGGATGCGCTTATCGGCAAGCGCTACACGGTTATATGCAAGGTCGCGTAACAAGCCAACTCCATCGGTATTATCGCCGTAAGTAAGGCCATTACCTCCGACTATCAGCGTATTCACCGCACCAGCCCGCTGGGCACGCCTGCTCAGGGTATCGCAGAGCGCAAACGCCTCCTCCTTAAAGGGTACGGTAACGTTGGCCCCCCGCCCGCCTTTATCAACGAATGTGCGCCAGGCATCGGTAAAGCCATCCAACGGCGCCAGTTGTGCTGTGTATTCAATTTTTTGCTGTGTTTGCAGGGCAAATTCGTTATGAATGAGGGGGGATTTTGAGTGCTCAATGGGATTACCCAATACGCAGTAAAGGTCACTCATCAACTCGTTCCTGTACGCTGTTTTATATTTCTGTGGATCACGATGTTTAAGCCCTATCCGACACGTTGAGCCAGTCTCTTGGCACCAGGTACTCATTTAGCGTGGCTTCAGCACTGCCAGGGGCAGGCGTATAGGCATACTCCCAGCGCGCCAGTGGTGGCATCGACATTAAAATTGACTCGGTGCGCCCGCCGCTTTGTAAGCCAAACAGCGTTCCTCGGTCCCATACGAGGTTAAACTCTACATAGCGGCCGCGACGGTAAAGCTGAAACGCTCGCTCACGCTCGCCCCAATCATCCTGTTGGCGGCGCTTAACAATCGGCACGTAAGCCTCTAAAAAGCTATCGCCCACGGCGCGTTGAAAGGCGAAACACTCCTCGAAACTGCCAGCATTCAAATCATCGAAAAACAGCCCGCCCACCCCACGGGTCTCATCACGGTGCTTTAAATAAAAGTACTCATCGCACCACGCTTTATAGCGGTCATAAACAGCATCGCCAAAAGGGTCACAGGCGGCTTTGGCCACCTGGTGCCAGTGCACAACGTCCTCAAGCACCGGGTAATAGGGCGTTAAGTCAAAGCCTCCACCAAACCACCAGACGGGCGTTTCGCCCTCTTTCTCAGCAATAAAAAAGCGTACATTGCCGTGGCTGGTAGGGACATGCGGGTTTTCAGGATGCAGCACCCAGGAAACTCCAACCGCATGAAAGCTGCGACCGGCAAGCTCCGGCCGTGCTGCCGTTGCCGAGGGCGGTAGTTGAGCACCATACACATGGGAAAAGTTGACGCCGCCTTTTTCAAAGACACCGCCCTGCTCAATCACGCGTGAGCGTCCGCCACCACCCTCCTCACGCTGCCAGCAGTCCTCCTTAAACGCAGCTTTACCGTCAGCCGCGGCCAGCCCCTCACACAGCCGGTCTTGAAGGCCGAGCAGGTACTGCTTAACGTCGTCTAAATGCTCGTGCGCCACGATGACTCCCGTTCAAAATTCTTACTACACAGTAATCTTCACCATAGCGCGTTTAAGCACTTGGTACTTAAGCCGTTTACTTATCTATTTAAGCGCGCATTACCTGGCCACTGGCTAAATCACGGATGGTGCTGGGTCGTGGATTCCCGCCCAGCTCGCCCGCTACTATCGCGGCGACCTCCTGCCCAAAAATAGTGGCGACTTCTTCATCACTCATGGCAGGCGCCTCACCCGCACGATTGGCCGATGTCGACACCAGTGGCCCGCCAAACGCTTCGCATAACGCTTTCATTAAGGGGTGGTCGGTCACGCGTAAGGCCACGCGTTGATGAGCACCACGAACCAGCGCATGGCTGCGACCGTTATCCGGCACCAGCCAAGTGTTAGGGCCAGGCCAACTGGCCGCAAGTGGAGCATGCAGTTCAAGCGGCAATTGGTTTAGCCAGGGCTGAAACTGCTGGATACTGGCCGCCACCAAAATAATGCCTTTGGAAGGGTCGCGCTCTTTCATGCGCATTAACCGGGTAAGCGCTTCGTCATTATCCGGGTCACAGCTAAGCCCCCACACAGCTTCGGTGGGGCACGCAATAACACCGCCAGCATGCAGTGCATGAATGGCAACTTCGAGGTCGACAGCCGGTTTCATTGGCTCTCCTGCTCTACAAGCAATTAGCGATAAGAGAATGCTCACATCCTATCATGGCCTGGGTAAGCGTACCCAACCACCCACCTGCTGAGCGACCCATCCATCAAGCTCCAGCATCAATAACCGCTGCTGGCAGCTGCTGACAGACTCCCCGGTATGCTGAACCAGTGAATCAAGCGGCACCGGCGTTGCCGATAAAACGTTAAGCAGCTCATCAGGCAGTGGTTCGCTTGATGGCGCCATTGACCCTGAAGGGGGAGACGAAGCCTTCACGGACGCGGGTAAAAAGCTACCCGCCCACTGCTGCAACTCTTCAAGCATATCGTCGACATGGCGCACCAGCGTTGCGCCATTCCGCAACAAGTGCAGGCAGCCTTGAGCCTGAACATTGTGCAAAGACCCAGGCAGGGCAAAAAGCTCCTTGTTCTGCTCCAGGGCCAAGCGAGCGCTGACCAACGAGCCGCTTTTCTCGGTGGCTTCGATCACTAACGTCCCCAATGAAAGCCCAGTCACAATCCGGTTGCGGCGCGGGAAGAACGCGGGGCGCGCCTTGGTGCCCGGCGGATGCTCTGACAACAATAGCCCGCCAGGCGCACAGCTCAATTGCTCATGCAGGTCGCGATGTCGAGCCGGATAAATAACGTCCACGCCGCAGCCTAATACCGCAATACTGCTTCCACCGGCACTCAGCGCGGCGCGCTGAGCGATGCCATCAATGCCCAGCGCCATACCGCTGACCACGCACCAGCCTCGGCGAGCCAGTTCCCGCGCAAAGCCCTGGGCATTGGCATTACCTTCCGAGGTGGGTTTGCGGGTTCCCACCATGGCAATCCTTGGCCCTTCAAGCGCCTGTAAATCCCCTTGAGCCCAAAGAATGGTGGGCGGGTCCGGTAACTCGTTGAGCAGCTCAGGCCAGGCCGGGTGGTGACGATGCAGAATATGTCGCGCTGGTCCGCTCTGCTGCCATGCCCGCGCGTCGTCTACGCATCGCTGAAGCGGGCTGCGCTCGGGGTGTTCAAGCCACAGCCGTAAGGCACTGGCGGCGTTAGCGGGCAGTGTCGCCAGCCAACCTTCCGGCCAGCGCGGCTGGCGTGCCACCATCTGGGTAATGCGCAGTGCACCCATGCCCGGCAAGGCGTTGACCACTAACCACTCACTGGTATTCATCGACGCTCCTCAACGTGCATGCTGAATATCCCCATTGCGTTATAAATCCGGAGTCACCACACGATCACCCACCTCCAGCATGCTGGACGCTTGCATCACCAGCGCATAACTCACCTGCTGGTAAGGCTTCACTACCATTGCCCAGCCCGCGGGGCTCGGTGGCAACGGCGTTACTACCTGGCGACGCGCGTCGAAAACAGTTTCGCTGGGCGAATTCACTTGAAGCAGATGCCCTGGCTCCAGGCCGTCTTGCGCGCCTACATCCAAAGCAATGATGTGCAAGGCACCTATAAAACGTACGCCGCCGGGCACGGCGAGAATACGACCGTTTATTGCACTGCTCGGCAGGCGGGGTTGAAGCGCCGTTCGAGGCGCATCGGGTTCCAGGGCAAGAATAAGATCGTTACTACGCACCTCTTGATGAGCGCTAAGCACTTCCAGCAGGGCAATATCCCCCTCACTGCGTACAAGGCGAGCTTCGCCGATGTGACTTAACGCCTGCCCCAACACCGCGCCGTCATCATCGGTATAGGTCTGTGTTTGACGATAAATACCGAAGGTGGCAAGGCCCGTCGTTGCTCTATTCGTTACGTTGCTCGGTACGCTTTCCAGTGCGTAGCTCGGCATAGCGCCACGGGCGTAAATCCGGTCACCTGCACCGTTGATCAATCGCTGGTGCTCGCCAGCCAACACATAGGCCATCTCAGGCTGGCGCGCTCCGGCTTCTATTACTCGGTGTTCACGCCAAAAAGCGTTAAGGCTTTCAAGCGAGAGTGTGCCGAGCTCACTTACCCTCGCGTCTAGCGCTCCATCCGGCATTGGCAAGGTACGTATTTGGGGAGAAAGCGTCACCACCGGCAGCGTTTCAGCGCCAACGGCGTGAAGACTTATTAACAACCCAGGCAGCAGGCTTACTACCCACTTGAGCACGTCACAAAGCGCGTTTTGTCTTGCCGCGCGGCGCATAAAGTTGGCTAGCACTATCCCGTACTCCGTGAAGGATGTTTCGATCATTTTCATGGCGCTTCACCGCATGTGCTGATGCCCAGGAGCGCTGCCAGCGTGATATAGTGGCGATTAGCAAAGTACCAGGCCGCCGCTATCCGGCCTGATTATCCAAGATTTAGCTTAACGATGACGGTAATCCCCATGGCCAAACTTCCTATTCTCGAATTCCCCGATGAGCGCCTGCGCACCAAGGCGGTACCGGTGGAAACCGTTGACGACGAGGTCCGCCAGCTTGTCGACGATATGTTAGAGACCATGTACGACGCACGTGGCATTGGCCTTGCAGCCACCCAAATTGATGTCCATCGTCGTATCGTCGTCATGGACGTAAGCGAAGATAACTCGCAGCCGCTGGTGCTGATCAACCCTCGCTATACGCCGGTCGGCGAAGACCAAGAGCCGCTTCCTGAAGGCTGCTTGTCGATTCCCGAGCACTACGCGGAAGTGCCGCGCTACCTTACGGTAAAACTCAACGCGCTTGACCGTAACGGCGAGGCGTATGAGCTTGAGGCCGATGGCCTGCTGGCGCACTGCATTCAACACGAGTACGACCACCTTGAAGGTGTACTGTTTGTTGATTATCTTTCGCCGCTAAAGCGCGACCGCATCATGAAAAAAATGCAGAAACGTCATAAGCTGATGAAAGACGACGCTTAACAGTCATCCGTTTTAGCACAGTTTACTTCGGTTTTTGTAGAAGTTTTGTAAGTGAGCGTATTTAAAACGCTTAAGGCCGAGAAGCCTGGTACTCCATACAACGGTACAACAGCCGTTGTATACCCTGCTTCTCGGCCTTATTGTTGCCCCAGGCTTTCTCATTTCCCCTGTTACCAGGTACCTGTTGTCATGTCACAGTTGCGCGTTGTTTTTGCTGGCACGCCTGATTTCGCTGCCTCAAGCCTTGCGGCCCTACTGGCCAGCAAACATAAGGTAGTGGCGGTTTATACCCAACCCGACCGCCCGGCAGGTCGTGGTCGCAAACTCACGCCAAGCCCCGTTAAAAAGCTTGCTCTTGAGCATGCGCTTCCGGTTTACCAGCCACAAACGCTAAAAGACCCGGCCGCTCAAGCGGAGCTTGCCGCCTTAAACGCCGATATTATGGTGGTCGTGGCGTACGGTTTATTGCTGCCTCAGGCCGTATTGGACACGCCACGCCTGGGGTGCATTAACGTCCACGCCTCACTGCTACCCCGCTGGCGCGGTGCCGCCCCGATTCAGCGCGCGATTGAAGCCGGTGATAACGCCTCGGGCGTTACCATCATGCAAATGGATGCAGGGCTTGATACCGGCGCCATGCTGCACGAAGTACGCACCCCAATCACCGAGCAAACCACCGGTGGCGACCTGCATGACCGCCTGGCGCTTCAAGGCGCCACTGCGCTCACCAGCGTGCTGGATAAACTGGCCAACGGTAACGCCAGTGCGACACCCCAGCCGGAAGAAGGCGTTACCTACGCCACCAAGCTCAGCAAAGCAGAGGCCGAGCTGGACTTCACTCAGCCTGCTGAACGCCTTGCGCATAAAATCCGCGCCTTTAACCCCTGGCCGGTGGCGTGGTGTCAGATGGGTGATGACCGCTTACGCTTACTCATGGCAAGCGTTGCAGCCGGTGAACAGGGCGCAACGCCGCCCGGCACGCTGCTTGAAAACGGTGAAGACCATCTGCGTATTGCCTGTGGCCCGGAAGGCCGCGAGGTTTTATGTATCAGTAGCGCCCAACTTCCTGGCGGCAAGGCCATGGCTGTGCGCGACTTACTCAATGCCCACCATGCCCGTTTGACGCCCGGTAACCGCCTTGGTCAGCCTGAATCCCAGCAAGGAGACGCTTTATGAGTCAGCAACGCTCACAACACGGTAAACGCGCATCAGGCAATAGCGGCCAGGACGTGCGCGCCGCCGCCGCCCGTGCGTTAGCGCCGGTTATTTCTCAGCAAGGCTCACTGGCCGCGTTGGATGAGAACAGCGTCGTTGCCCGTGACCGGGGCCTTTTAAAAGAGCTCTGCTTTGGCACCTGTCGCCAGCTTCCACGTTTGGAAGCGCTGGCTAACAGCCTGCTAAAGCAGCCTTTCAAAAAGCGTGACAGTGATATTCACGCCCTGCTGCTGCTGGGTATTTATCAGTTGCTGTATATGCGTATTCCCGCCCACGCAGCCGTCGGCGAAACCGCCGGTGCCGCGCGCTTGCTGGGTAAAGAGTGGGCGACCCGCGTACTCAATGGCTGCCTGCGCCGCCTACAGCGCGAGTCGGATGAACTCCAGGCCGCCGTTGATAAGGATGAGAGTATTGCGCTGGCCCACCCCCGCTGGCTGCTGGACGCACTACGCAACGCTTGGCCGGAGCAGTGGCGGGCAATTGTTGAGGCAAATAATCAGCCTGGCCCCATGACGCTGCGCGTAAATCAGCATCACAATGACCGTGAAGCCTATATAGAACGGCTGACCGAACAAGGCTTAAGCGGTGAACTCTGCGCCCACTCGCCAGATGGCATTACCCTTAACACGCCCTGCGATGTCACCCTGCTACCCGGATTTTCCGAGGGCCACGTTAGCGTACAGGATGAGGCAGCCCAGCTGTGTGCTGCGCTACTTGGCCCGGCCCTGGCACCTCGCCCCGGTGCGCAGGTATTGGATGCCTGTAGCGCGCCTGGCGGCAAAACGGCCCACTTGCTTGAACAGTTTGATATTGCGCTAACCGCCCTGGATAGCGATAACCAACGCCTTTCGCGGGTAGAAAGTACACTAGACCGATTGGGTCTATCCGCTACGCTTCAGAATGTGGATGCCACCCAGCGCGACTGGTGGAACGGCACACCGTTTGAGGCTATTCTGCTTGACGCACCTTGCTCAGGTACCGGTGTTATACGGCGCCATCCGGATATCAAAACGCTGCGACGCAAAGAGGACATCCGCAAGCTGGCCAAGCTACAGCAGCAGCTACTGGACAATTTATGGCCCATGCTGCGCGAAGGCGGCACGCTGTTATACGCCACCTGCTCGGTACTGCCTGAGGAGAATGCCCAACAGATCGAGGCCTTCCTGGCACGCACACCTGATGCCAAAGTGACCACGCCCAGCGATGTGGCCTGGGGTATCCAAAGCGGTCAGGGCCGCCAGCTATTTCCAGAGCAAGGACGTCATGACGGCTTTTTTTATGCCAGGCTTGAGAAGCAGTCTGCCTAGGCGCGTTCTGGTGCCAAGGCAGTGAACTCATGACTAAGGATGGAGATACCATGACTCACCACACCTACAAGCACATAGAAATCACCGGCTCTTCCGAGAAAGGCATCGAGGAAGCCGTGCAGAATGCAATCGCCAAGGCGTCCGAGTCTATCCAGCACATGCGCTGGCTAGAAGTGACCGATACACGTGGCCATATTGAAGACGGCCGCGTGGCCCACTGGCAGGTCACCGTTAAAGTCGGTTTCACGCTGGAATAATCCTTACCTGCATTTCGACGGCGGCTGGTTTACACTGGCCGCCGTCTTTATTGCAGCGCATTACGTTAGATATACAACGCTACCTATTGCGCTGGCGCTTTCAATGGAACCGATGCTCAGTAATGAAAATCATCATTCTCGGCGCCGGCCAGGTCGGCGGCACCCTGGCGGAGCACCTCGCTCGCGAGGAAAATGACATCACCGTTGTCGATACCGACGCCAATAAGCTGCGCGAGCTGCACACCAAGCTCGATATTCGTACCGTCACCGGCGCGGGTTCCTACCCTATCGTTCTGCGGCAGGCTGGCTGCGAAGATGCTGACATGTTGATTGCGGTGACCAACAGCGACGAAGTCAACATGATCGCCTGTCAGGTCGCGCATACGCTGTTCCGCACGCCTACCAAAATAGCCCGGGTGCGCGCCACGCCCTACCTGACTCGCAAGGGGCTTTTTGCCCACGAAGCGATCCCCATTGATGTGTTGATCAGCCCCGAACAGGTGGTCACCGACCATGTCCGCCGCTTGATTGAACACCCCGGTGCATTGCAGGTGTTGGACTTTGCGGATGGCCTGGTGCAGCTAGTGGCGGTCAAAGCGGTGTATGGCGGGCCACTGGTGGGTCAGGACTTGGCCTTTTTGCGCAGTCATATGCCGAACGTGGATACTCGCGTCGCGGCTATTTATCGGCGTAATCGGCCCCTCATCCCCCGCGGCGACACGGTCATTGAAGCCGACGATGAGGTGTTTTTCCTTGCTGCCAGGAGAGACATTCGCGCGGTCATGAGCGAGCTTCGGCGAATCGAGCGGGGCTTTCGCCGCGTCGTCATTGCGGGCGGCGGCAACATTGGCGAACGCTTGGCCGAGCATCTGGAACACAGCCATCAGGTCAAGATTATCGAGCATAGCCTAGAGCGCTGTACCACGCTCTCCGAACGGCTTGACCGCACCGTCGTACTTCACGGCAGCGCGACCAGCAAGCGGCTTCTGGAAGAAGAGAACATTGAAGACTGCGATATTTTCTGCGCGCTGACCAATGACGACGAAGTCAATATCATGTCGTCGCTGCTGGCCAAACGGCTGGGGGCCAAGAAGGTGCTTACGCTGATCAACAACGCCGCTTACGTAGACCTCGTTCAAGGTGGCGAGATCGATATCGCGATTTCGCCCCAGCAGGCCACCATTGGCAGCCTGTTAACCCACGTACGCCGAGGCGATATCGTCAATGTGCATTCACTACGCCGAGGAGCGGCAGAAGCCATTGAAGCCATTGCTCATGGCGACAAACACTCTTCGAAAGTTGTCGGCCGTACCGTTCGCGAGATCGGCCTGCCCGAGGGCACCACGATCGGAGCGATTGTGCGCGGCAAGGACGTCATTATCGCTCATGGGGATGTCACGGTGGAGAGCGGCGATCACGTGATTCTGTTTGTGATCGATAAGCGCCGCATCCGCGATGTCGAGCGTATGTTCCAGGTCGGTTTGACGTTCTTTTAGGAGCATGCACCTACCATGAGTCTGCGGGTCATTTTACGCATTTTAGGGCTGTTGCTGATGCTGTTCAGCCTGACGATGCTCCCCCCCATTTTGATTTCCCTGTGGTTTCGCGATGGGGTCTGGTACGCATTTATGATCGGTATCGCCATTACGGTGATCACCGGCTTAACCTTGTACCTACCCAATCGCCGTGCCCACAAAGAGCTACGCATCCGTGATGGTTTTTTAATCGCGGCGATGTTCTGGACGGTTCTGGCGCTGTTTGGTTCGCTACCGCTGATGCTGTTTGGCGATACGTCGCTGAGCATTACCGATGCGGTGTTTGAATCATTTTCAGGCCTGACCACGACAGGCGCCACGGTGATTACAGGGATCGACTTTTTGCCCAAATCGATTCTCTACTATCGCCAACAGTTGCAGTGGCTTGGCGGGATGGGGATTGTGGTGCTGGCCGTCGCGATTCTGCCTACGCTTGGGGTCGGCGGCATGGCGCTTTACCGCACCGAAATTCCAGGGCCTCTAAAAGACTCCAAACTAACGCCACGCATTACCGAAACGGCCAAAGCGCTTTGGTACATCTACGCCACCCTCACCATGGCCTGCACGGTAGCCTATATGCTGGCCGGCATGGATTGGTTTGATGCCATAGGGCACAGTTTCTCTACCGTGGCGATTGGCGGTTTTTCTACTCATGATGCCAGTATCGGTTACTTCAACAGTGCAGCGATTGAGCTGATTTGCGCGGCTTTTATACTCATTTCCGCGTTCAGTTTTAGCCTGCACTTTATCGCGTGGCGTGAAAAGCGCTTGCTGCACTACTTCCAAGACCCGGAAGCACGCTTTTTAATGCTGTTTCTGGCAGGACTTGTCACGATTACCGCGATTACCCTGTGGCTGACACACACCTACGATACGCTAAGCGGCTTGCGCTACGCGCTTTTCGAGGTGGTGTCCGTCGCAACCACAGCAGGCTTTTCCGTCGCCGACTTCTCAGCCTGGCCTGGCGCTATCCCTTTTTTACTGTTTATTGCCGCTTTTGTGGGCGGCTGCTCCGGCTCAACAGCAGGGGGAATGAAGGTCATCCGGATTATCCTGATTCTCAAGCAGGGCATGCGCGAGGTTATGCGCTTGATCCACCCCAATGCGGTTATCGCGGTTAAAGTCGGCAAAGTGAGTGTACCCGACAGCATCGCCCAGGCCGTTTGGGGGTTCTTCTCCGCCTACGTCATGCTGTTCTTTTTAATGCTGATGGGCGTTATGGCGACCGGCGTGGATCAGGTCACCGCCTGGTCGACCGTGGGGTCAGCGCTTAATAACCTTGGCCCGGCACTCGGAGAAGCCAGCGGCAACTACGGCGAGCTACCTGACCTTGCCAAATGGATACTGGTGCTTGCCATGCTGCTGGGCCGCCTGGAAATTTTTACCGTGTTAGTGTTATTTACGCCCGCTTTTTGGCGGCGCTAATTCGGATGATGCCGTTTACTATTTGAGTTGAGACACCTAATGACCCAAGACGACACCACCCCGCTAGCCACGGCGTCTGACGCACCACCCGCCACTAGCGGGCCGCTGAAAACGGTTACCGTGGGCGGTACTACCTACACTTTGCTGGGTACGGCGCATGTGTCGGCACAAAGTGCTGACGATGTAAAAATGCTGGCTGACAGCGGGCTTTATGACGCCGTAGCAATTGAGCTGTGCGACGCTCGCCATCACAGCATGACGAACCCGGATGCCATGGGTGAGCAGGACCTTTTCCAGGTATTCAAGCAAGGCAAAGCGGGCATGGTCGCGGCAAGCCTGGCACTGGGCGCTTTTCAACAGCGCATCGCTGAGCAGTCCGGCATTGAGCCAGGTGCCGAGATGCGCGCCGCGCTTGAAGAGTGCCGTATCCGTAACCTGCCACTTTTACTGGTTGACCGCGATGTCGGGATAACGCTTAAGCGCATCTACCGCAACGTGCCCTGGTGGCAACGCTTTTCACTCTTTTCAGGTCTAATTGGCAGCGTACTATCGCGCCAGGACGTATCCAAGGAAGAGATCGAAAAGCTAAAAGAAGGCGATATGCTGGAAGCCACGTTTAGCGAGTTTGCCGCTGAATCGGAAGCCCTTTACACCCCGCTGATCCGCGAGCGCGACCGCTACATGGTGCTACGCCTTGCCGAACAGGCGCCGCCTGGGCGCTTCAAGAACGTATTAGTGGTGCTGGGTGCTGGCCACCTGAAAGGCACTGCTGAGCACCTGGAAGCACCATTACCCGAGAACCCAACGGTAGAACGCGAAGCGCTGGAAGCTTCACCGCCGCCCTCCAAACTCTGGAAAGCCTTGCCTTGGCTGATTACTGCGCTGGTCATTACCGGCTTTGCCATTGGCTTCTCACGCAATACCGATTTGGGTTGGCAGTTGGTGCTGGAGTGGTTCTTGATCAACGGGATTCTGTCCGGCGGGGCGACCCTTATTGCGCTTGCTCACCCGGTCACCGTTATTACCACTTTCTTTGCCGCACCGCTTACCTCGCTTAACCCAACGATTGGGGCCGGTTTTGTCGCCGCCGGGGTGGAGCTTTACATGCGCAAACCCAAGGTGCGCGACTTCGCTTCGCTACGTCAGGATGTCACCCACCTTAAAGGGTGGTGGAAAAACCGGGTGTCGCGCACGCTGCTGGTGTTTATCCTCGCCACGCTCGGCTCAGCCGTGGGCACCTGGGTCGCAGGCTTTCGAATCGCAGGTGCCTTGTTTGGTAGTGGTGCGGCGTGAGTACGCTTAAGCGTTCGCCCTGGCAGGCGGATGCCTTGCTACTGCTGGTAACCATACTGGCGGCAGCCGGATGGATTTTCTCCAAGGAAGCGCTTGCCGGTATGCCGCCGATGCTGTTTATCGGCACACGCTTTTTACTGGCTGGGCTCATCCTGCTGGGCTTTGCCTGGCCCACCTTAAGCGCCATGCCAGCACGGCGTATTCGGCGCGGTATTTTTGTAGGTTTTCTGTTTAGCGGCGCCATTGGCTTCTGGATCATGGGGCTTGCGACGTCAAATCACCTGGGCGAAAGTGCGTTTATCAATAGCCTGGGAATATTACTGGTGCCTATCGTTGCCAAGCTGCTGTTTGGCGACAGACCACCACGCACCACCTGGATCGCCCTGCCCGTTGCCCTGCTGGGCTTCGCGTTGCTCTCCCTTAATGCTGGTTTCAAGGTAGAAACCAGCCAGCTTTTGATGGTCTGCGCAGCACTCTGCTTTGCGTTACTCATCAATATTAATACCCGCGTCGTGCGAAACGTAGCCGCCCTACCGCTCACCACACTTCAGCTGTTATCCGTGGGCACCGTACTAACCCTGGTGTCCTTTATGTTTGAGCGCCAGCCCGTGGCGCTTAACACGTCTATTCTGGGCTGGTTTATGGCCAGTGTTCTATTGGCAAGCGCCCTGCGGTTTTTCCTGCAAATTACCGCCCAGGGAATGACCACGCCAAGCCACGCCTCGGTGGTATTGATGCTGGAAGCGGTATGGACCGCATTATTTGCCGCCTGGTGGTTTGGCGAAGTTATGGCGCCGTTACAGCTACTCGGCTGCGGGCTAATTTTTACCGCCCTGCTGATTAACCGCTGGTACTGGGTGCGCAAGATACTCCTGCGTTGGCTACCCGGCGCTGCCCGCTAGCGACGCTCTTCCCTCTCTTCAACCCCTTCCTTTCGTGCTAACAGGCGCGTCATTGCCTCAGTGGGTTCTGCAATTTTCTTGTAGAACCGGCTGGCGGCGTAGCTATCGTTAAACACATCGAAGTAGTCATCCAGCACGGCCGCCGCGTTGTTGTCGCCCCCTTGGCGCAACAGCTCAATGGCCACTTCTGCCGTACATAAATGCGCTTTCGAGGCGGGCTTACGCAGCCGGTAGCGGGTTTCGCGTTCGGTATGTAACGGCAATACCGGCAACGCATCCAGGTACGCACTCTTGCGAAACATGCGCCGTGCCTGCCGCCATGTACCATCCAGAATGATAAACACAGGAATACGTGATTCCTGTTTGGCGCTGTGTACGGCGTCCATTCCCACCACCCGGTCAGCATAATCGGGCTGGTCATCCGGGAAGATAACAAAGGGCACGTAGCGCGGGTCTGCCAAAAGCTCGGTTAACTGCGCATCCGGCGCCGTCCGATACCAGGTAAATACCTGCGTTTGCGCCAGCACATCCCCTATCAACCGGCCCGTATTGGTCGGCTTATAGTGCTCCAACGGATGCGTCAGCAGCCATACCTGGGCATGGCTTTCAGCCTTCACCTGGTACGGGCAAAGGCAGTTTAGCGCGGGCAAATTACAGCCCTCACAGCGTATGACAAAACTGCCCCGCGCCTTGAACTCTCGACGCGGTGGGCGAGGATGACCAGTGACAGAATCACATTCAGTTGAGGCAGGCATCCGCGCTCCAAAGGTCGTCAACAGGATGAAAAAGGGCGCAGAGTATAAAGCAGTGCTTGATCGTTGACGAATCCATCACCACCGTAAACCTTTTTAATCTTCATAGTTGACATGACAAACGCTTCGTCGCTAGAGTCTCGTCAACTTTTTATATAAAAATGGTTTACCAATGATCGCGACCGCTGCCCCACGCAATGACTGGACGCTTGAAGAAATCAACGCCCTGTTTGCCCTGCCGTTTAACGATTTGCTGTTCCAGGCTCAGCAGGTACACCGAGCGCATTTCGACCCTAACGCGGTCCAGGTATCAACCTTGCTGTCGATTAAAACCGGCGCCTGCCCCGAAGACTGTAAGTACTGCCCACAATCGGGCCACTACACCACACAACTTGAAAAAGAGAAGTTGTTGGAAATCGAAAAGGTGGTGGAACAGGCCCAGGCCGCTAAGCAAGCTGGCGCCAGCCGTTTCTGCATGGGCGCAGCCTGGCGCAGCCCCCGGGACAAGGACCTGCTCGTTGTCGAAGAGATGGTCCGCCAGGTAAAGGCGCTGGGGCTTGAAACCTGCATGACGTTGGGCATGGTCAACGACCAACAGGCTACCCGTTTGGCAACCGCCGGGCTTGATTACTACAACCACAACCTGGACACGTCCCCCGACTACTACGGCGAAATCATCACCACGCGCACCTACAGTGACCGCTTGGAAACCCTGGCGACTGTTCGTGAGGCGGGCATGAAGGTCTGCTCCGGCGGCATTTTGGGCATGGGGGAAGGTGCTCAGGATAGAAGCTCCCTGCTGCAACAGCTGGCCAAACTCAGCCCGCACCCGGAATCGGTGCCGATTAACATGTTGGTCAAAGTGCCCGGCACGCCACTTGAGAACGTGGAAGATCTCGACCCGCTGGAGTTTATACGCGCCATTGCCGTCGCGCGCATCATGATGCCCCAAAGCCATGTACGGCTTTCCGCCGGGCGCGAGCAGATGAGCGAATCCACCCAAGCGCTGGCGTTTCTGGCCGGTGCCAACTCCATCTTCTACGGCGACAAGCTGTTAACGACCAGCAACCCCCAGGCCGACCGCGACCGCGCCCTGTTTGCCAAGCTAGGCCTGCATCCAGAAACGCGCGAAACCTGTGAAAGCGAGGCCGCGCAAAGTGAGCGCTTGGCTCAGCAGCAGCTTAACCAGCGCGTCGCTGAGCTTGCGGTGGATGCCAGTGTCTGAGGCGTGGCATCAACGTCTGGCCAATGCGCGAGCGGTTCGTCAGCACGCCCAGCAGTGGCGCACTCGGCGTACCCGACAGCCACACCTGGTGAACTTCGCAGACAATGACTATCTTGGCCTGGCAACCGACCCTCGCGTTCAGGCTGCCCAAGCCGAAGGCGCTCGCCGATTTGGCGCCGGGGCTGGCGCATCGCATCTGGTGAACGGCCACCACGCGATTCACGATGCCCTGGAAGACGCCCTGGCAGCCTGGACAGGCCGCGAGCGAGCCGTGCTGTTCTCCACCGGCTATATGGCAAACCTGGGCGTGCTACAGGCGCTTGCCGATACCCACACGGCCATTTTTCACGACCGGCTCAATCACGCCTCACTGCTGGATGGAAGCGCGCTGAGCGGCGCCCGCTCACGGCGCTACCACCATAACGATAGTGACGACTTGAGCCGCCTGCTGGCGCGCAGCCGCTGTACCCACAAGCTAGTGGTTAGCGACGGTGTCTTTAGCATGGATGGCGATGTGGCCGACATTGAAGCGCTGGTGCGGGTAAGCCAACAGCATGCTGCCTGGCTAATGATTGATGATGCCCACGGCCTTGGCGTTATAGGCAATAACGGCAGCGGCTGTGCGGGCACACGCTGGGGAAGTGACCAGGTGCCGATTCTGGTCGGTACACTGGGCAAAGCGCTGGGCACGGCCGGTGCGTTTGTTGCAGGCGATGCACAGTTGATCGATCATCTGACCCAGTTCGCTAGAAGCTATATCTATACCACCGCACAGCCGCCCGGCGTTAGCGCCGCGACGCTGGAAGCGCTTGCGATTGTCCAGTGCGAGCCCGAGCACCGCCTGCGCCTTGCGCGTCATATAGACTACTTTCGTGAAGAGGCTCTACGGCTGAACCTGCCGCTGGGTGAATCGCGCACGCCCATTCAACCGCTGTATCTGGGAGGCGAGTCGCGCGTGCTGCAGTGGGCCGAACAGCTGTATCAAGCAGGGATTGACGTTGGCGCAATTCGTCCACCCACCGTGCCCAAAGATGAGTCTCGCCTGCGCATTACGCTCAGCGCTCGCCATTCGCGTAGTGATATCGACCGGCTTCTCGAAACGCTGGCGGCCTGCCACTTGGAGGCATTATGACGCGCCTGGTACTGCTTTCAGGCTGGGGAATTGACCGGCGCATCTGGCGGCCGCTGCACCCTTACTGGCCCGCCAACGTCGAGGTCGCCGCCGTTGATTGGCCTGGTTACGGCGAGGTTCCTGCACTGCCTGCCAACGCTTCCCTGAGTGAGCTTGCCACGGCCATGGCAAGCCGTCTGCCCAGCGATGCGGTTTGGGTCGGATGGTCGCTGGGCGGCCTGCTGGCGACGGCGCTGCTTGATTATCTTCCTGCGCCCCAGGGGCTACTACTGCTGGGAGCAGGTGCCAGGTTCTGCACGCCGGATAGCGCGACGTCAGCAGCGCTTGCCGACTTCCAGGCCATCTTTGCGCACCGTGGCGATGCTGCGTGGCGTCACTTTCTGCGCTGGCAGGCTCAAGGAGAGCCCGCTCCGTATCAGGTTCACGCACAGCTGCGTGCCCTGCTTGGCAGTACGCCCCCGGCAGACCGCACCACGCTTTCTGCAGGCCTTCACTGGCTGGCCACGCTGGATAATCGTCGACGCCTAAACACGTCGCCGTGCCCGGTGGTTCATCTGGTGGGCGAGCATGACCCACTGATCAGCGCTATTGAGTGCCAGCGGACGCTAACACTTGAACGCGGCGGCCACTGCCCAATGCTCTCGCAGCCAGCGCGTTTGGCGTCACTGCTCACCGCTCAAGCTGCTGCGCTATCTGCCAGGGAAATGGCATGAGTTCGATCCCCCCTCAGTTACGGCGGCCCAGCGCCGACTGGCAGGCCCGAGTGGCGCACGCTTTTTCCCGGGCAGCACCGCAATACGATGCACTGGCCAGCGCCCAACGCCATATCGGTGAAACGCTATGGAACGACTTGCCCTCTGAGGCTAGCCATATACTCGACCTGGGCTGCGGTACTGGCTATTGGTCGCAGCGGCTAGCCGAACGCTACCCCCATGGACACGTCACGGGGCTGGACATTGCGCCGGGCATGCTGGAGCACGCTCGCTCGCGCCACGGCGACCACATCGCCTGGCAGCCAGGCAGTGCCGAGTCGTTGCCCACCCCTCGCCACCTATTCGACCTGGTGTTTTCCAACCTGGCCATTCAGTGGTGCTGCGACACACTGGCCGTCATGCAGTCGCTGTATCGAGTGCTGGCGCCAGGCGGCCTGGCGTACATCAGTACGCTATTACCCGGCACGTTGGTCGAAGTGGCTTTCGCCTGGCAGCGCTCAAGCGCGCTGTTAACGACGCCCTCCTACCGCCTGGTTAACGATGCTATTCACGAAAGCGGCCTGCGCTGCACTCACCAAGCGACCCGCGTGGAAACCTTCTTTTATCCTGACATCAAGGCCGTTATGGCTTCCATCAAGGGGGTTGGCGCACAAGTGGCCAGGCCCAACGCCATGCTCACCCGGGCGGACCTGGCAGCGGCTGCCACGCGCTTTGAGCAGCTTCGTAAGCGCCAAGGGCTTCCGGTCAGCTATCACTGCCTGAACCTGCAGCTGGAGAAACCCCGATGAAGCGCTTTTTTGTTACCGGTACCGACACCGATGCGGGAAAAACGCTGGTCGGAAGCGCACTTCTTTATAGCGCCCGATGCCAGCAGTTGAGCACCTTAGGGATTAAGCCCATCGCCTCTGGCAGCTCGCTAACGACGAAAGGGCTGCGCAATGGCGATGCGCTGGCACTGCAGCAGCAGTGTGAACCGCCAGTTGACTACGCCACGGTTAACCCAATGGCCTTTGAGCCTGCGATAGCACCTCACCTGGCCGCACAGGAGGCAGGCCAGATGCTAAGCGTGTCTGAGGTTGCCCACTGGCTGCGCGACACCCTTGGCCAGACGCCGAGGGCGTTCACTCTAATTGAGGGTGCGGGCGGCTGGCGAGTGCCAATCAACGAACAGGAGGATTTTGCCGACATCGCCATCGCGCTGAGGCTGCCGGTGATCCTGGTGGTTAGTTTAAAGCTCGGCTGCCTGAACCATGCCCGCTTAGCGGCCGATGCCATTCGCGCCGACGGTCTGACGCTTGCGGGCTGGGCAGGCAGCGTGATTGACCCCGCCTTTGCGGCGGATACTGCCCGTTTCACGGCCAACATGGCCCACCTTAACGCCAGGCTGGCAGCGCCCTGCCTGGGCATTGTGCCGCATTTGACAACGCCCGATGCGGCCACCGCCCACCGCTATCTCTCGCTGGAGGCATTATGAACTCGCCAGTCTGGCACCCCTACGCACACCTTAAAACCCAACCGCCCGCCCCCAGGGTGGTCGGCGGTAGCGGCGCCTATTTTGAGTTGGAAAGCGGCGAGCGCCTGCTGGATGCTACCTGCTCCTGGTGGTGCATGATTCACGGTTACGGCCATCCGCGCCTGGTGGCGGCCATTCGCGAGCAGGCGGAAACACTCTGCCATGTGATGCTCGGCGGGCTCACCCATGACCCCGCCGACCAGTTGGCGCGTGAGCTGGTGCGCGTCACGCCCGACGGGCTTAATCACGTCTTCTACTCTGACAGCGGCTCGGTAGGCATGGAGGTAGCGATGAAAATGGCGCTGCAGTACCACGTGCTTACCGGGCAACCGAAAAAGCGCAAAATGCTCTCGCTAATGAAGGCCTATCACGGAGATACCACGGGCTGCATGGCCGTGTGCGACCCAGAGGAAGGCATGCACAGCTTGTTTTCAAGCCTGCTGCCCCAGCACCATTTTGCGCCTGCGCCAACCGCTCCTTTTAACGCAACGCAAGCGCAGGTAGCCGCCGATTTAGATGCGCTAGGCGAGGTGCTTGAGCGTCACCATCAGAACACTGCTGCGCTGCTGATGGAGCCGCTGCTGCAGGCTGCGGGCGGGCTGAACATGACCTCCCCGGATTATTTGCGCGGCGCCCGAGCCCTGTGTGACGCATTTAACGTGGTGCTGATCTTTGATGAGGTTGCCACGGGGTTTGGCCGCACCGGCAAACTATTTGCCGCCGATCACGCCAACGTTACCCCGGATATCATGGTGCTTTCCAAAGGGCTAACTGGCGGCTATTTGGGTCACGCCGCCACGCTTGCGACCGACCGCATTCACGACGCTTTTATCGGTGACAGCGCACAGCACGCTTTTATGCACGGCCCAACGTTTATGGGCAACCCCTTGGCGTGCCGGGTAGCGCTGGAAAGCCTGGCGGTATTTGAAGAGGAAAACTATCCTGGAAAAATAGCGCTCTTAAACCGGTTACTGTGCCGCGCCTTACTGGAGGATCAAGCGCTCATGGCGCACCCAGAGGTTGCCGATGTACGCGTACTGGGCGCCACAGCCGTTATTGAAGCGCACTCGGAAGCAGCGTTAACAGGCGTTGCCACATTTGCTCGCGAGCAGGGTGTTTGGCTACGCCCGATTGGGCGCTGGCTCTATACCATGCCCGCCTATATTACCTCTGAACAGCAGATAACCCACATTACTGATGTCATGAAGGCCTGGTTTCTGAAATCGTCACCCCGCTTGTCAGGCTAAAGCGTTAAGGCAGTGTTAGCGCGCCTTCTCTTTTCCAGCGCTCTACCAGCGCGGGCACGCCTTCCCCGGCAGTGGCATTAATCGCCAGTACACCGGGTGGGCTTAAGGCATCGGCATCCGGGTCAACCAGTGCGCAGGGCGTGTCGTAGTCGATATACGAGAGCAGTGAGGCGGCGGGCATCACCGCAAGCGAGGTTCCGACGACCAGCAAAAAATCCGCTTGGCTGGCTAGTTCGCAGGCCTCTTCAAACAGCGGCACGGCCTCGCCAAACCAGACCACGTCAGGGCGCAGCTGGCTGCCCTTATCGCACAGATCACCCAACGCAATACCGCCTTTAACGAGCGGATAGCGCATGCGCTCATCCGCGCTGGAGCGGGCATTTAAAATTTCGCCATGCAAATGGATCACATCGCTGGAACCTGCCCGCTCATGTAGGTCATCAATATTTTGAGTGATAACGGTAACCTTGAACCCCGCCTGCTCCAGGCTTGCCAGCGCCCTGTGCGCGGCATTGGGCTGGGCGCTGCGAATCTGCTCTCGGCGCTGATCATAAAACGTCAGTACGCGCTGGGGGTCGCGCTGCCAGCCTTGCGGCGTTGCCACCTCTTCAACCGGGTGGTCTTCCCATAAGCCATCGCTTGCGCGGAATGTCTTGATACCACTTTCGGCGCTGATCCCCGAGCCGGTAAATACCACCAGATGGCGCGCTGTCGTCATGATTACCTCGCTGCTTTACCGCGGTTACTGTTCAGCGTCTACAAAGCGCTGCTCGTTCCCATAAGGGTACACGTCAATGATACGGCCATCGACAATGGCCTGCTGCAGGCCCTGCCAGTATCGGACCTCAAACAGCTCCGGGTGAAGCTGTTTAAACACCCGCAGCCGCTCCGGGTTGGCAAACATGAACGGGCCAAACTCCTCGGGAAAGATATCGTTCGGGCCAATGGAGAAGCTTTCATTTCCACCTCTTAGGTAATCGTCACCACTTGAGGCCGGGATAGCGCGAAAGTGGCACTCGGTGAGGTAACACACCTCATCGTAGTCGTAAAAAATCACCCGCCCCTGGCGCGTAACGCCAAAGTTTTTGAGCAGCATATCGCCTGGGAAAATATTGGCGGCGGCCATCTGCTTTATGGCATCGCCATAGTCCTTGAGCACCGCTAACTGCGCCTCATCGTCACACTGCTCCAGATAGATATTCAGCGGCGTCATCATGCGCTCGGTATAACAGTGTTTGATGACGACTTTCTCGCCTTTCAGCGACACGGTAGAGGGGGCAACTTCCAACAGGTGAGCCAAGCATTCCGGGTCGAAATGATCGTTATGCACGGTGAAGTTAGAAAATTCCTGAGTATCGGCCATGCGGCCTACTCGGTCGTGGCGCTTCACCAAATGATACTTTTCGCGCACGATATCAGGTGTCACGTCCTTGGCAGGATCGAACTCGTCTTTAATGATCTTGAATACCGTACGCGCACTTGGCAGTACAAACACGGCCATCACCATCCCGCGTACGCCGGGGGCGATAATAAACACGTCCTCACGCTTGGCGACCTGCTGATTAAGCGCGCGAAAGAACTCGGTTTTGCCATGTTTAAAAAAGCCAATGGCCGCGTAAAGCTCACCGGCTGGCTTATGGGGCATTAAGCGCTGCAGATAACCCACACACTCATTCGGCACCGCGACATCCACCTGAAAATACGCCCGGCTGAACGAGAAGATAATGGCTACATCGTCAGGCGTAATCAGTACGGTATCCAGATGAAGCCGGGGGACGCCCTCAGTGTTCTGTTCGGCATGCTCCTGGTGGCGTACTGGCAAGACCAGTGGTACTTGTTCCCCGCCGCCGGTGATTCGCCCCACCAGGTACGCCCCTTTATTGCGATAAAAAACACTGTGAAGCAGCTCTATAGCGGCGTCCTTTGCCTGCCATATAGTGTCTGGCAACGTTTTGTTTAATAGCGCGGCACCCAAGCGAGTATCTCGTGCCATATCGGCAAACGGGTTGTGCAAGGCAGCGCCTTCCAGTGCCCAGCGCAGGGCCGCCTGCCAATCCCCATCAATGGAACGGCGTCGGCACAACTCAATGCCTGAATGCTGCGCCGCCTTCTTTCGTGAGCTGATCACAAACATCCACTCATTGCGAATATGGCGATGCTTGAAAATGGCGCAAAAGAGCGAGTTAAAAAAGGTTTCGGCCAGTTCAACATCCCGCCGCGGACGAATTAGCTCGGCATAGTGGCTACGCGCTTCACGCCAGACCTCGCAATGGGTTAATAACTCATTTGAAAATGTACGCTTGAGACGTTCAACCGCGTCATCCACCTGTTGCTGATAGAGATTAATCCGCGCAATGGACGCTTGCTGGCTCTCCCGCCAGGCACCTTCTTGAAAGCGGCGCTGAGCGTCCAGGGTAATGGCTTTAAAGCGGGTTCGGTACGCTTCAAAGCCATGCAAAATGGTCGCGGCCAAGCGATAGGCAGGCGTGGTGTTCACAAGCGGGACTCTTGTCGCTTTTTGATCAGCCTATAGGATGAAACGCCATGAAGCCATTCAGCAAAGACGCTTTATTGAGTGAGTGGGCAGCCTCTTCACGTCGTGCGGCATAAGCGCTAATCAGCGATCAAAAAGTTTTTCGTTGCGCCCGGGGCGGCTGCGTCGCCTTCAAGTACCTTGTCTTCAAGTACGCCGTCTTCACTGCGATCTTTTAATTTAACGCCCGATACTTTCAGCTTACGGGCGTCTTTAAGCAGTAAAAAGAGTCGCCGGGCCGCCTCCGCCATGTTCAAGCCCGCTGGGCGCACGTTGGAAATGCAGTTGCGCCGGTCATCCTTAAGCCCCGGCTCGGGCGCCCAGGTCATGTAAAGCCCCAGGCTATCCGGCGAGCTAAGCCCGGGCCGCTCACCGATCATCACCAGCACTGCGTCAGCATTGAGCAGCGCGCCAATTTCATCACCAATCGCCACCCGGCCCTGCTCGACGATAGCGAGCGGCGCTAACTGCCACTCAGCGTTGTCCTGCTCAAACTGCTGATACAGCGCTTTTAAAAATGGCTGGCTGTTCTGCTGGACCGCCAGAGCAGAAAGTCCATCGACAATCACCACAGCCAGATCCACGCGTGATGGCGACGTTTGGGCATTGTGTAAGCGCTCCCGCGAATCATCATTTAACCGGCGGCCAACATCGGGGCGCTGGAGATACATGGCGCGGCCCTCCACTTGGCTGTGCAAGCGCAGCGGCTCATGTTCAAGCGCAAAGGCTTCTTGCAACTGCTGAGCCAGCGCTTCGACATCCAGCGGGGCATGCACCGCATCCTGCGCCTGAGCGTGGGCCAATTGAAACTCCAGCAGCTTACCGGTAGGCAGGCTGACGCCCGCCCGGCCCAAGCCGATACGCGCATCGGTAAATGCACGCAGCCGTTCCCAAGGGTTCTCTACAACAATAGACGTTGGGTTAGACGTCATGGCGTGGCTCCCTGGGCAAGTGGCGCAGGCTGTTAGCGAACGCGGCGGGCACCTGGTCGTTTAGCGTGTGCGTTTTCACATCGTTGAAAATCTGCATCTCATCAAGCCAGCGCTCAAACTCCGGCGCGGCTTTTAGCCCAAGCACGCGGCGGGCGTAGAGCGCGTCGTGAAACGAGGTGGTCTGATAATTGAGCATAATGTCGTCAGACCCCGGAATGCCCATCACGAAATTGCAGCCCGCTACGCCCAACAGGGTCAGCAGGTTGTCCATATCGTTCTGGTCGGCTTCAGCATGGTTGGTGTAGCAAACATCACAGCCCATGGACACGCCCAAAAGCTTGCCGCAGAAATGGTCCTCAAGCCCAGCCCGGGTGATCTCTTTACCATCGAACAAGTACTCGGGGCCGATAAACCCCACCACCGTATTGACCAACAACGGGCTGAATTTGCGCGCCACCGCATAGGCACGCGCCTCGCAGGTCTGCTGGTCAAGCCCATGATGAGCATCCGCGGAGAGCGAACTGCCCTGGCCAGTTTCAAAGTACATGACGTTGCGCCCCACCGTGCCCCGATTAAGCGACTGGGCAGCCGCTTCGGCTTCGGCCAGCGTGCTTAAATCAAACCCGAAGCTACGGTTGGTGGCTTCAGTGCCGCCTATCGACTGAAACACCAGGTCTACCGGGGCGCCCTGCTCAATGGCTTCCAGCGTGTTGGTCACATGGGTAAGCACGCAGGATTGGGTGGGAATTTGGTACTTCTGAATCACGTCATCCATTAAGCGCATCAGCTTCACGCTTTGAGCCACGTTATCGGTGGCCGGATTAATCCCGATGACCGCGTCGCCGCTGCCATAGAGCAGGCCATCCAGAATACTCGCCGCAATGCCGGTGACATCGTCCGTCGGGTGGTTGGGCTGTAGCCGGGTAGAAAGCCGCCCGGGCAGGCCGATGGTATTACGAAAAGCCGTGGTAACTCGGCACTTTCTGCCCACCAGAATCAGATCCTGATTGCGCATCAGCTTACTGACCGCCGCGGCCATTTCCGGCGTAATGCCTGGGCGAACGGCGGTGAGCACTTCTGAAGTTGCCTGATCCGAGAGTAGCCAGTTACGAAAATCCCCTACCGTTAAATGCCGAAGGGGCGCAAAGGCCTCGGCGTCATGCTCATCGATAATCAGCCGGGTGATTTCATCGTGTTCGTAGGGGATCAGTGCGTCATTCAAGAAGGTGGTCAACGGCAGTTCCGCCAACACCATCTGTGCCACCACGCGCTCCTCAGCGCTTTCGGCAATCACACCCGCTAAACGATCACCCGAACGCGCGGGGGTCGCTTTGGCCATCAGTTCGGTCAGGCTTTTAAAGCGATAATGGCGGCTGCCTACTGTCGTTTGAAAGGTCTGGGCCATGGGGTTTACCTAGTATTTATTTTCCCAACGGCTAGGCGTTACAGAATAGACATTACTACTTACACCATAGCGCTATCACTCATCTTTCAGTATCGAATCTTAGAAAACCGTAAATAAACAATAAAAAATAACGTTAAAAAACAAAAACTAGCTTAAGGCACAACCACCACACTTGAGAGGTACCTATACACTTAGCCGACGTGCTTGACGCATAAAAAGATGCATCCAGGAAGCCTTTGCCGTTGATGCCTATGGACACGATCAAACCTGAGTTTCTAGCAACATGAGCACGATCAACTTAACATTGGACACTTTTATGGTCGACTGGATGACATAGGGTTGGATGCCATGCATATCTTAAAGGACACCGGGACAAGCAGTGCGACTCTACAGCCGGCCAGATGTCATGTAAGCCATTGATTCCACGGGAACGAAACACATCAATCCATTTGGCACGGGTGTATTTACCGCGACACTGAGACGGCTAATGACTTCAACGCTGTTAGTTGTCCAACCTCCTGCCAGTATGGCGCACTAACTCTGGAGAAAACCTCATGCCATTAGGTTGGGTTCAGCACGCCCGTGAGACTATTCGCCAGACCGCCGGTCAGGCGTTACTCAAAATATAGGTGGTTGTTGCACAGTGGCAGAGAGCCCACCATCAATTAATATTTCTGTTCCAGAAATATACGATGCTTTATCAGAAGCTAAAAACAAAGCGGCTTCTGCGATATCAAACCCTGTTCCCATTCGGCCTAATGGGCATTGCATAGCTCGGGCAGCCCGCATTTCGTCGGAAGTTTTTTTTCCATAAGAATTAGCGAGTGTCTTTTCGATGCGCGGTGTGTCAATTAAGCCAGCAATTATCGTATTCGCTCTAATACCATAGCAGGCATTTTCCATTGCCAAGAGCCGCATGAAATGAATAGCCGCGGCCTTGGTGGTACCGTAAGCAAGATGAGGATATCCAACGTCACGAACCGCGGCGATAGAAGACGTTGTTAAGATAACTCCACTAGCCTTTTCACGCATGGAGGGCAGTACTGCTGAGGTAGCAACATGAAGAGAAGTGAGGTTGGCATCGCTAATACGCCGCCAGTCTGCTGGAGATGTCTGTTCAGAGGCTCCAGCCTTTCCTACCCCTACATTACAATAAAGTATATCGACCTGGCCTAAAGCCTCGATAACTTTGTATATAGTTGCGGTTAAGTCCTCATCCTTTGTAACGTCAATTTCAACCGCCCGGCCTTGACCGCCTCTACTTTTAATGAGTACTAGGGTTTCCTGCGCAGCAGATAATTCCCGATCTGCAACAATGACGATCGCACCTGCCTCGGCGTACTTTACACAAATCGCTTTTCCAATCCCCCAGCCGGGGCCGACTGACCCACCGCCAAGCACTAAGACAACTTTACCCTCTAGATCTTTTATCATTATTAATCCACCTTTCTTATTCATTTCATATGCCGTCAGAATGGGCGCTACTGGCTCTGGACTTCGCTGCTTTTGCCGCTAGCCACTCCCGGCGTAACCCCATAAAAAGAGATAATGCGACCGCCGCTATAAAAAACCAGCAGATCCAGCTTCGGAAAAAGATGGATATGTCTTCTGATATCAAATAGGAACGTCTTAAGTTATCTTCGAACAGGGGTCCAAGGATGAACCCGATGAGAAAGGGGGCTGAAGCCATCCCTATCCGAGTCATTACAAAGCCAAGAAGCCCAAAGGCAAACATCATTAGTACATCAAACATCTGATTTTGGACGGCATAACTTCCGAATACGCAGAAAAGCAGAACCGATGGCAAAAGAATGTGCCGAGGGATGTCCGCAATTTTTGCGAAATGGCGTATTGCTAAACTACCGGCGACAAGCAGTACGAGTGAGGACAGCATTATCCCTGCAAAGATTGCATATATTATGGTTATGTTATCTTGGAAGAGTAGCGGCCCCGGCGTTAGCCCGTGAAGCATAAAAGCCCCTAAAATAACGGCAGTTACAACATCACCAGGTATCCCTAATGCTAAGAGTGGTATGAGTGTCGCCCCGGCGACACCATTGTTGCCAGATTCCGAAGCCGCCACACCTACAATTTCCCCAGTGCCGAACTTCTCCGGATGACTGGACACTCTCTTTGCCTCACCATAAGAAAGAAAAGCAGCAGCCGTAGCCCCCGTTCCTGGAATCGCACCAATGATCACGCCAATAAAGCTTCCGCGAATAATTGTAGGTAAGCACTTAATAAACTCAGGCATAGATACTCGACTTCGGTCTGCCCCTTTAACGGCAATCGGCATTATTTTTTGAACATAAAAATCGATAACCTCAGGAATAGCAAAAAGGCCAATAAGCAATGGAATGTAGCTAACACCACCCATTAAGTTGAAATTGTCAAAAGTAAAGCGCTGGGTTCCATAGACAAGGTCAAGCCCAATTGTCGAAACCAAGATACCTAAAGTTCCCGACATCAACCCTTTCATTAAAGATGATCCTGATATCGAGATTACAATTGTCAAAGAAAAAGCTATTAGCCAGAAATACTCTGGAGGTCCGAATTTTAACGCGAAACTTGCAATGGTTCCGGCTAGGAAGATAAGAGCAAGATTGGAGATTAAATCTGCCGTGCATGAGGAATATAAGGCTATCTTTAGCGCTTTTCCGGCTTTACCTTTGCGAGCCATTGGGTAGCCATCAAGGATTGTACAAGCTGCTGCTGGCGTTCCAGGCGCTTTTACCAAAATAGCGGTAATTGATCCCCCGAAAATTCCTCCCTTATAGATTCCTATCAGAAGCAATATTCCAGTGATAGGGTCGAGCGAGAATGTAAAAGGCAGAGCCAGCGCTACAGCCATTGTTGCAGTTAGCCCAGGAATGGCCCCAACTGTCACGCCAACTAATACCCCGACCGTTATAGCAAGAAAGTTACTGAGACTGAAAAAAAGGGTAATACCCTCGGCGATGTTTGACATCATCGTCAGATCCATCCTTCAAGTAGGCCTTTCGGAAGCGGAACCTGCGCAAACAGCGTAAAGAATAGATAAAGAACTAGCGGAAGCCCGATTGAGACTGAAACTAGGATTAGAGGCCGTCGCTCTCCACCCAGCCAGATAAGAAACCCTGTAACCATTATAGATATCAACAACATACCGAGGTACAGAGTTAAAAAGCAATAGGCAAAAAAACAGGCGGCTACTAATAAAATATGTAACGGCCACCTACGCCTTAAATGGGTAGACTCATCATTTTCCTCTTTAGGAACCCCTAGGCCGATTGATGCCTGCATCCCGTAGATCAAGCCAAAAATCCCAATTAATGTGGTTAAAACGTAAGGTAGAAAGACCGGAGAGAGAGGAAGCCGCTCTACTGAAGCAGGTGAAACCACTCCCGCAGGAATTACAACCCAAGCGAAGAGAACTGAAGCCACAAATATTCCCCCCCCAAGCATGGCATCTTTTATGCTTTTTTTAGCAACAGCCTCGGGTCTCTGTTCAATGTCGTCGCTCATCGATAAGCCCTCTATAAACCCAATGAAGTGGAGCGGACGTAAATTTTCACGTCCGCTCTAAAATACTTACTCCACGGTCACGCCGGCTTCATCGACGACCGTTTTCCATTGAGCTAGTTCTTGATCGACATGTGAAGCAAGGTCTGCTGGTTCGCCACCTTCGATCGTGGCCCCTCGCGTCCTAGCGAATTCCTTAAAATCGTCGCTCTGCATCACTTCCTGCATTGCTTCGTTAAGTTTCGTAACCACTGCATCATCTGTTCCCGCTGGAGAAAATAGACCGAACCATGAAATGGCAGAAAATTCCTCAAGTTCGGCAATACCCGCCTCAGAAAGTGTGGGAACATCAGGCAATGCTGCGGATCGCTCACTCGTCGTGACTGCCAGAGGTCGGATTGCACCTGATTGGATTTGCGGGAGAGCCGAAGGCATATTCTCGAACATTACGTCAACATCCCCAGAAAGTAGTGCTGGCATTGCTTGACCACTTCCACGGTATGGTACGTGCGTCATCCGAGCCCCCGTACGTGCTTTAAACATCTCCCCTGATAGATGAATTGAACTTCCAACTCCTGACGAAGCGAATCTCATCTCTCGCTCATTGGCTTGATCAATAAATTCCTCTACCGAATTAATATTGCTCTCATTAGAGACCACCATCACATTCGGGATCGAAAGAAGATATATAATTGGATCAAAATCATTCTTCGCATCGTATTGCAGGTTTTTATAGACAGCCGGCGCAATGCCATGAGATGAAACGTTTCCCATAAAGAGAGTGTATCCATCAGGGTTTGCCATTGCAGCCTGTGTGCTTCCTAGCGTGCCCCCGGCTCCGGCCCGGTTTTCCACGGTCACCGTCTCATCAAGGACGCTTGTTAGACCCCTTGCTACTTGACGAGCAAGTATGTCGGTCGATCCACCAGCACTATAGGGAACGATCATATTGATACGCTTAGTTGGAAAGTCCTCTGCTTGTGCGTTCACTTGCGATGTGAACGCCATGAGTGAAGTGCTGACCAAAATGGACGACAACAGTGTCTTCGAGAGTTTTGTCATTATTTTTTCCTCTGCATGAATGTACCCACTCGGGGATTCTCCAGTGCTAATGCAACTGGAAACCTTTATACGGAGCCGATCGTCATGCCTCCGCAGATGTAAAGTACTTGCCCAGTAACAAAGCCTGATTTTTCGGATGCAAAAAAACTTACTGCATTAGCAACATCATCTGGCGTGCCTAGCCTTCCAACAGGTACGCGCTCAATGATGGATTTCGTGCGTGGATCGTCCGGCGGGTTAACCTCTTCAAACAGACTTGTTCGTATTGGGCCGGGGCCCACCGCATTGACAGTGATACCATGTCGTCCGAGTTCGAGTGCCCATGTTTTCGTTAAACCATGTAGCCCAGCCTTCGTCATCGAATAAACCGTTCTCATTTCTTTACCTAAAGCGGCGCGGCTAGAGATATTAACAATGCGGCCTATACCAGCCTTTTTCATTGCAGGAATAACAGCCTTGGCACATAAAATTGGTGCTGTCAGGTTGATGGAAACGACTTTCTCAATGCTATCAAGCTCGGTATCTTCAATCGCAGAAGGCATAACGATACCGGCATTATTGACTAGCCGAAGTACGCTATGAGTAGCGGTAAATTCGATGATTTTGTTCTCTGTCGCTATGGCATCCGCGAGATCGACCTCAATAAATTTCTCTGCGTATTCATGTTCAGGTTGAATCCGATCTACCACAACAACACGCAGTCCATCCTCAGAAAGGCGTTTCGCTATCGCACCACCTATGTTCCTTGAGCCGCCTGTAATAAGTACATAATTGGACATTTCTTTAATCCTCGTAGGGTATAGATTTATCGACGAGGTCCCAGATATATCGGCCTGAAGGGCGTTGCTGCTCTTCCGCAATATGGGCAACCAGACCGGCGGTGCGCCCAATAACAGAGAAGCCTCGCATCAGATCTACAGGAATACCCATTTCGCCAAGCAGTGCGGCTGTTGCGCCAGTCGCGTTGATAGTAATGTGCCGCCCCGTGATTTCATCAATAACTTCGGAAAGAAGATGGAGGGATTCGATATACTTTCCTGAGAACCCATTTTCTTGACCTATTTCTATAAGCCGTTTTGCCCGAGGATCGTCAGGATAATGTAGGTGATGCCCGAAGCCTGGGATGTGTGCTTTTCGGCCTCGATATTCATTGACGATCTCTTTAGCGTATGTTCTGCGTTCTTCGCCCTCTAATGAGGCAAGGCTGGCTAATAAGCGCGCATTGTTTTCCACGGTCCCGACAAACTGGCTTCCGATTGCTAAAAGCCCTGCAGCTACGGCCCCTTGTAAGTTTTCAGGTGCGCTCATGTAGACGGAACGCGTTGCTATGGCGCTAGGCGTAAAGCCATGCTCCATCATGGTGATTAGAACAGCATTCATTACTCGCTGCTCCTCAGGCTTAATTTGACGGCCAAGGATATGTTCCATCATCACGGAAACGAAATCAGATTGAGAGCCGGACTTGAGCATATCTTCAACGAGGTTTTTTTCCCGATAAAAGACCGCTGTAGGAGTATGTCGGCTTAGAGAAGTGGTAGGCGTTTTAAAGACCATAATTATGTATCCTTTTGTTTGCCGGCTTTGGCCGACTTTATATAGTCATCAATGAGCGTCTGCTTCTGAAGCTTTCCATACGCGTTGCGGGGTAGACGATCGTAGACAACAAGAGATTTGGGGGTCTTTACCGACCCAAGTTTTTCCTTAATGAATGCAATAATTTCATTAGGCTCCACCTGAACTCCATCACGTAATTCAACAGCGGCATGGACAGCCTCCCCCCATTTATCATCAGGTACGCCGAAGACAGCACAATCTATAATCGCCTCATGCTCAGCGATAGCCGGCTCTATATCGATTGGGTAGACGTTGAAGCCTCCTGTGATGATGACGTCCTTCGATCGCCCTTTAATGAAAAGAAAACCCTCATCATCGACAAAGCCAAGGTCACCAGTACGAAGCCATCCATCAACTAAAGTCTCAGCAGTTTTATCTGGCTGACGCCAATAGCCGGTCATGAGGAGGTCACCTCGCAGAACGATCTCTCCATTAGATCCAGCGGGAAGCAAATTACCGCTTTCATCGATAATGCCAACTTTCGAAAGAATGGTTTCACGACCAACAGAGGCCCGTTTTTCGGGGCGAAGCAGGTCTTGTGCAGTTATCATAGTGGCGATCTGCGGCGCCTCCGTCTGACCATAATTTGAAGCTATACAAGGCCCGAATATTTTTTGAGCATCAGCAATAGCCTCTGATCGCATCGGTGCCGATCCATAAACAAGGTTTCTTAGCCGATCGTAACTTCCCTCTTTGGCTTCAGGTATCTGCATCATCAAGTAAAGAACTGTCGGCGGTAAAAAAGTGGTAGTGATATCGCTCGTTAGTAAATAATGAAGCGTCTCTTTTGGTCGAGGCTGGTCCAAAATGACGATAGTGCCTCCGGTTGCTAGCGTCGGTAAAATATATGTCGAGGTTCCATGCGTGATTGGTGCCGCTGCGAGATATCGATCGCCCTCTTGCATGTCCCACGCCAAGATCTGTGTAACGATATTCGTGTTCCAAGCACGGTAAGGCTGCATTACTCCCTTTGGTTTACCAGTAGTACCTCCAGTGAACTTAATTGCTTGTGTTTCATGAAGTGGTAAAAGGTGAAAGGTCGGTTTCTTTCCTTCATATTTTCGGATCAATTTGGCTAATGAAGTCTGCCCTTCTTCTGCGCTCGCAATAAGAATCTTAGCTCCGCCATTCTTGACTAAGTGATGGCTATCCTCATCCACAACAACAATCGACATTTCTGTGAATTCAATCGATTGACAAATTTCCGTCTCCCTATTTTTTGGATAAAGAGGAACCCACACTTTCCCCGCGGCTAGCACAGCCAGCCAAGCGATTAAGTGGTCGATATGATTGAAGCAACAAATGCCAACTCTGGAACCCGGAGTCGAGTCGATATCCTGAAACGCCGCAGCTAAAGCATCCGATTTATTCTTTAATTCTCTATAAGTGATTTTTTCGTTTTCAAACTCAGCTGCTATACGATTTTCATCTTTAAGTACTTGCCTATAAAAAAAGTCAATTGGGTACATCAGTGTCTCCTTGTAACTTGCATACCTTCACGTTTGACGGCAGCACAAATCATCGCCGCAATTTGCTCTCGCCGCTCTTTGCTTAATCGAGAAATAGTGGTTGTTACGGAGATAGCGCCAATCAACGAATTTTCTGAGAACAGTGGTAATGCAATCGCACCGATATCTGGAATGACGTAGGCATTATTGAAAACGTAGCCTTGAGAATCGAAAAGACTTACTGCATAGCGTGCGATTTCAGCTGTCATACAGCCATATCTTAGATATCGCTCTGCCTCGGATACGATGACTTTTTCTCTCTCTTCGTCGGAGAGGCTGGCAAGCAGTGCGAGGCTGGCAGCGCCAACGCCGAGTGGGCGTCTCGCACCGATTTTTAAAGTATTGATCGTTATATGAGAGCTACCAGAAACAAGGTCGATACATAATGATTCGCCTCGAGATGGAACAGAAAGACAAATAATTCCATCAACCTCCGCCTGTATAGCTAATAAGGTTGAATGTAATTTTCGGCGTAGCTCAAGGAAAGCAACATCAGATCCAGCACGCTCAACAATTTCATAAGGCATAAGCCCTAAATGGTAGAGCTTGGAATAAGGGTCAAGGCTAATGAAATTTTCTTCAACTAAGGCATTCAGCAATCTATGAGCTGTTGAGATATTTATTCCAGCTTTCGTGGAAGCCTCGCTTAAATTAACTCCCTCTGAGCCTTTCTCTGCCACTGCAGTTAATAAGGCTAATCCTTTGGACAAGGAGGACTGAGCCACTTTATTGGATGGTAACGGCGTTTTGACCCGCATTAATTCTTACCTTTTATATTTTATTATTCATAAAAAGGTAGTTCAGGGTAGTTTACGTTTGTATTAACCTTTCGTATTACGAAACTTACATTCTCACTAGATGAAAACATAAAACTAAAAAAATAGTTTATTTAATTAATATTTCTATATTAAACAAATGATAAATAAGTTTTTTTTAAAACTGAAGTGCCCATCTCTCCTTTCTTGCATCTGTCACTAAGCCTCACGATTTCGCTAACAGCGCTTTCTAATTGCCCCATATTGTTATATTATCACATAACATAAATCATTTAGAGGCGTGCTAGTAATGACTGCGTTTTCTCCCCTGCCCGTTACCGTGCTGTCGGGCTTTCTGGGTGCTGGTAAAACCACTGTGCTCAATCATATCCTCGCCAACCGTGAAGGCCTTCGTGTGGCGGTGATTGTGAACGATATGAGTGAGGTGAACATCGACGCCGCGCTGGTGCGCGGTGGCCCGGGCGAATCAACGCTTGAGAGCGAAGTCGCACTTAATCGCTCAGAAGAACGCCTTGTCGAGATGAGCAATGGGTGCATTTGCTGCACGCTGCGCGAAGACCTGCTTATCGAGGTCAACCAGTTGGCAAAGGAAGGGAAATTCGATTATCTGGTGATTGAGTCGACCGGTATTTCCGAACCCTTGCCAGTGGCTGAAACGTTTACCTTTGAGGATGAGGACGGCCAAAGCCTTTCCCATATCGCCAGGTTGGATACGCTGGTAACGGTCGTTGATGGTGCCAACTTTCTTGCCCAATACCGTGAAGCACAAAGCCTGGCGGAAGCAGGAGAAAGTCTCGGCGAAGAGGATGAACGTAACGTTGCCGACCTGCTGGTGGATCAGATCGAGTTCTGCGATGTATTGCTGATTAGTAAAACGGATTTAATTAGCGAAAAAGAGCTGGAGGCACTCAAAGCCATTTTGCACTCCCTCAACCCCGATGCCGAGCTGATGCCTATTCGCCAAGGCGGCGTACCGCTTAATAAAGTGCTAAATACTGGCAGGTTTGACTTTGAGCGCGCTCAGCAGGCGCCGGGCTGGCTAAAAGAGATGCGTGGCGAGCACGTACCCGAAACCGAAGAGTACGGCATCGGAAGCTTTGCTTATCACGCCCGTCGCCCATTTCACCCGGCCAAATTTCACGACCTGCTGCATTCCGAGTGGTTTGGCGAGGGTTTATTGCGCTCGAAAGGTTTTTTCTGGCTGGCCACCCGCCCCCAGTGGGCCGGGCAGTGGAGCCAGGCAGGCGGCATCGCCCATCATGGCATGGCCGGTATGTTCTGGAAGTCGGTTCCTGAAGAGCGCTGGCCAACTGACCCCGAGTACCGCCAATTCATCACCGAGAAGTGGGAAGAGCCGTTTGGGGATATGCGCCAGGAGCTGGTGTTTATCGGCCAAGGGCTGGATAAAGCCCGCATGCGTGAAGCGCTGGATGCCTGCTTACTCAACGAAGGCGAGCTACTGGAAGGCATGGAGATGTGGAAAACGCTGCCTGACCCCTTCCCCGCGTGGGAATAAATCTGCTTGCAAGCACCAAGGCCTCAGGTATCGACCTGAGGCCTTTTCTATTGTGCTTATTGTCAGCGTTTTTAGACGCTTCGGGGCTTTCTGGAAGCCGCCCAGCGCAGCGCATCAATAATCGCAATAATGATCAAGCTACCGCCCAATACCGGTAAGGCGAACCCTAAAAGCGTTAGGATGGCGAGCAGGCCCAACTGAGCGGGCACGCCCAGCATGATAAACAGCGCGGTCATGGTTTGTGCCTTATTCACCGTGGTGTTTTTAACGCGCTGCCACCACATCCGATAACCCCACACAATAAGAAACACCAGGGCCGCTGCAAATAGCGCCAGCACCAGCTGGTTAAGCAGGCCAAACAGTACGCCCATATGTAAATCAATACCCCAGCGCGTTAGCTTTGCCGCCAAGGGAAACGTTGAAAAATCCGTTTGCTCAAGAATACGCATATCGCTTGGGTTCAATGCGACCTGGTCTACCTGAGTAGGCCAGCGGCGGTCAATTTCTGATACGCGCCATGCTCGGCCTTCGCTGGCAGGCGGTTCTAGCTGGATTCTACCCGCCAGTAGTCCTGCGCTCCTGGCTGCCGCAAGCGCTTGGTCGAATCCTTCCGGGCTTACAAAATCTCCGGCTTCGGGGGCGCTGCTCACACCATGGTCGGCATGCATGTCGTGATGGGCATGGGAATCATGGCTCACTGCATCCCCTGGCGCGGGAAGCACGGTCGATACGCTCGGCGTACCCCAGCCCCACGCCTGTCTTAATTCGCCAATATTGCCACCGGCCCATTGCGACCAGGTAAGCCCCGTGGCTGAGAAAAACAGCAGCCCGACGAGCGCAAAAACACCTACGGTTGCGTGCAAGCGCCGTGCCGCCATACGCGGGCTTGGGCTTTTAAGCGCTTTACGTCGCGCTAACCAAAGCACCAGGCCCAGCAGCGCAATGATCCATAACCATGACGCCGCTAGTTCGCTGTACAAACGCCCTACATCGCCTAACAGCAAACTACGGTGAAACTGATCAAGCGCCGTGCGAAACGGCAATATGCCGCTGGTGCCATACACCGTCATGTCGCCTTTTACGTCAAGCGTTGCCGGGTCTATAAAAATAGCCCGATGCTCGGAAGGTCCAAGCGCTGGGTCAGCAAACATAACACGCGTGGTACTGTGCGCATCCGGTGCGGGGCGAACCGCGGCGGGTAGCGTGTCCTGGCCTACCACCCACTGCGCCGTTTCAATTTGCCGTGCCAGCGGCTGCGGTGCATCTTGGGTACTTACCGTTAAGGCATCACGGTAAAGCCACGATTCCACCGACGGTGTTAAAACGTAGACAATACCACTCAAGGCGGCCACCAGAATAAAGGGACCTACCAAAAGCCCCACATAAAAGTGCATTCGCATTAATAGCGCAAAGAGAATTTTTCCATTTCGCCGGGGCAGCGTTGGATCGGTTTTTTTTGAGGACATGCTTATCATTTCCCAAGAGATATTAAACAACGTGTTTTATCGGCATGACGTATATGCAAAGGATTATTGATCTTTAAAAAAAGCTAACGATTAAAACGCTACAAACATCTTCTTAAATCATTCATATAAAGAGTGCGACCATAGGACGCATAAGGCTTAGCTATTTAAGGAATCTACCGTTAACGGATAATTTTATGGTTACACAGTACCGGGCTGGTACAATCACGCTTCTTGTTAACCCCGTGAGGGCTGAATTTGATGCCACTGTCTCGCCCAGCACGCTTACCCTACTATCGCGTTACATTAGCGATGGCGTGGGTAGCCATGTGCCTGTTATTTGCGGGGCCGCTCATTTCTCAGTTCCAGGCCAGTCATCACGACCATGGCCACCATGCTCACAGCCAGCTCCATAACCACAGCAACAGTCATCACCACAATGCGGATGCTGAGCATCACCACCCTACGGATGAACACGCCGAGCACCCTGTAGCGCACTCCCCCCCACCCGATACGGCTACTGGCCGCGCGCTTTCCAGCACGTTGTCAGACTGGCACAACCAGTGCGGCTACTGTGAGCTGTGGCAACACAGCCCGTCGCTCTCTATTGCATTACCCGCCCTTGCCCACGAAGCCTTCGTTGCGCTGGGCGGCGCATTTCTAACGCTCCAGACCGGTGCGTTTTTTCAGTATAACTATCCGCATGCGTTAACTCGCGGGCCACCTTCTTTTATCTTCGAGCATTTAAAAACATCGACGCGAACAGTGTTAATAGTAACGCGTAAAAGTAAAAAAGAAACAGGGTTGTTAGGCTTTTTAAAAGCATAACAAGGCCCGGACTTAGTGCGCTTTACTGTTTTAAAGTAATACGACGATATCTTTTAAGCCCATCCCTTAATAATTTCTCATACTTGTTAAGTTTTGTTTTTCTACAACGACTTTAATCGCCTCTTTGATACAGCGATCGACCGGATAGTGCATCTTTCCACGGGCCTGTCGGTGATCCGGAAACACTTGGCGGCGAGGGTTCACCTCGTCGATGCATGTAGCTCAAGAAGGGCCTGACACTCACTGCCTGTCTCGTTACTGTCGTGTCCAGGCATCATCAGAGGCATCGACACTTACAAGGCTCTGCACATGGCCTCTGTCGTGGATACTTATGCCCGCGTGTTTGGTACCGCCAGTTTCCGATCACCCGGCATGGCTACAAGACCATGCTAGCCGTTACCTGGAGCAGCATGACGAGGTGGCCGATCTCGATATCATGATCAAAGCCATCGCCGATGAGCTGGTACCAGAGCTGGTGTCACGAACGGCGGTGGGCTATGAATCGGCAGCTCAGTTGCTGATCACGGCGGGGACAATCGGGGCGGCGGCCAAGCCGCCATGGAGAGCTTTTTCGGCGCCCTAATAGCAGAGCACTTCCACATGAACCGGTTCAACACGATGGGGGGGAGCTAACGCGAAGTACTGCCGACTATATCCACTACTACCATCATCAGCGGATCAAGCAGAAACCAAAAGGCCTGAGCCCCGTACAATACTGGACTCAGGCCATGACCGCTGGTTAAAGAAACCAACCGTCCAACTATTGAGGGTCAGTTCAGAAACCTGCTGGCGGTCGCTGGCGTTAGCGCAGGCCGAGCAGAGAAAGGATAAACAGTACAACGACGATTAGGCCTACGATATAGATAATATTACGCATGTTGGCACTCCTTGCTAGTTTGCGTTTTGGTTGAAATCAAAGGGTTGCTTACGCCCAGTAATGATTAAAGCCTAGCAGGCTTTTCAACTTTTTGCGTACTCACCACTATTTCCGGTTTAAAACAATCATTTAAGCCATTTTAGGCGCACATTATGTCTTGTTCTTAAACGCTCGCTATCCTAAATAGCAAGGTGGCAAAGTCATCAACCAGAAAGGCGCGTTATGAAAAGGCTTATGCGAAGGTTTATCCAGGGAATGGGCTGCGCGATAGCGATAGGCGTCAGCCAAAGCATTGGCGCCAGCCCACCCGCGCCTGCTGCGTTTGCAGCGATGGATGATGAAGCTGGCAAGCTGTCACGCCTTCACAGCGTTGTGGTCGCTTACGACGGCGAGATTATCCACGAGCAACACCTGGGTGGCCCCGGCGTTGCGCAGCCTGCCAATATCAAATCACTTTCCAAAACGGTGCTGGCGGCGATAACAGGCGCAGCTATTGAAGAGGGCATTATTGAATCCACCGAGCAGCGATTGGTGGCGCTGTTGGATGAGCCATTGCCCGCCGGGCTGGACCCGCGCGTGGAAGACATTACTGTAGGGCATTTGTTGGCTCAGCAGGCGGGGCTTGAGCGTACATCCGGCGCTAACTACAGTGCTTGGGTGGCAAGCTCAAACTGGGTTAACGATGCCCTTACTCGCCCATTTGTCGATGAACCCGGCGGGCGGATGCTGTACTCCACCGGCACTAGCCACCTGCTTTCCGCAGCACTTACCCAGGCAAGCGGTGAAACCACGCATGTGCTCGCACAACGCCTGCTGGGGGAGCCGCTTACTATTTCGATTCCCGCATGGCCGCGTGACCCACAAGGCATTTATTTTGGCGGCAACAATATGCAACTTTCGCCACGCGCGTTGATTGAGGTGGGCGAGCTTTATCGTAACGACGGCGTGATGGAGGGCGTGCGGCTATTGCCAGAAGGCTGGGTGGAGGCTTCATGGACACCCCGTGGCATCTCTGCCTGGACGGGTGATGGCTATGGGTATGGCTGGTTTATTACCGAACTCGCAGGGGAAACGGTGTACTACGGGCGTGGCTATGGCGGACAAGCGCTGTACGTGATCCCTGAACGCGATATGACCGTTGTGATCACCGCAGACCCCACGCCGCCCTCCCCAGGCGGCCAGTTTCAACAACAGTTGCATCGCCTGGTCGAGGGCCTGCTCAGCGCACCTGAAGAACAGTAACGCAGGAAGCTAATATGTTAGTGAGATCTGCCGCCTCGTTCAGGCCCATCTTGCGCTGTTCGGCGCTGTAGCTTGGTGCGAATAAAATCACTGTGGCTAACATGCAGTAAATCGGCCAGCCGTCGAATACGGTGCTCTTCAAGTGGGTCAACGCTGCCGTCGGCCCAGGCCAGCTGCCACATCAGCGCCACCAGCTCACAGCGCTGGTCGTAGTTATAGTGTTCTTTGATTAGGCTCACAAACTGGTAATGATCGACGGCCTCATCCACTTCTGCTTGTGCCAACGTCATCAGCTCTTCCACATCGCTTGTGCTGAGCTGGTAGCGCTCGGTAAGCATAAGGCGCAGCGCGGCAAGCTCTTCATCGGTGGTGTCGTAATCGGCGCGGACGATTTCACACAGCAGTGCTGCGGTGGCCAGTTCCAGGGTGAGCGTTTGATTTTCGCGCTGCTCGGGTTGCGCAAGCGTGCGCTGGAAGAAATCACTAATAGCGTTCAGCATAAGGGGCTCCTGGGTTGCTACAGCATCGTCCTTACCTCAATCCTTCTTGGTAAGCTGCTCTCTTAACTGCTTGGGCACTTGCTTGATAATCAGGCGATCTTGAGTGGCGTCGTACTCGATGCTTGAGCCCAGCAGGTGGGAGTCAAAACTAATCGAGACACCGCCCGCTCGGCCGGTAAAGCGGCGGAACTGGCTTAAGGTGCGCTTATCGGGGGGAATCTCCAGCGAAAGCCCGTAATCGGCGTTGCGAATATGGTCATAAAAGGCTTTCGGCTGCTGTTCGTCCACCAGCCCGGAAAGCTCTTCCAAGGTCATTGGCTCGCCACGGCGAAGCTGTTCATTGGCGTAGTCCACCAGCGTGTCGGTTTTTTCTCGACTCACCTCGTCGTCGAAATCCTCTTTTTCCACATAGTCGCTGAAGGCCTTGAGCAGCGTGCGGGTTTCAGCGGGCGCATCGATCCCTTCTTCCATGCCCAACAGGGCTACCATGCCTTCGGCAAGCTTTTTACCGCCACGATCTTTCAAGAAAGAGACGTACTGCGCGCCAGGCGACTCGCTCTGCCACTGGGTTAAATTGACCCGGGCCGCCAGGGTAAGCTGGCTGGTATTCAACTGCGCGGCAGGCACGGCCTGGTGAGCCTGGTTAATGCCAATGCCCTCACGCTGATGTACCAACGCGATAAATAGCGTTTCGGTATCCCCTTGGCGTATGTGCGCAAGCAGTAAATAGCCGCTGACGGATAGCTGCTCTTGTAGCTCACGCGCCAAGCGCTCAGCAATTGCGGTCGAAAGCTGGGTAAAGTCCTGGGCACCCGCACTATAATCGCGCAGCCAGGCAAGTAGTGGGCCAGCCTGCTCGCCCTCTTCAGCAAAGCGCCCCCAACCTTTAGCCTTGGTGTTATACGTGTCGTTCAGCGTATTCACCAGGCTTGCCATGGCCGGGTCATCACTTTCGGCAAGCGATGGCGCAGCGGTTAGCGTTAAGCGTTCACCGTCAAGCGAAGGGTCCAGGCGGTGAACAACGCTTTGCAGTAGTGGCATAAAGGCCTTGGCTCCTGGCGTAAATAAAAAGAGGTGCTGCGCGTTAGGGTTTCAGGCGATAGCCAGTACGAAATATCCACGCGATAGTGGCTAGGCTAGCGAGTAAAAACAGGCTGATCATGGCCACACTGGCCACCACACTGACATCGCTAATCCCGTAGAAGCTCCACCGAAAGCCGCTGACCAGATACACCACAGGGTTGGCGAGCGTGACGGTCTGCCAGAAAGGGGGCAGCATATCTATCGAGTAGAAACTGCCGCCCAGAAAGGTCAGCGGCGTAATGATCAGCAAGGGCACAAGCTGAAGCTTGTCGAAGCCATCCGCCCAAATGCCGATAATGAACCCCAGCAAACTAAACGTGACGGCGGTGAGCACTAGAAACGTCAGCATCCAGAAGGGGTGCGCAATTTCCAGCGGCACAAAAAAACTCGATGTCCCAAGAATGATCAGCCCCAATAGAATCGACTTCGAGGCGGCCGCCCCTACGTAGCCAATCACTATTTCAAGATAGGAGATGGGCGCCGATAAAATTTCATAGATACTGCCCGAAAACTTGGGAAAGAAAATCCCGAAAGAGGCGTTGGACACGCTTTGGGTCAGCAGCATGAGCATAATCAGCCCAGGCACGATAAAGGCGCCGTAACTGACCCCACCAATCTCACTGATACGCGAGCCGATGGCCGCGCCGAACACCACAAAGTAGAGCGAGGTTGAAATAACCGGCGACACAATACTTTGCAATAACGTGCGCCGCGTACGCGCCATTTCTGCCATATAAATGGCGCGAATAGGATACAGATTCATGCACGCTCCTTAACCAGGTCGACGAAAATATCCTCAAGCGAACTCTGCCGTGTATGCAAGTCTCTAAAGGCGATGCCTTCACGCTCAAGGTTCGCTAACAGCGCTGATATTTTGTGGCCCTCTTCATCCTGACGGCCATCATAGCTGTACACCAACTCATGCCCATCGGCGGTCAGGCTTAACCCCGTTTGCTGAAAAGCGGCAGGTAGCGCCTTTAACGGCGTTTGCAGTTGAAGAATTAACTGCTTGCTGCCCAGCTTTTGCATCAAGGCCGCTTTCTCTTCCACCAGCACGATTTCACCTCGATTAATCACCCCGATGCGGTCGGCCATCTCTTCGGCTTCTTCAATATAGTGGGTGGTGAGAATAATCGTGACGCCACTTTCGCGCAGCCCGCGAACCACTTCCCACATATCCCGGCGCAGCTCAACATCGACACCCGCCGTTGGCTCATCCAAAAACAGAATGCGCGGCTCGTGAGAGAGCGCCTTGGCAATCAACACACGGCGCTTCATGCCGCCGGAAAGGGTCATTAAGCGGTTATGACGTTTATCCCATAACGCCAGCGACTTAAGCACTTTTTCAATATGCGCAGGGGCAGGCGCTTTACCGAACAGGCCACGGCTGAAACTGACCGTATTCCACACCGTTTCAAAGGCTTCGTTGGTCAACTCCTGAGGCACCAGGCCGATACGCTCACGCGCCTGGCGGTACTGGCTAACGCTATTAAAGCCGTCAATCACCACCTCGCCCTGGGTCGGGTTGACCAGCCCACACACCACGCTGATCAGCGTGGTTTTGCCTGCCCCATTGGGGCCAAGCAGCGCAAAAATCTCACCACGCTGAATGGTGAGGTCCACCCGCGAGAGCGCTTGAAAGCCGCCTTCGTAGGTTTTATTCAGGCCGTTAATCGAAATAATGGGGTCGTTCATGGCTTTCTCCTCACACCGCAACGTAAACGCCACGACGCTGGAGGCGATTTAACGCGAGATTAAACATGCGATTCTGTCTGAAAAGTGATCGAGCATAAGCGCTTTTCAGGCAGGACCGAATGCCAAAGCGACAATAGCCGTGCAGACGTCTTATCGTATTGCACGGCTATAGAGACGCAACGTTTAGGTGCGGTCAGTGATTTCGAGCAGGTGATAACCAAACTGCGTTTTCACCGGGCCGTGTACCTGACCCAACTCACCGCTGAACACCACCTTGTCGAACTCAGGCACCATTTGGCCGGGGCCGAAGCTACCCAAGTCGCCGCCCTGGCGGCCAGAAGGGCAGCTAGAGTGCTGCTTGGCGACATCGGCAAAATCACGGCCGTTCTCGATTTCCTGTTTAAGCGCTAAACACTGCTCTTCGCTGCTAACCAAAATATGACGGGCGCTGGCGTTTGCCATAACAACCTCCTGCCTGTATCAATGAAATGAAGCCGCTAGTTTATCACGCTCGCTTGGCGGCGGGTGTACCTGCGACACAGCATGCTCAAGGTTTCCCAAGCGCACCGCTATAGCGTAACGCATCGCCTACTCGCGCCAACGCACGTTCATGGTCATTCACTGCTACCGGCCCCCGGCTGCAAGCAACGATCACCCAGGGGCCATTAGCCTCTTCGTGCGAAGCAATGCCCGCATCGCAACTACGCCGATGCTGGGTACCGGTTTTATGCGCAAAACGGATGGTGTCGCCCAACCCGGCCGTTAGTCGATTACTGCCCGATGTTGTTCGCTGCATTATCTCCAGAAGTGCCTGGCTCGGCTGGGCACCTAAGCCACCGCTCGCTGCCTCTTTATACACACTTACCAACAGGTCGCCGTAGGCACGCAGCGTGCCGACGTTTTCACCGGTCGCCTCATAGGCATCGAACGCGTGGTCATAGTCAGGTTGCTTGAGCGTGGAGGGGTCAACATCCAGCCGCTGAGCCAGCGCCGCCGCACGCTGGCTTAACCGGTGCTGGCGCAAGGCGATAAAATCCATGCCGTCCAGCGTTCGTGCGTCAGGGTGTAACTGCCCATAAACGCCCTGACGAACGCCAACCAGTTTGGTAATCGGGCCGATATCGTCAGGGTTGCCTCCACTACCCGCAATCATTGCTCTCGCCCGAATATTGACATCGGCAAGGCCCACGCGGTCAATCAACATATCGGATGCCGTGTTATCACTGACGGTAATCATCTGTTCAAGCAGGCAGCGAATCGAGATCGGCGTCCCCGGGTCGTGCCAGATCACCGGCCCCGCGCCATCCACAAAGTCACTGCGCGAAAGCGTTAAGCGCTCATCCAGTGACAGCGTGCCTGCTTGACGTTCGGCAAGCACTTGGGCGGCAATAGGCACTTTTACCAACGAGGCCAAATACCAGGGTCTATCCGCGCGCCACGAGTAGGCCTCTCCGGTGGCCAGGTTTTGTACATATACCCCTAACGTACCTTCAAAGATGCCCTCAATAGCGGCGACTCGGGCATTCAAGTCGGCCTGCCATGTGCTCTGTTTATCGACCTCGTAGTACCAGTTCGTCTCAAAAGCCTGCACTTCAAAAACCGGTGCTTGAGTACCGTCGGCATAGGCTGGCAGTGCCATTAAACACACTACGGCTAACAGCCAGCGTTGCCATCGTTGCTGTCGTTGCAAACCATGTCCTCTTAGCGGTGCGCTGCGATCCAACGTGTCACCCAAATCCACACGGCGGCGCCCAGTATCAACACGCCGCTAATCGCCAGCGCCTGTGGATAGGTATACATGCCCTCGCCTTGCAGCAAAAAGCGCAGCACGAGAAAGATCATCACAATATGAAAAATAAACGCTTTTAGCGCATCGCTACCGACCACGGTGAGCGGCAAAAGTGCCTTGGCGGCAGCCGCTCCACCGGCCAGTGTCAATGCGAGCAAAATAAGCGCGCCACCTACACTAAACAGCATGAACTCCAGGCCAGGCGGATGTTTGCCTGTGTTATTGGCAACGGCCATCATGGCGGCATACACACGCTCATCCGCCAACGCGAGACCATAAAACGTCATTACCATTAACGCGCCTATCGCCAGCAGTATTAACACCAAGCGGCGGCGCAAGTGAGCCGTAAAGTAACAGCGCAATAGCGCTTCGCCTACCAACAATCCCACCAGGATAAGAGGGGCCCGGCTAATCTGCCCCCAGGCATAGTGGTCGGGGTGGTCAACCAGTAAGGCTTTCAGGATATCGTTACCGCCAAAGCTAAGCCCTTGTAACCAGGCAGAAAGTGCGGTTAAGCCAACCAGTGTGGCAATCCGGCTCCAAAGAGGCGCCCGTGCCCATAGCGGTAGAATAAGCGGCACCCAAAGCAGGGCAATGGCATAAAAGCCTAAAATCTCGACCCAGATTCCAAAGCGCCCATAAAGCAACGTATCGACAATATCGGCAGGGCTACTAAACGGCAGCATCTCGATAATAATGAGCGCCTTGTACCAGAACCACACTTCAATCGCGCGTAGCCATAGCTTAAGGCGTCGTTTAGGCCAATCATCGCTTTGGGTGTGAGAAAGAAAGGCCACTGCCAGGGCAATGCCGAATACCAAAATAAACAGTGATGAGGAGAATTTGGTTAATAGATGAATAGGCACCATGCCCCAGTCAGGCACATTACGTATGCCTATCAGCCCGCTAACCGTGTGGCTGACAATCATTAAGCCAATCGCAATGCCTCGCGCCAAATCGATAGCCGCGATTCGCCCTTCCGCTTTAGGAAGCTGCGGCGCCTCTTTCCAGTTCACCACGATACAGGCTTCCTTATAGTCATAACGGGCCAAGGGGTACGTAATGTTAACAATAGACGATAAGGCAACAACTTTTGCTTTGGGCTTTAAACGCAAAAATGCCCCGCAGGCGGCGGGGCATTTTGTGGCTCATCCGTAAGCCAGAGCAAGTGTTATTCCATTAGCGGGTTAATTACCACTGGGTGTCGTCATCGTCATCCGTGGTTTCGTACTCCTGCTCCTCTTCCTCTTCTTCATAGGTGAATTCTTGCTCTTCCTCTTCATACTCAGTGGTTACATCTTGATCTTGCTGCTCAGTGTCATACGAATTAAAACTGCCTTGCTCGTCCTGCGTCGTCTCTTCTTGCGGCACTGGTTCTTGCTCAGTACCACTTTCCATTTCAGCAAACGCAAGAGGGCTTGCGATCAGACCAAACGATACACCTAAAATACCTAGTTTTTTCAGAGCTTCCATTTTCATGTCGTGCCTCCTAAGTAATCTGCTTTCTGTTGCTTCGTAAAAATAAATCAAACAAGGAACATCTAGCCAAGAACCAACCATCATCCTGATGCTGCGTTCTTGTCCTGATTACTGCACACGTCGTACCAGGTTTTTCTAAAAAACAAAAAACATATATAAAGTCAAAAACTTAAACTCAACAAGAGCATGCCAACCTATTGATTTTATGAAATATATTTAATAATTTACTGTTTAACTGTGGCACATGAGCCCGCTTTGGTCATGCCAGGTGCGGTTAATGGCTTCGTCATTTAGGTTTTAAATGAAAACGGGCAGCGACTGATCCACAAACACAATAGACCTTCCCAACAGCTGGCATCAGAACATCCATCTTGAGCAACAGGATGCTGAGGGAAGTGCTTAGACAACATGTGCAAAATACAATAAAAAGTTCAGGAAGGAGGCCCTGCCCAGGCCGCTCCCACCATCGATCATAGTTAAAAAATCATCAGGAAATTCTTATCAGTGCGAATGACGCGGCACGTCAGAGCCCCGACAGCCGATCAGGAAGTCAAAGTCACAGCCTTCATCGGCTTGCAGCACTCGCTCAATATAGAGCTGGCGATAGCCACCCTGGCTTGCGATGAGGGTCGAGGCCGCCGTGGCATCAAACGCGGCGAGACGTGCCTGAATCTCCTCTTCACTGACGTCCAGGTGTAGCCGGCCGCTGGCGCAGTCCAATTCAATCCAGTCGCCGTTACGCACCGCGGCCAAGGGGCCACCCGCGGCAGCTTCAGGTGCCACGTGCAGCACCACGGTGCCATAAGCGGTTCCACTCATGCGCGCATCAGAAATACGCACCATATCGGTAACGCCCTGAGCGAGTATCTTGGGCGGTAGCCCCATATTGCCGACTTCCGCCATGCCGTGATAACCGCGAGGCCCGCAGTGTTTCATCACCAGGATGTCGTTGGCTTCAACGTCCAGGTCCGGGTCGTTGATGCGCGCTTTGTAATCGTCGAAGTCTTCAAACACGACGGCCCGACCACGGTGCTGCATCAGTTCGGCGGTCGCTGCCGAAGGCTTTAACACCGCGCCATTGGGTGCAAGATTGCCGCGCAGCACACAGATGCCACCATCTGCGGTCAGCGGGTTATCCAGTGGACGAATCACATCGTCGTTATACAGCGGGGCGTCCTTGACGTTTTCCCACAGGGTTTTACCGTTAACGGTGAGAGCGTCTTTAAAGGGCAGGCGATCAGCGTCCCCCAAGCGTTTTAGTACGGCGGGCAGGCCTCCAGCGTAGTAGAACTCTTCCATCAAATAACGCCCGGAGGGCTGTAAATCTACCACCGTGGGCGTACCGCGCCCCACCCGGCTCCAATCGTCCAGCTTAAGGTCTACCCCCATGCGCCCGGCAATCGCTTTCAGGTGGATCACCGCGTTAGTGGAGCCGCCAATCGCTGCGTTGGTACGAATGGCATTCTCAAACGCTTCTTTTGTAAGGATTTTGGAGAGTTTTAAGTCTTCATTAACCATCTCGACAATGCGGTTACCGGAAAGGTGTGCGAGCACATAACGACGCGAATCCACCGCAGGAATTGCCGCATTGTGAGGCAGCGAGGTGCCCAATGATTCCGCCATGCAGGCCATGGTAGACGCGGTCCCCATGGTGTTACAGGTGCCCGCCGAGCGTGACATGCCCGCTTCAGCGGCCATAAAGTCGTGCAGTGAAATCTCGCCCGCTTTGACCTGCTCAGAAAGTTGCCAGACCACGGTGCCCGAACCGATGTCCTTGCCCTTGTGCTTGCCGTTAAGCATGGGGCCGCCGGTCACGACGATGGTGGGAATATCACAACTCGCCGCGCCCATTAACAGCGCTGGGGTCGTTTTATCACAACCTACCAGCAGCACCACTGCATCAATCGGGTTACCACGAATCGCCTCTTCAACATCCATGCTGGCAAGGTTACGGGTAAACATTGCGGTCGGGCGGAGGTTGGATTCACCGCTGGAGAAGACCGGGAATTCCACCGGGTAGCCACCCGCTTCCAGTATGCCCTGCTTTACATGCTCCGCCAGCTTGCGAAAGTGAGCGTTGCAAGGCGTCAGCTCCGACCAAGTATTACAAATCCCGATAATCGGCTTGCCTTGGAACTCATGGTCGGGAATGCCTTGGTTTTTCATCCAGCTGCGGTACATAAAGCCGTTTTTATCGGCGGTTCCAAACCACTGGGCAGAGCGTAGGGGCGGCTTTCGTTCAGACATTGACGTCTCTCCGTACAATTCGGTAAAAGATAGAAACAAAACAGGAAAAAGTGTCGTTAGGCGCGCTGGCGTCGCGTCTGTTTCCAGCGGTCAAACATTACCGCCAGCAGCAGAATTGCCCCACGTACCAGGTACTGGTAGAACGTTGGTACGTTGAGTAGCCCCATGGCGTTCTGCACGCAGCCCATAATCAGCACGCCGACGACTACACCGGTGATAGTGGCAACGCCGCCCGATAGCGCCACCCCACCCAGTACACAGGCAGAAATCACCGCAAGCTCTAGCCCCATGGAAGTATTGGGATCGCCCAAGCCCATCCGTGAGGCCAGTAACACGCCCACTACGCCCGCAACAACGCCTTGTAAACCAAAGACAATAATCTTGAGTCGGCGGACATTGACCCCCGCGAGCGACGCGGCCTCCGAGTTACCGCCCGTGGCCAGCACATTGCGTCCGAAGGCGGTCATATTGAGCACCACACCGAAGATGACAAAGCAGGCCAACATGGTCCACACCGGCAGCGTCAGGCCTAGAAATGAAGCGCTACCCAGATCAAAGAAACCCGGCACGGTAATCATCACCGCGTCGCCGCCCGAGGTGATATAGGCCAGCCCGCGTACAAACTCCATCGCCGCCAACGTGGCAATCAGCGAGTTAATACCAAACCTGGCAATCACAAACCCGTTAAAGGCCCCCACCGCGCCCCCGGCAACAATGCCACCTATAACGCCGATAAAAACGCTACCGGTGCTAGAGGTCACAACCGCTGCCACTACCCCCGCAAACGCCACAATTGAGGCCACCGAAAGGTCCACCTCGCCCAGCGCCAACACCAGCATCATGGTGGTCGCCAGGCTGCCTATCAGGGTGATCGAAAGCAGCAGCCCCACCATGTTTCGCCCGGTAAGAAAGTCGGGGATAAACACCGCCAAGGCGATAAAGAGCAGCATAAAAACGGCGATCAGCCCAGAGGTGTCCAACAGCGTGCGCAGTGGTTTAATGAACCCTTGGCGCCCCGCAGGGCGCGTTGGTTCAACACCGTCTTGGGTTAATTTGTTCGATGTCATCACAGGTGTCCTGAACGTGTTCGATAATGGGTACCGCTTAGGCGGGTAGTGCCAGGCCTAATAGCCGTTCGGGCGTGGCGGCGTCTCTTGGCACCACGTCGACCAGCTCACCGTCGCGCATCACTGCAATGCGGTCACAGATGGAGCTAACTTCGGCAAGGTCGCTGGAAATCACGACAATGCTTTTCCCCTGCTCGGCCAAGTCGTAAAGCAGGCTATAAATGTCTCTACGCGCGCCCACATCAATCCCGCGCGTGGGCTCGTCCATTACGAAAAGGTCAATCTCTTCCGCGAGCCAGCGGGCCAAAATTACCTTTTGCTGATTGCCCCCGGATAGCTTGCCTATCGGTGCCCGATAGCTGGGGGTTTTAACGCTAAGCTGCTGAATATAGGATTCAGCATTGCGTCGTTCGCGGCCAGGGTGACGGAAAACACCCCAGCGCTTAAAAAACCGCCGACAGCTGATATTGAGGTTGTCGGCAACACTCGCCACGGGGAAAATCCCTTGAGATTTACGGTCCTCTGGGCACATGGCGATACCAGCACGAATCGCCTCTGCGGGACTTTTAAAGCGTCGCGATTCGCCCTGGAACGTCACACTACCCGCTTTAGGCGCTTCCACCCCGCATACCAGCCGCAATAGCTCACTGCGACCGGCGCCTACCAGGCCAAACAAGCCAAATACCTCGCCACGCTTCACGGAGAAGCTAACCGGCGCATTCAGGCCGCGCCCTTGAATCTCGTCAACAGACAGCACCACATCGCCCTGCTCGCGGGCGCGATAGCCGTATACGTCATCGATGTCTCGCCCTACCATCTCGCTAACCAATAGATCATGCGTCAGTTGCGACATATCTTCGTGGGTACGAATATGCTGGCCGTCGCGAAAGATAGTGACCGCATCGCACATCTCAAACACTTCTTCCATGCGATGGGTCACGTAGAGCACCACCCGCCCCTCGTCGCGCAGGCGTTTGACGATGCGTTTAAGCTGACGGATTTCCTGAATGGAAAGGCTACTGGTAGGTTCATCGAAAGCGATAACGCGGGCATCACGCAGCAATGCACGGCCAATCTCAATCATCTGCTGCTGGCCGATAGAGAGATCACGCACCTTGGTCGAGGGATGAATGTCACCCTCGCCAAGGTCAGCCAGAATCGCCAGTGCCCTTTCCCGTAACGTTCGCCGGTTCACAAACCCCTGCCACGTGGGCAGCTGGCCCAGCAGCAGGTTTTCAGCGACCGACATATTGGGCGAGAGCGTTAGCTCCTGGTAGATAATGGCGATCCCTTCGCGCAATGCTTCACGGGCGTTGCTGAACACGTGGCGCTGTCCATCAATCCAGAGAGCCCCCTCTGCAGTGCGGTTCACCCCGCTAAGCACCTTAAGCAACGTCGACTTACCCGCGCCGTTTTCGCCCATCAGCGCATGCACCTGGCCGGTATGAGCAGCAAAGCTCACCCCATCCAGCGCGCGCACCCCAGGGAATACAACACTGATATTGTCAAAGCGAAGATATGGATCAGACATACGTGAGCACTCCACCAAATAGCCCGTCACAAAAAGTCAGTTACAGACCGAGCGCGTCGCGCACTTCTTCCCAGTTATCACGCGTCATTAACGTACCGGACGTTTCTGTAATCGCCTGAGGCTCCTGGTCTTCGCTGATCCAGCGGTAAAGGTCTTCAGCCGTTTGTCGACCGTGCATGGTAGAACTCACCGCAACGGTGCCGTGGAAGCCCGTGGGGTTGTCGCGGGAAAACTCAGCAAATGCCGCGCCTGAACCATTGATGCCCACCCCAATGACATCCTCAGCGGCCAGGCCGTACTGTTCGGTCGCCCGAACGCCCCCCAGCACACTCTCTTCGTTCAGCGCGTAGATTACCCAGTGCTCATAATCACCGCGCTGAGAAAGCACCGGTGATGCAGCGGAAAATGCACCACTCGTATCCGTACTTTGTTGAGGCGCATCGAAGATGTTCTCTTCGGGGAAGCCTGAAGCAAGCAGCGCTTGGGTCGCTCCATCCGTCCGTTCAACGGCAGTCGGTAGCTCGTTATTGGTAATACGCAGCGCACCTACGTTCTCAACATCCCAGCCACGGGCTTCCATTTCGGCGGCAATTGCCTCACCAACCTGCTGGCCAATTTTGGTGCCGGACATACCCAGGTGCGGTACGCCTTCCATAGGCTCACCACTGGCGTTAACAAACTGGTCATCGACGGTCACCACTTTCATGCCGTACTGTTCGGCGCGATTCATGATCGCTGGCCCAAGACGTACATCTGGCGGGCAAATGACAAACCCTTGAGCGCCTTGTGAGTAAAGGTTATCAATCGCGCTAAGCACCTCTTGACCATCTTCACCACCCAGACGAACAACCTGGAATCCAAGCTCCTCGCCCGCCTCTGTAGCGGCGCGCTGTTCGTTAATAAACCAGGCTTGTTCCGGCTTTTTGACGATAAAGCCCATCTTCACGTCGTCCTGTGCCTGCACAGAACCCAGCGAGGCCAGCATGACGGCGCTACCCAGCGCTAGGCGCGTAAACGTGGTTACGATGCTCATTGTTGTGCTCCTGATGTTCCAATTATTATTGATGTTATTGCTGCAATTACTGTCTGCTGCTCGTCAGGCACATGGCTAGGCGTCCATATCGTCCTGGGCAGAGAAGCGGAAGATGGTACGTGAACGGTAGGTCTCTCCTGGCTGTAGCACCGTGCCGGGAAAGGCATCCTGATTAGGCGAATCGGGAAAATGCTGCGTTTCCAGTGCAAAGCCAGAGCGCTGTGGATAGGCATTGCCACTTTTGCCCGTTAGATCACCTGCCAAAAAATTCCCCGAATAAAATTGAATACCAGGCTCAGTGGTTTCAATTTCCAGCAGCCGTCCACTTTGTGGCTCCCACACCCTCGCGGCCATCACCAGATCGCCTTGCTCGGCGTTATCTCGGTTAAGCACAAAGTTATGGTCGTAGCCCTGCCCAAAGCGCAGTTGATCGTTATCTTGCTCAATACGCTCGCCAATCGACGTGGCCTGGGTAAAATCGAACGGCGTGCCTTCAACAGGCTGCAGCTCGCCCGTCGGAATCAATGATTCACTCACCGGGGTAAAGGCATCGGCATTGAGCATAAGCTGATGATCAAGGATGGAGTCGTTTCCTTCACCCTTAAGGTTGAAGTAACTGTGCTGGGTAAGATTGACGGGCGTTGCCTTGTCGGTCTCGGCCTGGTAATCGACAATCAGTTCATTTTGATCGGTAAGGGTATACGTCACTTCAACCGTCAGTTCTCCAGGATAACCCTCTTCGCCATCCTCACTGACATAGCTCAGCACCAGCCCCGTCCCTTCCTCTTTTTCAAAAGGCTCGGCCTGCCAGAGCACACGATCAAATCCTTGCTCGCCGCCGTGCAGGTGGTTATCGCCATCGTTGGTGGCTAACGAGTAGGTTTCACCCTCCAGCGCAAACTGACCTTCAGCGATACGGTTGCCGTAGCGGCCGATGAGTGCACCAAAGTAGGGATTAGCTTGTTGGTAAGTGTCAGACAGATAACCATCCAGCGATTCAAAACCCAGCGCGATATCGTCAATATTTCCGTCTACGTCAGGTACTTTCAGGGATACGATTGTGCCCCCGTAATTAATGACCTGAAGCTCAACGCCATTGGCGTTCGTCAGCCGGTAGCTTTGCACCTCACGGCCGTCCGGCAACTGGCCGAACGTTGATTGTTCGACGGCGTTCTCTGCTTTACTGTTCGCCATGGGTTCCTTATCACTTTGGGCCTGGGCTACGTTTGTCATCAGCGCGATGACGCCTGCGCTCAGTAACAATCTTGAGCCAACGCTACCTGTATGAGAGGGCATGGTGTTCCTCCTGTTAACATCGTTATTGTTATTCGTGCGGTATGCGGTTCACTACCAGGTTCATTACCAATTTTTCCACTACACGCCCTACACTAGACAGCTCTTACATAACTAACCAATATAGGAACACGTTAATTCCGATACACTTATTGTTATCAAAAGCACTGAAAGGCTTATTCCATGAGCGTTCTTGACAGTAACTGGTTTCTCAACGCTCGACTAAAGTTGCGTCATTTTCAGCTATTTTTGGCGCTTGACGAGCACCGCAACCTGCATCGTGCCGCTGCCCAACTCAACATGAGCCAGCCTGCCGCCTCAAAACTGCTCAGTGACCTGGAAACCAACCTGGGGATTCGCCTTTTCGAGCGCCACCCACGTGGTTTAACACCCAACTGGTATGGCGAAATCATGATTCGCCACGCGCATAGCGTGCTGTCGGCATTGCGGCATACCGGTGAGGAGTTAACCGCCTTACGCGACGGAAATATGGGCACCGTGGCAGTGGGAACAGTCATGGCACCCGCCGTTACGCTACTCACCAGCGCTATCGAGCGGGTACATAGAGACCGGCCGGGGCTCAAAATTAGTGTGGATGTCGATGTCAGCAAGGCGCTGGTGCCCCGCCTGCTTGAAGGTGAGCTGGATTTCGCTATTACGCGTATCCCATCAGGCGTGGATGTAGAGCGCTTTGTATTTGAAGAAATTGGCGAAGAAGAGCTGTGCTTTGTGTGTCGAGAAGGGCATCCGCTGGCAGGCAAAACTCCACTGAGCCTCACTGATATGGCCGCCTACCCGTGGTCTTTACAGCCACCCGGCGCGCTGATGCGTCAACGGGTAGATAGTCTGTTTTTACATCATCAGGTAGCACCGCCAAGTCAGGTCGTCGACACCGCGGATGTATTTGTATCTTTAGCACTGGTCGATAAATCCAACACCATTACGGTGACCACACGCGAAACGGCGGACCTGCTTTGCGCCCCTCAGCGCTTTCATCTCCTCCCATTCAGTGAAACGCTCAGCGTACAGCCTTATGGTCTGGTCAGCTTACGCCACCAGCGGCTCTCGCCGGGGGCTGCAGTACTGATGAGCACTCTGCGCGAAATAATCGCTCACAATGCTCAACTGAAAAATAGCCATCGGTAAACGGAGCCAGCTATCTGTGCCTGGTCTTAGCGCTTGACCTTAGCACTTAGACTTAGACTTAGACTTAGTGTGAGTGCCGCGGCACTTCCGAACCCCGACAGCCGACCAGGAAGTCAAAGTCACAGCCCTCATCCGCCTGTAGCACATGCTCGATATAAAGCTGGCGGTAGCCGCCCTGACTTGCGATTAGCGTTGAGGCTTCTGTCGGGTCACTTTCGGCCAGGCGTGCGGTAAGTTCGGCGTCGCTAATATCCAGATGCAGCCGCCCGCTGGCGCAGTCGAGTTCGATCATATCGCCGTTGCGTACCGCGGCTAACGGACCACCCGCCGCGGCTTCCGGGGCCACATGCAGCACTACAGTGCCATAGGCGGTGCCGCTCATCCGGGCGTCGGAGATACGCACCATATCGGTCACCCCCTGGGCAAGGATCTTGGGCGGCAGGCCCATATTGCCGACTTCCGCCATGCCGTGATAGCCGCGTGGCCCGCAGTGCTTCATGACCAGAATATCGTTGGCTTCAACGTCCAGGTCCGGGTCGTTGATGCGTGCCTTGTAATCGTCGAAGTCTTCAAACACAACCGCACGACCACGATGTTGCATCAACTCGGCGGTTGCCGCGGAGGGCTTTAATACCGCGCCATTCGGCGCTAGGTTGCCACGCAGTACGCAAATCCCGCCATCTGCGGTGAGCGGATTATCCAGCGGGCGGATGACCTCGTCGTTATACAGCGGGGCGTCCTTGACGTTTTCCCACAGGGTTTTGCCGTTGACGGTTAATGCATCCTTAAAGGGTAAGCGATCCGCCTCGCCCAGGCGTTTGAGCACGGCGGGCAGGCCCCCCGCGTAGTAGAACTCCTCCATCAAGAAGTGCCCTGAAGGCTGCAGATCGACCACCGTAGGCGTACCACGTCCTACCCGGCTCCAGTCATCTAATTGAAGATCGACCCCAATCCGCCCGGCGATGGCCTTGAGGTGAATCACGGCGTTGGTCGAGCCGCCTATGGCGGCGTTGGTGCGGATGGCGTTATCAAAGGCTTCTTTAGTTAGTATTTTGGAGAGTTTCAAGTCTTCATTGACCATCTCGACAATCCGGTTGCCCGAGAGGTGGGCGAGCACGTAGCGGCGCGAATCCACCGCCGGAATCGCGGCGTTGTGGGGTAGCGAAGTGCCTAATGACTCAGCCATGCAAGCCATGGTGGAGGCGGTACCCATGGTGTTACAGGTTCCTGCCGAGCGTGACATGCCCGCCTCAGCGGCCATAAAGTCGTGCAGCGAAATCTCACCGGCCTTGACCTGCTCAGAAAGTTGCCAGACCACAGTGCCCGAACCGATGTCCTTGCCCTTGTGCTTACCGTTGAGCATCGGCCCGCCGGTGACCACGATAGTGGGGATATCGCAGCTCGCCGCGCCCATTAATAGTGCCGGAGTGGTTTTATCACAGCCGACCAGCAGTACCACTGCATCAATCGGGTTGCCACGAATAGCTTCTTCTACATCCATACTCGCCAGGTTGCGGGTAAACATCGCAGTGGGGCGCAGGTTCGATTCGCCGTTGGAGAACACCGGAAATTCGACTGGGTAGCCTCCCGCCTCTAATACCCCTTTCTTCACATGCTCAGCCAGCTTGCGAAAGTGGGCGTTGCAGGGCGTGAGTTCCGACCAGGTATTGCAGATACCGATGATCGGCTTACCCTGAAACTCGTGGTCGGGAATCCCTTGGTTTTTCATCCAGCTGCGGTACATAAAACCGTTCTTGTCGGCAGTGCCAAACCACTGGGCTGAACGTAGATAAGGTTTATTTTCTTTAGATGCATCGCTCATTATCTCTCCTTTACCACTCGTTGCCAGTCACTAAGTCTTTTGTCGTTACCGTAAAAACACACGACCTGAATCAGATGATTAGTTAAACCAGAGTGAATACCAGCCAGGATAAGCCGAAGGCCATTAGTGATATGCCAATCGAAATCACCGTCCAGGTTTTAAGCATGGTTTTAGTATCGACACCTAGAAAACGCCCCACTAACCAGAACCCTGAATCGTTGACATGGGAGTAGCCGATTGCGCCAGCAACGATTGCCACCGCAATACAGGCTGTCGCTAATCCTGAAAGAGAAGGGTCAGCTAACACGACGGGGGCCATGATGCCCGCAGCAGTAGTTCCTGCGACGGTCGCAGAGCCTTGCGCAATACGGATGACCGAAGCGATGACGTAGCCTGCCAGGATAATAGGCAAGCCATAGTTTTGAAGGCTCGCCGCTAACGCATCACCGATACCGCTCGCGGTTAGTACGCCACCGAACATTCCCCCAGCACCGGTAATAAGAATAATGCTGCAAACGGGCGAAAGCGCTTTTTCAACGGTTTCATTAATAGAGCCAATGGCCTTGCGCGCTGACGATCTAATGACCAGCAACCACATCGCGACACATGTGCTGATCAACATGGCAATCGGTGTTTCACCGATCAATATCAAGCCTTGCAAGATCGGGTTTTCAGCATCAACGACGCCACCTTCAGACAGCGTTGTAAGACCGGTATTGAGGAAGATGAGTACGAGTGGCAATAACAACACTAAAAGTACGGTACGAAATGCCGGGCGTTTATCGACGGGCATCTCTTCATTACTTTCGCCCATCAGGCTGGGGACGGGTTGAAACGGCATACGGTTAGCGAGTACAAGCGATAGACGGTAGCCCATCAAATACCAGGTAGGTAAACCGACCAGCAGCGCAATAAACAGTACTTTCCCAATATCAACCTGAAGGAAAACTGCCGCGGCTACCGGTCCTGGATGTGGCGGTACCAGCGCATGCATGACCAAAAAGGCACCTGCCGCCGGTAAGCCGTATAGCAATAGCGATGCCTTAAGCTCTCTTGCCACGGAATAAATAACCGGCAGCATGACGACGAAAGCCGCATCAAGAAAGATGGGGAAGCCAAATAGCAAGCACGCAATTGATAAGCCCAAGGGTGCTCGGCTATGGCCGAATAAACGAATCAAGGTATCTGATAATACCTGGGCGCCCCCTGAGACAGCAACGATTCGCCCCAGTACTGCACCAAAGCCAATCAATAGCGCAACATTGCCTAAGGTGTTACCAAAACCACCCAAGAGCGTTGGAACTAAATCTTCCCCTGTGATACCCGTCGCTAGCGCAGTACCAATACTCACGATCACCAGCGCGAAAAATGGATGAAGACGTACCCTGATGATCAATACCAACAAAATAACGATGGCAGAAGCTGCTATCAGCATCAGGGCAAGGGTAGAAGCCCCCAATGCTTGAGTGGTTTCTAACATGGCGTTTTCCTAAGGTTTGTCGTTATTCATGCTGCGATATATCGCAGCTATACAAAGCAAACGCACTATAAGCAGCTAATTGATAACCAACAAATATATGAACCCTCTAAAATCAATATCATTTTAGTTATCAAACGAGGGATAAAGCCTGATTTATGGGACATAGCCGAAGAGGCCAGACATTGTTAGGTGAGACTAAAGTTGCCCCAGACCGAGAATAAATTAATGCCTTTACATCACGGAGTTATGCTGCCTTGAGCATAGTCAAAGAGTAGTAGGCGATTAAGCAGGCTATGGAAGCACGCTTAAGTATCAGGGTTTGCCATGCACCAAGGCTTGGGAAATATTGAACGTACGCCACCACGGTTTCCGGCAAGCACGATGGCGGCGTAAACAAGCGTTTATGAGGAAGTTTTCAGCAAGCTACCCCGTGCTTTATTAATGCAGATCATGCTGATGCCCTTTCAGATTTACGCTTCTGATAGCGATAGGCTTTAATCAACAAAGGTGAGCACCACAGCAAGATGACCGCAATGCCAAGCCCGGCACTGATGGGCCTTGCAAAGAAGCTGGTCAGGTCGCCACCGGTTCGCAACATGGCGCTCATAAAGTTGTTTTCAACAACGGAGCCCAGTACCAAACCGAGTATGGCGGGCGCCATAGGGAAGTCATTGACGGCAAGCAAATAGGCCACTAAGCCAACGATGAGCATTAACCAGATATCCACAACGCTATTGTTGATAGCGAAAGCACCCACAATGCAAAAGCACAATATAATGGGCATCAATACTCGACTGGGTGTAAGGATGAAAAGTTTTGACAATCTAATGGCTATATATCCAACAGGTAGCATCATCAAATTAGCCAATATAAACACAATGAAAAGTGCATAGATTAGGCCACTCCCATCCATAAAAATGGTGGGGCCGGGGTTCATCCCCTTCATATATAAAACGCCAATCACGATAGCGGTAATGGAGTCGCCGGGAATCCCGAAGACCAGAGCGGGCACCCATGCGCCACTGATTCCGGAATTATTGGCCGAGCTGGCATCGACAATGCCCTCGATATTACCGGTACCATATTTGGAACTGTCTTTTGACCTGCCTTTTCCCACACCATAAGAGATCCAGGCGGCGATATCCGCACCCGCACCGGGTAACGCGCCAATCATTGTACCGATTGAGCTGCCACGCACCATATTGCGCCAATAACGTTTAATGTGTCTCGGCACATTGTGGAAAACACTATCCTTATCAACAACGCTGATGGTTTTGTTCTCGGATTTTGATCCGTAGTAACTCATCAGTTCATTGAGGGCAAACATACCGATCATAACGGGTATGAAGTTAACGCCAGCCATAAGATCGGGCACTCCAAACGTGAAGCGAGGCGCACCACTCATCATATCTAGCCCTACCGTTGATAGCAGGACGCCAAACAGCAGTGACAGAAATGCTTTTGTTCTAGAGCCTACAGAAATAAAAATTGAGCAGCTTAGCCCCAATACCGCGAGCCAAAAGTATTCAAACGCACTGAACTTGAGCGCGACTTCCGCAAGTGACTGAGCAACGACAATCAAAATGATGGTGCCAAAAATACCGCCAAAAACGGAGCAGACCAGATTAATACCCAGTGCTTCCCTTGCCCTGCCCTTTTTCGCTAACGCATGTGATTCACCTACATAGGCAGCAGAGGCAGGTGTGCCTGGTATATTGAGATACGTACCGGGAATATCTCCCGCAAATATTGCCATGGCCGATGTGGTTACAATGGCAGCAATAGCGGGAATAGTGTCCATATAGAAGGTTAAAGGGACTAATAGTGCGACAGCCATTGTTGCCGTAAGCCCGGGCACGGCACCAACAAATATGCCGAATAATGAAGCTGCCAAGATAACCAAGATGGTATCGACATTTAAAACCAGTCCCACTCCATTCATCAAGATATCCATGGCAGGCTACCCCCTAATAAAACCCCTTGCGGCAATGGGATAAGCAAATAGTGCGAGAAAATAAAATAAATAGCGGATGACATAACCACCGAGGTTACCAGAGCCACGTAAACCCTTGTTTTTCTCAATAACATGAGCAAACACATAATAATCATTATGGTAAGCATTGCCCCCAAGTAATCGCTTGCCAGGATATAAAAAACGATCGCTATAGGGGGCAGCACCATCGCCCAACTCATTTTTTCAGACGGCGGGGTAGCGAATGTCGGATCACCCTGTACTTCTTGAGCAGCCGCTTTTCGTCTCTGCCATAGCGCATTTAAGGTGAGTACCGCGCCGCCGATGCAAAATCCCCCTCCAACGAGAGAGGGGAACAGAGAAGGCCCATACTGAAGGCTGGGTAGAGTAGGAAATTGCTGGGCTGTGATAATCGTCACAACCCCTGCAATCATAAATCCTATGCCGGCGAAAACATCTCTCATTGTCATTCCTTAGTTAGCCAAGCCAACTTGTTCAACAATTTCACCGAGAATGCCGTCCATCTCTTCCATCATTTGGCCAAATTCTTCCGCATTGCGCCACTCGGTTCCAAACCCTCTCTGCGTCATGAAATCCTGGTACGTATCACTTTGGTAAGCAGCCTCAAGAGCTGACTCAAGCGTTGTGACAACCTCTGGGTCCATCCCTTGAGGACCAACGATGCCTCGCCACGCACCTACTTGGTAGTCACTACCCACAAGCTCGTTGGCGGTAGGAATATCGGGGAAGGCTGAAAGACGCTCTGCAGCCATGACGGCAAAGCTTTTTACACGCCCTGCATCCATCATCGAACGAGCCTCAGGCACCGACGTAGATACAATATCGATCCCACCAGACGCCAGCTCCGTCATCGCGGGCGCCGAACCTTCGCTGGGGATCCAGATAACCTGATCGGCAGGAATGTCCTGGTCCATCAAAAAGCCCGTAAAGGCCAGATGCCAGATACCCCCCTGCCCGGTTCCCGAAGCGGTAAAGCTACCTTTCGGCTCAGTACGAACAACCTCCAGCAACGCATCCAGACTCTCGTATGAAGAATCAGCGGCGACCTGGAGACCCGGGGAGTCGTAGTTGATTTGCGCGATGGGCGTGAAGTCTTCGTAGGTAAGCTCTGTCAAGCCTTGCCAATGCATAGTGTTAACTTCAACAGTGGCTAAGCCGAGCGTGTAGCCGTCAGGTGCTGCGTTAAGTATGGCGGTATGCCCAACCACGCCGCTGCCGCCGGTACGATTCACCACGTTGACGTTCTGACCCAACTCCTCCTCCAAAGCGCGGGCAATGGTGCGCGCTGTTGCATCAGTACCGCCACCTGCTGCCCAAGGCACAATCAGCGTAATGGGGCGTTCTGGATAATCCGCCAGAGCTGAGCCAGAGGCCACCATAACAACTGCCGCTAAACTTGAAATACAGAGCGTCTTAAGAGAACGGTTTGTAATTATCATGTTTACTTCCTCTGGTAATTGCTTACCTACGTTTTATAGTGGCTAAGATGGCTTAAAGCGCCTTATATCAGTACGTTCTGGTTGACGGCTGAGGTGGCAGCTCTTTATAGCGGGCAAGCGTTGCCAGCGCTCCCTGACGGAGCAGGCTGATATCAATACCCACCGCAATAAATTGGCAGCCTAACGCCTGGTAGCGACGTGCATCCTCCTCTAACGGCGCCAAAATCCCTACCGGCTTGCCTGCCGCATGAACTGTGTTAATCACTTTCTGTATCGCGCTCTGGACATCGGGGTGGCCAGGATTGCCGGGATACCCCATTCCCACCGAAAGATCTGCCGGACCAACAAAAACCGCATCGACGCCGTCAGTGGCGGCAATGGCTTCTGCCTGCTCAACACCTTTAGGTGACTCAATCTGGACAATCAGACAAAGCGACTCATGCGCCTTGTTCAGGTAGTCATCCACGCCATCCCATCGGGTTGCACGCACCAGCCCACCGCCCACACCGCGTATGCCACGCGGCGGGTACCGCGTTGCCCGTACCAAGGCGGCCGCTTGCTCAGCACTTTCCACCATCGGCACCATCAATGTTTGCGTACCTATATCCAGTAACTGCTTGATCAACGCAGGGTCATGATTAACGCTACGCACAACGGGGGCAGATGAGTAAGGTGCCACGGCCTGCAGTTGGGCCAAAATAGTGGGTACCGTATTCGGGGCATGCTCACCATCGATTAGCAGCCAGTCGAACCCGGTGTTAGCGATTATTTCAGCGGCATACCCCGTCGCAAAGCCAGCCCAGCAACCCCACATGGGTTCGCGCTTGACCAGCATGTTTTTAAAGGGATTAGTGGGCAATTGCATGCATTGACTCCTTTGGAAGGCAGATGATAACCACTGGCTGAAGATCACCTACATCATTGACTGACCTAGTTTTATAAGTGCTGGCTTCTTGAACGCTACGTCTTCGTTTATTCCATAGCGCGAATACGACCTGCTTAAGACCCACTCTTCCCGGTGAGAAAGGAGGAAAGCAAGGGTCGTATAAACGAGGCAAATCAGGAAACGGTTAAGTAGTGGCGGTTTCTACAACAACAGATCCTATTGTGAGAAACCGCCTACCGTGTCGTGCCTCAGTTAGCTAAGCCAACCTGTTCAACAATTTCACCGAAGACGCTGTCCATCTCTTGCATCAGCTGCCCGAACTCTTCCGCGTTACGCCATTCGGTGCCAAAGCCTTGCTGATCCATAAACTCTTGATAGGTATCGCTGTTGTAAGCAGCTTCTAATGCTGCCTCAAGCGTTGCCACTATCTCTGGGTCCATGCCTTTAGGACCGGCGATACCTCGCCACTCGCCCACTTGATAGCTACTGTCGATTAACTCGTTGGTAGTGGGAGTATCAGGAAAACTGGGTATACGCTCAGGCGACATGACCGCAAAGCTTTTAACCCGACCGGCTTCCATCATTGAGCGGGCTTCAGGCACAGAGCTTGGTACGATATCAATACCCCCAGATACCAGCTCTACCATCGCTGGCGCCGCACCTTCACTAGGAATCCAGGTAACCTGGTCGGCGGGAATATCCTGATCCATCAAAAAACCCGCAAAGGCTAAGTGCCAAACACCGCCTTGACCGGTACCTGAGGCAGTAAACGTGCCTTTAGGCTCAGTACGTATAGCGTCGAGAAGTTCTTCAAGGCTTGCATAAGGGGAGTCTGCGGCGACCTGTATGCCGGGGAAGTCATAGTTGATTTGCGCAATCGGGGTAAAGTCTTCATAGGTAAGGTTGGTTAAACCCTGCCAATGCATCATGTTCACTTCACCGGTCGCCAGGCCAAGCGTATAGCCATCCGGCTTGGCATTGATCATGGCAGTATGACCAACAACGCCACTGCCCCCGGTGCGGTTAACAACGTTAACGTTCTGGTCCAGTTCCTCTTCCAGTGCACGGGCGATAGTACGCGCTGTCGCATCAGTACCACCGCCTGCCGCCCAAGGCACAATCAGCGTAATAGGACGCTCTGGATAATCCGCAAGGGCTGCGCCAGAGGCCACCAGGACCGCTGCCGCTATGCTGGAAGCGAGGAGTGTCTTGATCTTGAGAGAATGGTTTGTAATTGTCATATCCACTTTCCTTTAGTCGTTAACTGCCTGGATTCGATTATGGTTTTTTGAAACTGCCGGGTTCCATCCTTTATTGCTTTCCTGCCAAAAACTTCCTTTATTTCTATTAAGTCGATAAACCTTATCTTTTAGAAAGCCTCATTAAGCATCTTGAAAAAGTCTTCTCTGGAAGGTGCACGTGGGTTGGTAGCCGTAGAGTGGTCTTCCAATGCCCACTGTGCCACTTGGTCTAAATGTTCTTCTCTAACGCCCATTTCACTCAGGCTGGAAGGCATTCCCAACTTAGCATTGAGCTTTACAAACGCTTCGGCTAAATCGTCCCCCTGAGCAAGCCTCATCGCGTCTTTGAGGCGAGCAAATTTTTCCTCGCAATCACGCTGGTTAAACCTGAGAACAGTCGGCATTAGTACGGCATTGAGCGTGCCGTGGTGAAGTTTTAGCTCATGCAGCCCGCCTAACGCATGGGATAGAGAGTGAACCGCCCCCAACCCTTTCTGAAACGCCATGGCACCTTCCAGAGCCGCCATCATCATTTCATTTCTAGCGGTTAAGTTAGTGCCGTTTTCAACCGCCTCGACCAGATAGGCACTTGCGCGCCTCAGGCCGTCCAATGCAATCGCTTCAGCAGGAGGGTTCACTTTAGGGCTTAAAAAGGTTTCAACGCAGTGAGCGATCGCATCCATACCCGTTGCGGCAGTTAGAAACGGCGGTAAACCGAGTGTTAAACGTGGGTCGCAGATAGCGACAGAGGGAATCAGGTACGGAGAAAGAAACCCCAGTTTCCGATCATCGTTCATAGTAATCAGGGAAGCTCGCCCCACCTCACTGCCCGTCCCCGCGGTGGTGGGTACCGCAATCAGCGGCAGCACATCGGCATTGATCTTAGCGACCCCACCCTCGATCGCCGCGTACTGGCGTAATGGAGCGGGGTGGTTAAAAAGTAAAGCGACCGCTTTAGCCAAATCAATGCTGGAGCCACCGCCCACGGCTACGATGCCATCACACTGGTTTTCTCGTAGGAAAGACAGGGCTTGCTCTACAGCAGCTTCAGTAGGATTGGAAGGCGTGCCATCGAAAACGCAGGCTTTTTCATTAAACTCTTCAGAAAACCCTTCAGAAAGACCTGCAGATTCAATCACCTGCGTAATAAGAGGAGTACTACTCAGCCCCTTATCAGTCACAAATAAAGGCCTTTTCACCTTAAGTAACTGCAGCTCATTAGCTAGCTCCGCAATTGCATTCTCACCGAACTGAATTTTTGTTAAGTAGTTGATGATGTAGGGCATTTTCATTTCTCATTATTGTTTTGCTTGAAACCAAATATGCATCTTGCTTAAAGGTGTCATACAGCATACCTGCATGACAATAGTTTATTGATGATTTTTTGGCCACTCATGCCTTATAGGAAAAAGTGACAGGAAAAGATATTAATTAAAATCGTTTTAAATCATCACTCTACCTATCACTACCAGTACGCTAAAACTCAACATTTGGTTAACGATACTCCTTCCCATAGGGGTTCAATATTCAACCTTTGAAAGCAATCTAGATCAAATGAACATTGCCTTCAATGTCCATTATATAGAACGATAGTCTAATCGACGTACGCGGCCTGCTTGTTAGAGTGCATCTACAATGACCGCTTTTGAGCTTGCGCTTGGCTCCTGTATCGAAAGCTCAATAACCAGTTTGAGGTAAACAATGGATCTCATTAATTCCCCGTCAGTTATTATTCAGCTCAACCTGCGGGATAACGTGGGCGTAGCCTCGAAAGCGGTACCCAACGGGTTTCCAATTGATAAAAATGGCACACTTGCTAAAGAGAATATCGATGCTGGTCATAAAGTTGCGTTAACTAACATCAATAAGGGCGAGGCTATTTATAAATATGGCCAACTTATTGGGATAGCGGCGCAGGATGTAGAACCCGGTGAGCATGTGCACACCCACAATCTCACCATGATAGAACTCGATTCCTCATTAAAAGATTTTCAGCCTCATCCGCAAACAGACACCACAAGTAGTTCACGGACCTTCCAGGGTTTTCAACGTGATGATGGTAGCGTGGGCACGCGTAACTACATTGGTATTTTGTCGACCGTTAACTGCTCCGCGACGGTAGCGAAAGCAGCGGCAGACACACTCAATCAGTCTGACGAACTCAGCCAGATGGGCTTCGATGGCGTCGTCGCAATCACCCATGGCTCGGGCTGTGCCATGAATACGGACTCAGAAGGCTTTTCCTTTCTTGAGCGCGTCATCGCCGGTTATGCCCAGCATCCCAATTTTGCCTTCGTACTCATTATCGGTTTGGGCTGTGAGACCAACCAGGTCAAAACACTCGTCGCAAAAAAAGGCTTAGAAGACGCCTCGCGGCTTGCTTACTTTAATATTCAGGATGCGGGAGGCACTCGCACCAGTATTAAAACCGCGTGCGATCACATCATGCAGATGGCTGCTCAGCATGGGCAGATGCGGCGTGAACCTGCACCCCTAAAGCACCTGGTGGTGGCACTGCAGTGCGGCGGCTCAGACGGTTATTCAGGGATTACGGCGAATCCTGCGCTTGGCCACGCGGCTGATCTTATCGTGCAACACGGGGGCAGCGTGATCCTTGCAGAAACTCCCGAGATTTACGGCGCTGAGAATCTTTTGATAGACCGCTCTATCAATGAAAACGTCGCGCAAAAACTGCTTGATCGTATTACATGGTGGAAACATTACACCGAAATAAATGGTGCTGAATTAAACAACAACCCGTCGCCGGGCAATAAAGTAGGCGGGCTTTCGACGATTCTTGAAAAGTCCCTAGGAGCCGTTGCGAAAGGTGGCAGTTCAAGCCTAAACGACGTGCTGCACTATGCCGAAAAGATAACCACTCGTGGCTTTAACTTTATGGATAGCCCGGGCTACGATCCCGTTTCTGTAACTGGGCAAATTGCTTCTGGGTCAACGGTTGTCTGTTTTACTACCGGACGTGGATCGGTTTCAGGTTTTAAACCCGCGCCCTGCCTGAAGCTCGCAACCAATACCTCCATGTATGAGAAAATGCATGAAGACATGGATATAAACTGTGGCGTTATCGTCGATGGCACTGCCAGTGTAGAAGACGTCGGGGAACAGATTTTTGAGCGTATCATCGCCATTGCCTCAGGCGACATGAGCGCTAGCGAGTCACTGGGTTATGGTAGTAATGAGTTCGTTCCCTGGCTGGTCGGTGCCATCACCTAATCGTATATTGAAAGGCAACTAACTAACCATGACACAAACGCTGCGCGACCAGCTCTATACGGCTCTTAAGCAGGGTATTGTTGGAAAGCGCCTGGAACCTGGCCTTGTGCTGCTTGAAGGGAATATAGCCGAGCTGTTTGGTATCAGCCGCTCCCCAGTTCGCCAAACCTTGAGCCGGTTGCATGAAGAGCAGTATATCTGCCGATTTGAGGGGCGCGGCTATCTGGTGGGCGCATCGCCAAGTGAGATAGTACGTCGCTCCCTCTGCGAGCGTGATTTCAAGCAACTTGGCCATGCCCCCAAAGTAGATCGTACCGCGTCCTGGCGTGCCCACATCGACAGCGTCGAACATGACATTGTCCTATGCTCAATCAAGGGCACCTTTGAACTTAATGAACTGCAGCTTTCCAAATCACTGAATGTCAGCCGCACGGTTACCCATCAAATTCTTCTCCATTTGCAATCCATCGGCCTGGTCGAAAAGATTAAATACAATAGTTGGAGCGTAGTCCCCTTAGACGACAAGCGACTACACAACCTTTATGAAGCACGCCGCCAATTAGAGCCTTACATGATTGCGCGTGCCACCAACAATATTTCAGAAAGTGCACTCAACGGCTATATTGCCAAACTCAAACACGCCGCAGACAGTTATCCAGATATTAAAGGTGAATTACTGGATGAGTTAGAAAATGACCTTCATCACACCGCCGTCAGTCTAGGTGATAACCAGGAGGTAATGAATATGCTACGGCGCACTCATCCTATCTTGTTAATCAGCAAACACCTGCTTGGGCGGGTGCTTAAACTTCCCGATCAAGATCCTTTTTTTGATGAGCACTTGTGGATATTTGAGAAAATACGTCTGCAAAAGCCTCACCAGGCTGCAAAATTATTAATGGTCCACTTGGAGCGCTCAGAATCTAAAGTACTTGAACGTCTTATCAATTTCAGAGAATCAGGCGATATCAAAATACCGCTTTATCTACGAGGATAAGCCAATAGCATTACCTCAATAACAATAAAAGCGGTTCAACAGCCTCCCCACCGTTAGAGGAACTAATAATGACAACGTTACGGTCTATCGGCTTTATTGGCACCGGCATTATGGGTGCTCCTATGGCACGGCGCTTGGCCAAAGCAGGTCATCAGGTGCGCGCCTGGAACCGGACAAGAAGCAAGGCCGACAGCTTGGAAGCGGTAGGTATCGAGACAGTGGAAAGGCCTGAACAGGCAGTCACCGAAAGCGAGGTCGTGATCGTTATGCTCAGCTCGGGTCCTGTGTGCGATGAATTACTGTTAGGTTCAGATGGCCTGCTCAACGCCATGCAGCCCGGCGCCACTCTGATCGTCATGAGCTCTATTCCGGTCGAGACGGCATGTCGCCAAGCTAAGGAGGCCTCAAAGCATCAGATTCACTACTTGGACGCGCCGGTATCCGGTGGTGAGCAGGGAGCGATTGACGGCACCCTGGCCATCATGGCGGGCGGAGATGCTGAAAGCTTTAAAGCCGTTGAGCCTATCCTTTTATCGCTCGGCAGACCGGTCCATGTTGGCCCTGCGGGCAGCGGTGAGCTGGTCAAGCTTGCCAATCAGATGATCGTGGCCAACACCATTGCTACCGTGGCCGAAGCCATATTACTGGCAGAGCAAGGGGGAGCTGATCCTGCACAGATGCTGAATGCGCTAGAAGGAGGCTTTGCCGACTCGACTGTTCTGCGTATCCACGGCCAGCGCATGATCAAGGAAGATTTCAATCCCGGCGGGCCGTCGAAATGGCAACTGAAAGACACTCAGACTGCCATGGCTTTAGCCCAGGAATGGCAGCTGAAGCTGCCGGTATCCTCGTTGGTCAACGGGCTTTATGAAGCGCTTATCGCCGAGGGAGAGGGTGATCTTGACCATAGCGCCCTGATACGCCAGCTCAGACGCCACAATCAATAAACCTTCTGTCCACCCATAACGCCGGGAAAATAAACACAATGAGCCAACATTACGATGTTCAGGAAATAACGCGATTCAGCACTGACTTACTTTTAGCCGCAGGGCTCGATGATGGTAAAGCCAATGCCGTCGCTGAAATGCTTGTCGAAGGCGACCTGATGGGGCACACCACTCACGGGCTGCAACTCCTTGCGCCTTATCTTGAGGAAATACAGTCAGGCCACATGCCAGTCACTGGTGATTATGAGGTGATTTCTCAACGAGCCGCCGTACAAACCTGGGATGGCCGTTACTTACCCGGGCCGTGGTTGATTCTCAAAGCCATGGAAGCTGCGGAATCCATGGCGCGTTCCTGCGGTACCGGTACGGTGGTGATTCGGCGCTCTAACCATATTGCCTGTCTGGCTGCCTACCTAAAGCGTGCTACCGATCAAGACCTTGTGGTGGTGATTGAATCATCCGACCCGGCGACCAAATCCGTTGCCCCCTATGGCGGGTTAGTGGCGACCCATACGCCCAACCCTATCGCCGTGGGCTACCCGACTGATTCAGGCCCTGTTCTTTTGGATGTCAGTACGTCCATTACCACCAATGGCATGGTGGGGCGGCTTAACAAGCAGAATAGCCGCTTGCCTTATCCGTGGCTTAAAGATAATCAGGGCCAGGCAACCGATCGCCCCGAGGTACTTTTCGACGAGCCCAAAGGCAGCATTATGCCCATCGGCGGGCTGGACCATGGCCATAAAGGCTACGCACTAGGGCTCATGGTAGAAGCCTTGACGTCTGGCCTGGCTGGGTTCGGGCGGGTACAGGCACCTACGCAGTGGGGCGCCTCGGTCATGGTACAGGTGCTGGACCCGGAAGCCTTTGGTGGGCTTGAAGCGTTCAAGCGTGAAACCGGCGCGCTGGCCGATGCGTGCCGTAACAACCCAGTCGCCGAAGGCGATCCTCAGGTACGCATTCCTGGAGAGCGCGGGCTCGATCTCCACAAGCGCTACTCACAACAAGGCGTTCCGCTTCCAGAGGGTGTTCCCGAAGCGCTTCACGATTGGTCAGAGCGTTTAGGCGTTGCCTTCCCTCAGGCACGCCAATAACCGCTTTCTGCTTAGATTTATGGTCAAGTTCAGACAAGTGAGCGTTATCCAGGACGTCATCAAATAACTGATCGGAGGTCACCATGAAACAGGAACGTATCGGATTCATCGGGCTCGGCTTAATGGGTAAGGAAATGACCCGCAATATAGTGCGTAATGGCTACCCGCTAAGCGTTATGGCGCATCGCAATCGCTCGCCATTAGAGGTGCTCTCTGCCGAAGGGGCAGTTGAAGTCGCAAGCGCCGCCGAGATGGCCAAAAACAGCGATATTGTGTTTATCTGCGTCAAAACGTCCGAACAGGTTAGCGAGATTGTGACCGGAGCCGATGGTTTGATGGCCGGGGCCCATGAAGGGCTAATTATTGTCGACTGCTCTACGGCTCATCCTGAATCGACCGAGCGCCTTGCTGAAACTGTCGCAGAGCAAGGAGTCACCCTGGTTGACGCGCCGTTAGCCCGCACGCCGCGCGAAGCCCGGGAGGGACGGCTCAACGTTATGCTGGGGGGCGATGCCTCAACGGTTACGCGCATTACGCCGGTCATTGAAAGCTTCGCTGAGAACATCTTTCATGTGGGTGCAGTCGGGTCAGCACATAAGCTGAAACTGATTAATAACTTCCTGTCGCTGGGTGCTGCGGCGCTGGTTAGTGAAGCCGCTACCATGGCTGCCGGAATGGATGTCCCGCAGAATAAATTGCTGGAAATCTGTTCTCAGGGTGGCGCCAACAGCGCCATGCTGGCCCCGGTTATGGAGTGGGTGCTGCAGAAAGAGTGCACAAAATTGCAGTTTAGCCTTGGAAATGCAGAAAAGGACATGCGCTATCTAGCTGAAACGTTAACCGAGTACCGGCTAACGTCCGACATGCTTCCCCCACTTTGCGAGTTCCTTAAACTGGCTCGAAATGATGTGGGGGAAGAGAGCTTCGTTCCCCAATCTTACGACAGCTGCATGCAGCGTAATGGTATGGGCTCAGACGGCAACAAGCACTGAAATAAACCCCAGGTTACCTCGCCATCGCGGCTTAACTTTCCATCGCGAATTGGCAGCGTTCACTCCACAAACGCGTCGGTAGCCTCGCGGTGGCCATACAAAAATGCGTCAGCCACTTGGCGTAGTGGCGCTACATCCACGTCACTACGCCCACTGGCGACAAGCTCAATAAAGTGGTTATAAAGGCCTGCATACTCGCGCTCCTCCTCATCCACTATAAGCTCGTCGTTAATCATCAGGCGCCGCCCTCCCTGGGTCAGGCTCAAACGTCCGTTATCCGTAGCGACGTGGATATCCCAGGTTTGTGGGCCGGTTTGGCGAAAATCAAAGACCGCCTCAATCTCGGCACCATCTGGATCGGCAAAAGACAGCTCAGCGGCAATTGGGGTCTGGCAATTAGTCGGTACCCATAACTGTGCCTGGCGCAGAAAAAACGCCTGAGGAAGAATGCTGGTGACGATCGAAAGCGCGTTGATACCTGGATCAAATACCCCCATACCGCCCGGCTGCCATATCCACGCCTGACCTGGGTGCCATACTCGCACGTCTTCTTTCCACTCGATCTCGACGCGCTGAACCTGGCGTGCTGACAGCCACTGCTTGGCTTTTGCTACGCCGGGGGCAAAGCGTGAGTGCCAAGCGGCAAACAAGCTAACGCCTTGCTCGGCAGCCAGCGAAATCAAGCTTTCCACCTCACTGAGTGTGGCCCCAGGTGGCTTCTCCAGCAGCACATGCTTGCCACGCAGCAACGCCAGGCGCGCCTGTGAGTAACGCAGGTGCGTCGGCGTGCAGATTGCCACGGCGGTTATTTCAGGGTGGGCATCGAGCATCGCGCCCAAGTCTTGATAGCCGGACACGCCCGGTAACGTAGCGTGAGGATCTGCTGTGGCGACAAGCAGGCAATGCGGGATGGTAGCTATCGCCGGAAGGTGCTGGTCACGAACGATTTTGCCCACACCCACTAAGCCGAGGTTGAAGTCAGACATGTGCTTGCCTTTGTTTTGATGTGAAAGGTTTTGACGTAAAAGGTTTTAATGTGAAAGCTTAACGAGAAATAGATTCAGGGCGCAGCGTGGGGCAGCTCAACGCTGCGCCCTAATGAGCTAACGCTATGCTCAAGCCCTAGCGCTTCTGCCGTCCCTGCCAATACCGCTTGGGCCGCTAGAAACGCCTCGCGAGGGCGACGCAGCCGGATGCTTTCCATCAGCTGGCGGTGACGCTCCAGGCTCTCTTCCGGATCAGAGGCGCTTTCGTTCGACATCGAGACCAGCAGGTAGATAGAGGGCCGCAGGATATGCGACAGCTGCGCCCAGACGATATTGTGGGTCGCCTTAAAGATCGCCTCGTGGAAGGCAATATCACACTCGCTGTGTAAACGCCGTTCTTCTTGGCAGGTCGCATTGCGCAGGTTCTGGCCCAGCCCTTCAAAGGCCTCTTCGATGGCCACTAAATCACGCGCCTTGGCGCGCTTGGCGGCGGTCATCGCCACATAGGGCTCAACATCCAGGCGAAACGCGAGAATTTCGCGCTGAATATCGGGATTGGGGGCCGCATAACGGGTAAGCCAGTCGGTCACCTGAACATCGAGAATATGCCACTCTGAGTACTCACGCACCTTAGAGCCGTGGCCTGAGATACGCTCGATAATACCCGCCTCCACCAGTTGGCGCAGATCACTACGTACCGCCGAACGGTTAAGCGAAAAGCGTTCACATAGGTCCAGTTCACGCGGCACAAAGTCGCCGGGGCGATAGCACCCGCCGAAGATTTTCTCGGCAAGGTATTCAGCGATACTGGGGCGAGCCAGCGGCTTACTGAGAGATGATGTCACTGCGATAAGACCCTATTTCAATTCCAGACAATCATAACGTACTTGACCTGTCTACGGTGGTGGGTGTCGTCGTTTCAAGCCCGGCGCGCTGCCTCAGCTCCAGCCGCCGTTCATAAAGCCCTTTAGCACTTAACGTGCCAAGCACCAGGGCGCCGCCCACCATGGCGACCGGTGCGGGCTGTTCCGCCAGAATCCACCAAGCCAACAGTGTGCCCACCACGACTTCCAGCAACAGCAGCAAGCCGACTTCAGCGGAAGGCAGATACAACGGCCCACGCTGCAACAGTGTGACGCCGCAAGGCACAATGAACAGGCAAAGCAATACCACCACCGCTAGCTGGTTCGTAGCGGGTAAGGATGGCTCGCTGCCCGCCAGCCAGAAAATCCCTGCTACGCTTCCCACAATAAGGCCGTTGAATACCAGCATCGGGCTCATATCCACCCCTGGCCGCGTACGGCAGAGGGTAAAGTTAATCGCCAGAGTCGTCGCCGTCACCAAGGCGAAAGCGTTGCCTACCCACGAGCCTGCGCCCGAGTCATCTAACGCAATCATGGCGACACCCGCCATGCACAAACAGATCGCAAGCCAAGTGCGTCGGGGCAAGCGCTCCTTGAGAATGACCCAGGAGAGAATTGCCGCGATCAATGGTGCGCTGGCCAGGATCATCAACACGTTACCTGCCTTGGTGTACTGATTGCCAAGCACAAAACCACAGGTTGTCAGACTGAACAGCAGCGCCACGGCGATGCCGGTCCAACCGCAGCGGCGATAAGCCGCCAATGTGCCGCGGCCATAGCGCGCCAAGGCGATCAGTAAAAAACCCAGCGCGGAGAGAAAGCCGCGCCACATGAGTATCTCAGCATCGGGCAGATCGGCTACTTTGATCAGCAAGGCATCCGGCGCCATGATCATCGCGCCGCCACCGGTCAACAGCAGCCCCTGCTGGCGATGTGATAAAGCACTAAAGCTGCTCATGCTAGTGATTATCCCTGGGCGGATGCTGGCGGGCGACATCGCGGTACTTGGTCGCAGGTTCTAACGTCATGCCGCGATCCAGCGGCTCGACCATGCTGCGCTGAATCTCTTGCCAAGGGGTCTGGTGGCCTGGGTAACAGTAGCCGCCCTGCTGAGCCAAACGCTCGCGGCGTGCTTCCAGCTCACTGGCATCAATCAGCAGCTGTACTTCGCCACGTTTAAGATCAACCCGCAGCCGATCGCCGCTTTCAAGCAGCGCTAGCCCGCCTCCTGTGGCTGCTTCCGGAGACGCGTTGAGAATCGACGGCGAGCCGGAAGTGCCCGACTGACGCCCATCGCCCAGGCAGGGCAGCGACTCAATCCCCTGTTTGATCAACGCCTCTGGCGGCTGCATATTAACCACTTCGGCGCCGCCGGGATGCCCTACCGGGCCAGCGCCACGCATCACTAAAATGGTGCGAGCGTCGATATTCAACGCTGGGTCGTCGATACGGGCGTGATAATCTTCTGAGCCATCAAACACCACCACCTTGCCTTCAAAGGCTTCAGGGTCGCCGGGATCACTCAAGAAGCGCTCGCGGAAATCTCGAGAGATAACGCTGGTTTTCATCAGCGCTGAGTCGAACAAATTGCCCTTGAGATTAAGAAACCCTGCATGGGCCACCAGCGGCTCGGCGTAGCGGCAAATCACATTGGGATCCTGGGTTTCCCGGCCCTGCAGATTATCGCCCAGAGAGCGACCATTCACCGTCAGCGCATCGCTATGCAGCTTGCCGGCCCCCTGGAGTTCATGAAGGATTGCGGGCACGCCGCCCGCACGGTGAAACTCTTCACACAGAAAAGCGCCGGCAGGCATCACGTTGGCCAGCAGCGGAATCTCGTGGCCCAGGCGCTGCCAGTCGTCGTTATTAAGCTCAACGCCTGCATGACGGGCGATAGCGTTAATGTGTACCGGCGCGTTGGACGAGCCGCCCATGGCCGAGCAGGCCACAATGGCGTTCTCAAATGCTTCGCGGGTCAGAATATCCAGCGGGCGCAGGTCTTCCCAGACCATATCGACGATTCGCACACCAGTGTCATAGGCCACCATGGCGCGCTCTTTGTAGGGCGCGGGGATGACCGCCGAGCCCGGCAGGCTCATGCCCAATACCTCAGCCATGGAGTTCATGGTGGACGCCGTGCCCATGGTATTGCAGTGGCCAATCGAAGGCGCTGAGTCGCTGGCGCGGGAAAGGAATTCTGCGTAGTCGATATCCCCCGCTGCCAGGCGCTTGCGCAGCTCCCAGATAATCGTGCCCGAGCCCACCCGCTCGGCGCCCCGCCAGCCGTTAAGCATCGGCCCACCGGACAGCACAATCGCGGGGATATTCACCGTTGCCGCGGCCATCAGCGCAGCGGGAGTGGTTTTGTCACAGCCGGTGGTGAGCACCACGCCGTCTAACGGATAGCCATGGAGCACTTCCACCAACCCCAAGTATGCAAGATTGCGATCCAGCGCTGCGGTCGGCCGACGCACATTCTCATGGATAGGATGCATGGGGAACTCGAACGGCACGCCACCCGCCGCGCGAATACCGTCTTTAACCCGCTTGACCAGATCAATATGGTGACGGTTGCACGGGGTTAAATCAGATCCCGACTGGCAGATACCAATAATCGGCTTACCGCTCGTCAACTCATCCAACGTAATGCCGTAATTGAGGTAACGCTCAATACACAGCGCCGTAGTGCCGGGATGATCAGGGTTATCGAACCAGTAACGTGAACGCAACTGCTCAGGGGTTATTCGATGAGGGTTGGCCATGGCTACGCTCCACGCCTAAAGTAAAGGTAAAACGTCAGCAGGCGTGCCTAAGCCACTTAACCGTCTACTAACATTCTCAATTAAATTCAATAATCTCCTTTAAACATAAGGAGAGGGGGTCGCCATGACGGTACGCGTTCTTTACAGCGCCGTCGATACATACAAAAGTATATGTTGAACATATACTCAAAACGTTAGACATTCAGTTCAGGGCTGCGGTGCTGACCCCACGAGGGAAGTGCCGCTCAAACATAACAACAACCACGTTGCAGCTCGCTTGCAAGACGTTCTTCGCGAAGCGGTCTGCAGTACGCCAGGAGAGTGATAACGATGCATTATCTTTGGAAACGCACCCTGTTAATGACCGGTGCTACGCTACTCAGCTCAGGCATGGCTTACGCGCAAACGCCCGACCTTTCTGACCCACCCGAGATCGAAGGCGGCGTCGTAGGCGATCACGGCAGCGTGACTCTACGCATGGGGCTTGGCTTGGCCGAAAGCTCGCCTCAGTACATCTCCAGCCAATACTTTGCGGATATTCTCGACCAGCGTAGCGAAGGAAGAATCAGCGTCAACATCTTCCCCAACAGCCAGCTCGGCGATGACGTGCAGATGATGGAAATGCTCCAGACCGGCACGTTGGACATGACCTACCCCTCCTCCTCCCCCGCGACTGGCTATGTTGAAGAGTTGGCCGTTTTTGACCTACCGTTCCTGCTCCCTACTCGTGAAGCTGCCATCGAGGCCATGCGTAGCGACGCTGCCCAAGAGATGCTCGATGCGTTTGACGGCACCGGCATCAAGGCATTGGCCTTTGCTGAAAACGGCTTCCGCCAGCTTTCTAATAGCGCACGCGAAGTTTCATCGCCGGAAGATGTAGCCGGGCTGGACGTCCGCGGCCTTTCAGTACGTACCATGGAAAACCCCGTTCACCTGGCTATCTGGCAGGCACTTGGCGCCAACCCAACACCCATGGCGTTTGGAGAGCTGTTTTCAGCAATGGAGCAGGGCGTTGTGGATGGCCAGGAAAACCCCTGGAGCACCATCCTGACATCCAACTTCTATGAAGTGCAGGACTACGGCTCCGAAACACGCCACGTTTATACCCCCTTTATTAAGATGATCTCCCAGCGCTCCTGGGATCGACTGGACCCTGAGTATCAGGAGCTGGTTCAGGAGGCTGCCCTGCAGGCCGCCGATTATGAAATCCAGCTCTCAGCAGAGTACGACGACTGGGCACGCGAGCAGCTTGAAGAGCGTGGCATGCAAGTGACGCGCTTAACTGACGAACAGATCGCAGCTTTCCAAGAAGCTGTACAGCCCGTTTATGACGAGTGGGCACCACGCATTGGTGAAGATTTAGTGGCAGAGTTCCAGCGGCTCGCCGGATCGACAGCAGCCCAATAGGTATCCGCTGATACTTCGGATTGCTCTCGTGCGCATTTTCCACGATTAGACCATGCAAGAGGCCAACGCCTCTTGCATGGTCGTTACCTGTCTTTTCGGAGAGCTCATGGACACACCTGATACTCCTATTCCGGATACCACGGCCTTTTTCGATGACCCTCAGCGCGAGCCGCTGGAGATCGATACCGAGCAGCGCCGTGGTCCTGCGCTGTTCCGATGGCTAACACTGGCAATGGAGCACACAATTGCGGCTCTGCTGGTAGCGCTCATTTTGTCGGTGTCGGCCAACGTCGTGGGCCGCGCCGTATTGAATCATTCGCTGCCCTGGGCCGATGAGTTGGCACGTATGTTGTTTATCTGGCTGATTTTCCTGGGTGCCGCGGCGGCATTTGCTCGCTATGAGCATATTGCGGTGGATATCTTAGTGCGCAGGTTAAAACCGCGCGCTGCCCATGCACTGTATCTGTTTCAGCATTTGGTGATCACTGCGTTGATGGGCATCATCGTCTGGGGTGGCTTTTTGGTGATGTCGCGAGCCTCCGGGCGCACCGCAATCCTTGGCGTGCCGTGGAATATAGTGAATGTCTCGCTGGTACTCTGCGCCGCCTTTATTGCCGCCGTGGCTATCTGGCGCGCCTGGCAAAGCATTTTGCAGATACGTTCGCCGGACGTCATGCCCACCGCTGATGGAGACCGTTAAACCATGCTATGGATTTTTCTAGGCATTCTGTTCGCCTCGCTGGCTCTGGGCTTGCCCATCGCCTTTGGCCTAGGCGTTGCGGCCGTGGTGATGGCGCTACTCTCGGATATTCCTCTCTCCATCATGATTGAGCAGTCAATACGTGGGGTAAATAGCTTCCCTCTGTTGGCCATCCCGTTCTTTATTCTAGTGGGCGAAGTAATGAGCAACGGCGGCATTGCCCGCCGCTTAATGGAGCTTGCTGGGGCTTTGGTCGGTTTCGTTCGCGGTGGTCTGGGCCAGGTCGCGATTACCGGCTCAATGTTCTTTGGCGGCATTAGTGGTTCTGCCGTGGCCGATACAGCCGCGACCGGCGCGATGATGATCCCCTCCATGACTAAGCAGGGCTACACTGCTCCCCAAGCCACGGCAATCAATACCGTTTCCTCGGTCATCGGCATTATTATTCCGCCGTCTATACCTCTGATTTTGTTCGGCATCGTGACTGAAACCTCCATTAGCCGCCTGTTTATAGCGGGTATCGTGCCGGGGATATTGATTGGTTTCGGGTTAATGGCCACGACCTTCATCATGGCCACCATCGGCCATGCCGGACAGACCCGCAAGTTCCGTTTCGATGTACTGTGGAAAGCCTTTAAGGCGGCGTGGCTTGCCTTGGTGTTGCCGGTGATCGTTATCGGCGGGATTATCGGTGGCGTATTTACCGCTACTGAGGCCGCCGTTGCCGCCCTGCTCTACTCGCTATTTATCTCGTTGGTGATATATCGCGAATTCCACATCCGCGAGCTGTGGGGTATGTTGATTCGTACGGCTCGATTAACCGGGATGGTGTTACTTCTGCTGGCCTTTGCCACCGTCATCGCCTGGTTTCTGACTATCAATATGGTGCCGCAAACGCTGGTTACCCAAGTCCAGGCAATCACCCAGGATCCCTTCTTACTGCTATTAATCGTTGCGGGCTTACTACTACTCGTAGGATTCGTGATGGACCTGACGCCTGCCATGGTCATTATGGCACCTATGCTGACACCCATTGTCACCTCTGTGGGTGTCGACCCGGTCTACTTTGGCGTCCTCATGGCATTCATTCTGGGTATCGGCCTTTTAACACCGCCGGTAGGCACCTGCCTTTACGTTGGCTGTGGTGTCGGCAAGGTCTCCATGGAACAGCTGGTTAAGGCCATGCTGCCCTACTACGCCGCCCTGCTGGTGGTACTGGTTATCTTGATTGCCTTCCCCGGGATTGTGACATGGCTACCGGACCTCACCGCTGTGCGCGGCAACTAATCACTGACATTATATAAGGAAATCATATGCGCTTGATTCAGTACCTCGACCAGAACCAAGTTCACGTTGCTCTGGTAGAGGATGCCCAGACGGTTCGCCCCATCGCCATAGAGGGCGGCACTTACGCGCTAGCCAAAGCCGCTATTGCCGCTGGGGAGTCGCTTGAACAAGCCATTAAATCACGGCTTGGCGACTCGCTGGTTGATTACCAAACGCTAATCGACGAGCAGCGCCTGCTACCGCCGCTCACGCATCCCGACCCTGCCCACTGCCTGGTGACCGGCACCGGCCTCACCCACTTGGGCAGCGCCGATACCCGGTCCGCCATGCATGCCAAAACTCAAGTGGCCGAGGAGGAGCTGACTGACTCCATGCGCATGTTCAAACTCGGCGTTGAAGGCGGAAAGCCTTCCGATAATGCCGAAGGGTCTCAGCCGGAATGGTTCTATAAAGGCGATGGCGACTGCATCGTCGCGCCGGAAGCAGACATGCCTTCTCCCGCGTTTGCCCAGGATGCTGGTGAAGAACCAGAGCTTGCGGGGCTCTATATGGTGGCTGACGATGGCACTCCGTGGCGGATTGGCTACGCTGTGGGTAACGAATTTTCCGACCATGTTACCGAGCGTTTTAACTACCTATGGCTGGCGCACTCCAAGCTGCGCGCCTGTAGCGTTGGGCCAGAGCTGTTGATCGGAGAGTTGCCTGCCCACCTTGAAGGCACCAGCCGCATTGTGCGCGATGGTCAAACATTGTGGGAAAAGCCGTTTTTAACCGGTGAGTCCAATATGGCCCACAGCCTCGCCAATCTTGAGCACCACCACTTCAAATACACAGGCTTTCGCCGCCCGGGCGATGTCCACGTCCACTTCTTCGGCACCGCCACGCTGAGCTTTGCCGACCAGATTCAAACCCGCGATGGTGATCGTTTCGAGATCACGCTTAACGATTTTGGCCGCTCACTACGCAACACGCTACGCATGCCAACGAATCACAAGCACGAAACAACCATCGTCAACGCGCTTTAACAGGAGGCTACATGACACTGCAAGGTACACTGCTTATCGGTCAACAGGCCGTCACCGGTACTCAAGCCGATATTGTTGCCGTTAACCCGGCCACCGGCGAAACGCTGGAGCCGCGCTATCCCGGTGGTAGCCGCGCCGAGGTTGAAAAAGCCTGCCAGCTTGCCGAGGCGGCGTTTGATCAATACCGCGAAATCTCACTTGAAGCGCGCGCTCACTTCCTGGAAACCATTGCCGAAGAAATTGAGGCCATTGGTGCTGACTTGACCCAGCGCGGCGTGGCCGAAACCGGCCTGCCTGAAGCGCGCCTTGAAGGCGAGCGAGGCCGGACCTGCGGCCAGCTACGGCTGTTCGCTTCGGTAGTGCGCGCAGGTGAATGGCTGGATTTGCGCTACGACCCGGCCCAGCCTGAGCGTAAGCCCATGCCGCGTGCCGACTTACGCCAGCGTCATATTCCGCTTGGCCCCGTGGCCGTATTCGGCGCCAGCAACTTCCCGTTGGCCTTCAGCGTAGCAGGGGGCGATACCGCCTCGGCGCTGGCGGCAGGCTGCCCTGTGGTCGTGAAAGGCCATTCCGCCCACCCCGGCACTTCTGAGCTGGTAGGTCGCGCCATTCAACGCGCTGCGGCCAGGTGCAACATGCCGGAAGGGGTGTTTTCGCTGCTGTTCGGCTCAGGTCGCGATATTGGCCAAGCGCTGGTCTCAGACCCGCGTATTAAAGCGGTTGGTTTTACCGGCTCGCGCAGCGGCGGCATGGCCTTGATGGCGACTGCCCAGGCGCGTCCCGAGCCGATTCCCGTTTATGCCGAAATGAGCAGCATCAACCCTGTATTCCTGTTCCCCGAGGCACTGAAAGCGCGCGGCAACAAGGTTGCCGAAGGCTTTGTCGCCTCGCTGAACATGGGTGCCGGCCAGTTCTGCACCAACCCTGGCCTGGTCATTGGCCTCAAAGGCGCTGACCTGGATGCGTTCATCGCTACCGCTGGGGAAGCCGTTAAAGCCAGCGGCGCCCAAACGATGCTGACGCCCGGCATCCATGAGGCGTATCAAAGCGGTGTCTCCGCCCTTTCGAGCCAGCCAAGCGTCAAGGAAGTGGCGCGCGGCCAAGCAGGCAGCGGCCCGCATAGCTGCCAAACAGGGCTATTTGTGGCCAGCGCTCAGGACTTCCTTAACAATGACGCGCTTCAGGGCGAAATCTTTGGTGCTGCCTCGCTGGTCATTGAGTGCGCTGACGCGCAGGAGATGCAGCGTGTTGCCGACCAGCTCGAAGGTCAGCTGACGATTACCCTGCAAATGGACGATGGCGACCTGGAGGCCGCAAAATCACTTCTGCCCACGCTTGAACAGCGCGCCGGTCGACTCCTGGCCAATGGCTGGCCGACCGGGGTCGAAGTGGGTCACGCGATGGTGCATGGCGGACCGTTCCCGGCAACGTCCGACAGCCGCACCACGTCTGTCGGCAGCGCCGCGATTTATCGTTTCCTGCGCCCCGTCTGCTATCAGGACCTGCCTGCTGGCTTACTGCCTGAAGCCTTGCGCGACGATAATCCTTTTAAGGTTTCGCGACTGGTGGATGGTAAGCGTGAGGGCTAGCCCCAGCAACGTTAAGAAGCATCCGATAGGCGTTTTTTAAGCTGCCTATAGGTGCCGTAGTGACGGTCGAGGTGGCGCCGCATGGCCGCCTCGGCCGCATCAGGGTCCCGGGACTCGATCGCTTCGATGATTTCAGTATGAGCAGCAGTGGCCGCCTTATCCTCATCCTTTTGCTGTAATACCAATGCGCGCCGATCATCCAGCCATTCAGAAAGCGCCACGTGAATAGCATCAAAGATCGGGTTACGGCCAATACTTGCCAATACGCCATGAAAGTCGTTATCGGAGCGCTTGAAACGAGCCTCATCACCAATAGCGTCACGATTGGCTGACAGCGCATCGCGCAATCGCGTCAAATCCTCATCGCTTGCGTGGCGCGCAGCATGACGCGCCAGTGATATCTCGAACATCGCCCGGGCTTCCTGAAAATACTGCTGCCCATCAGGCTTGGAAAGCAACTGCCGGGTAACGCCAGAAAGCCTCGCCATGACGGCTTCGGCGGTAGGCCGGATCACCCTCGCACGCGTACCGCTGTTGATCGCGATTAACCCAAGCTGCTGCAAATGGAACAGTGCTTCACGCACGGCGGGCCTGCCTACACCAAACTGCTCCATCAATTCCCGTTCTGAAGGCAATTGATCATTTTCGCTTAGCCGCCCCTCCAGAATCTCTGCCTCAAGCTGTTCGGCGACCTGTTCAGACAGCGTTTTACGCTCGATCCGGTATCTGCTCATAGGCAGTCGCTCCTGATTAACCTGGAATTCACCGCCACTTTACTGTATTTCCCGTTGCGATCCTTCAACTGTCCCTTCAATCGAGTCGAGATAGCGGCGCTAGCTGGTACTGCTTGGCGATCTCTGCATAAGCCGACTGATTGGCAGAATCCAGAGGAATGCCGCCAACATCGCGCTGCGCTTGGCAGCGCCATTCGCGATCACCTGGCGCCATTACCCGCGCGTCTGGTGTAGCAGGCTGGGCCCGGAGATCCGCTAAATATTCAGCCAGCCCGCGTGCAAACGTGCCTTCTTCCACAAACGCATCGGGTTTCATTGCTAAAAAGAAATGCCCCACGCCACGTGGCGTCGCCATATCCGGCCCGACCATGGGTAAAAGTTTGAAGCCGTGCTGCATTCCCGAGAGCATCGAGCTCAGTATTTCGACCATGCCGCCGAGCCCTGCGCCTTTAAACCCAAAGCTACTGCCTCCTAACGGCAGCAATGCTGTAACCTCGCCAGGCACGCGGCTCACCTTACCTTCAGCATTAGCAGCCACCTGATCCGGCAGTTCGCGACCAATCGCCCCGAACTGCCGCACGCGGTTCCAGGGAATCGAGCTGGTCGCCATATCCAGCAAATACGGCGCGCCCCCAGCTACCGGCGCCGCAAAGGCGATAGGATTAGTGCCGTGAAAAGGCTTGGCGCCGTCATGGAGCAGCACGAACGGATCCGAGTTACAGAACGCCATGCCCAGATAGCCCTTTTCGGCCGCCGCCAACGCATAGCACCCCGCTGCGCCAAAGTGCGATGAGTTTCCAACCGCCACAGCCCCCATTCCCACGTCGCCAGCCATCGTCATGGCATGCTCGATGGCGGTATAGCCTGCCAAATGACCTAGCCCATCATCGGCATCTAAAAAGCCCGTTGCCGCCAAGCGCTGGTGAAACACCATGTCAGGCGCGCCGTTGATACGCCCGCCTTTCAGCGCCTGTAAATAATGCGGCAATAGACGTAACCCGTGGCTATCTGTACCCATGCGTGAGGCGGTTACCAACGCTCGGCTCACGGCATCGGCAGATGCTTGATTGGCGCCAGCAGCCACAAGTGCCGCTTGCATAAAGCGCGTTAAATCCTCACGGGTAACGCGAAAATCCAATGACGTATCGGTCATCAAGCAATACTCCAAAGCCTAATATTGTTGTTAACGGCTAATCAGCCGGTCGTGCTCAACGGTATATCAGCGTGGGAAGCCACATGGAAATAGCCGGAATAAAAGTCACTAACAGCAAGCAGATCACCAGCGGAATCAGGAACGGAATGGTTCCTCGCATGCAACGCTCAAAGCTGACATTGGATACTCGGGAAAGTACGTAGAGCACCATTCCCACCGGCGGCGTCAACAGGCCGATCATCAGGTTGAGCACCATAATCACGCCAAAGTGAACGGGATCGACACCCACGGCAACCGCCATGGGCAACAGGACCGGCACCAGGATGGTGATCGCGGCGATCGTTTCCATAAAGCAGCCGACAATGATGAGTACAATGTTGGCCATCATCAGTACGGCAAGTTTGCTATCGGCAAACGGCCCCATTAGAGCAATCACGTTCTGGGTGACTTGGTTACTGGTGAGTATCCAGGCAAATATCGATGCTGAAGAGACAATCAACAGAATGACCGCGGTTGTCTCGATGGTTTCCATACTGACTTTTAACAGCTTACGCCAGGTCAGGGTGCGGTAAACCACGATACCCAGTATCAGCGCATAGAACACCGCAGCGACCGCCGCCTCAGTAGGGGTAAACGCGCCGGTGATAATACCGCCCACGATAATAACGGGCGTCATCAGTGATAGAAAAGCCCGCTTAAAGGTATGCCCAAGCACGCGCATCGAAAATATCGCGTCACGCTGATAGCCGCGGCGGCGCGAGATGATAAAGATCATCAGCATTAACATCCCCCCCATTAACAGCCCAGGAATTAACCCGGCGGCAAACAGTTGGCCCACAGAGGCTGATGCCATAACGCCGTAAATGACCATGGGTAAACTCGGCGGGATAATCGGCCCGATGGTGGATGAGGCCGCGGTAATACCCACCGCAAACTCCTCATCGTAGCCCGCATCTTTCATCGCCTTCACTTCAATCATGCCAAGGCCACCGGCATCCGCCACGGCCGCCCCTGACATTCCAGAAAACACGATGCTGGCGCCCACGTTAACGTGCCCCAGCCCACCGCGCATCCAGCCCATCAGGGCCTTGGCAAAATTGAAGATTCGCTCCGTGATGCCGCCGTTATTCATCAGGCTGCCAGCAAAGATAAAAAACGGAATGGCCAGCAGTGGAAAGCTATCGATGCCGTTGATCATGCGGTGCGCTATGACGATGCTGGGCACTTGGCCTGTGATCAGTACAAACATCAGACAGGCGCCCGCCAAGCTAACCGCAATGGGAACCCCGAGCACCAACATGGTGAATAACGCGAAAAACAAGAAGCCGAGGTGATAGCCCATCAGCGGTAATATTACGCACCCCAGCACGGCCAGTACCGAGAGCAGTGGCGACACTAACGGTTTTTGCCAACGCATCATGGAAATTCGGGGCATAGCAGGCCTCTCGATAAAAATGGCATAACGGGATACCACTTCTCAAACGACATCGGTACGATCCCGGTACTTCAGATAAAGCCGCTGGATGGTACGTAGCGCCATTAATACAAACGCCGCACAGACCGTGAAATAGATGATGCTCTTGGGCAGGTCGACCGATACCATCAGGCTATTGGTACGTGCTGCCAGCTGATAGGCGATCCACGCCATTGCTATATAAAAACCAAGGCTTACCAGGCCCACCAAGCGCTCCAATAAACGTGCCTGCCACCCCGGCATGTAATGGTAGAAGAACTCCACCATGATGTGGCTGCCGTTGCGGGCGGCCATTACGCTGCCCAAAAAGCCAACCCCAATCAGCAGATAACGGGCAATTTCCTCAGTCCAGCCGATAGAACTGCCCATCACATAGCGGCTAAAAAACTGAGCGAAGACCACCAGAATAAGTGCCCAGAACAACGTCAGGGTCACAAAGTCTTCAATTCGATAATCACTCAGTTTGAAGGGGGCATCTTCAAAGGCGGATTCAAAATCCACCATAGGATCAATGCTGGGCGGTGCATCTTCGCGTGCGTCACTCATGGCTCAATACTCCAGACACTTCGCCAAAAAGTTAGCGAAGTGTTCGCTGAGGTTGGATTATTGGCCGATAGCCTGTAGGCGATCGTAGGTTTCCTGATCCCAGGTGGCAGCATCGCCGTTATGAGCGGGTACAACGGCCTCACGGAAGATGTCGCGATCCACTTCGTTGATGGTATTCCCCTGCTCCTCAAACCAGGCGACCAGCTCTGCCTCAGCCTGCAGGATATCCTGGGTGTTGTTCTCAGCGGCTTCCTGGAATACCTCGCGGAATATTTCCTGATCCTCTTCGCTCAGTTGGTTCCAGCGCGGTCCACCTACGATCGTGATTAGCGAATCAGTAATATGGCCGGTTAGATTGATGTAATCCTGTACCTCATGAAACGCCTTGGCGCGAATGGTTGGCAGCGGATTTTCCTGCGCGTCGACCACACCTTGCTGCAGGGCCAGGTAGACTTCATCGAAAGCAATCGGGGTGGGGTTAGCGCCTACTGCGTTAGGCATCATCATGTACATCGGCGCGTTGGGCACACGTATCTTGAGGCCTGACATATCCTCGGGTGTATTGATCGGCGTATTCGATGTTACATGGCGTTCGCCATAATAATTGAGCGTCAGTGGCACGTTCCCGGTGGCATCCTGGTAGCCTCGGGCAATTTCCTGGAACAGGTCACTGTCAGCAAAGGCCTGCCAGTGATCAAAGTCACGGAACATATACGCAGCCCCCGCAATGCCGATTGGCCCATAACCGCGGCCAGCAAACTGCGTGCCGGTATAAATGACATCCACCGTGCCTAGCCCAAGCCCTTCGTTAATGTCTTCTTCTTTACCCAAAGAAGAAGCGGCGTATACCTCCATGGTGTAACGGCCATCGGTCCGCTCTTCAATTTCATCTGCCGCCCACAGTGCCCACTTATGGAAAGGCTCCGACGTTTCATAAACGTGGGCAAAACGCAGGTTCTCGGCGGCCTGTACCGCACCGGCCACGCTGATACCTGCAGCGATTAGCGTAGCGGTTAACAGGCGAGACATGGCTAGGTGGTATTGGCTTTTATAGCGCATCTTATTTTCCTCACAACCATTGGATTTATTGTTGGTTATTTGCGAGTAGCACTTGCGAATAGCAATAGCGGATGTAACCGACCATCTTGCTGTATACGTATCATACCAGCAGTTTCAAACTTAGCTGGCGGCCTTCAATTGCGCAACTACCTTCATCTAAACAGATTTGCCTATCGACCCGAAATGTAGCGGTGCGCTAGAGTAAGTCATGCTCTGGTATACCTGTCATACAGAACAACATCTATAACAACGCAGGCGACACGGTAGCAACGCCGGTCGCTTGTTCATCAGGAGGCGCTCATGCAACCACTATCACTGATTGATACTCTTCCCACTGACCTGGATAACGCTCTGCTCGTGGGCCGCGTATGGTTGGACGGCGCGCACCCGGGTCCCGCATTGGTCACGGTGAACGAGGGCAACATCATCGACATCACCGAGTTTGGCCCTACCATGGCCGACCTGCTGGAGCGCGACGATGTTCTGGAGGTGGTGCGACGCGCCGAGGGTGCATCGTTGGGCAGCATCGAGACGCTGCTGGCGAATTCCCAACAGGCTCAACCACAAGCGCCCTACCTGCTCGCCCCCTGTGATGTTCAGGCTGTTAAAGCTTGTGGCGTCACCTTCGCCGTCAGCTTACTGGAGCGGGTAATCGAAGAGCAGGCGGGCGGCGACCCGGCTAAAGCCGTTGCGCTGCGCGACGACCTGCAGGCACTAATTGGCACCGATCTTTCCAAGATTGCCCCCGGGTCTGAAGAGGCCATGGCGCTTAAGACAGCGCTTCAGGCACGCGGTGGCTGGTCACAATATATGGAAGTGGGTATCGGCCCTGATGCGGAAGTGTTTACCAAAGCTCAGCCGCTTTCCTCGGTAGGTTTTGGTGCGTCAGTAGGGTTGCATGCATCTTCACAATGGAATAACCCCGAGCCGGAAATCGTGCTAGCCGTGGACAGCCGCGGTCAGGTACGCGGCGCTACTCTGGGTAATGATGTCAACTTGCGCGACGTTGAAGGACGCAGCGCCCTACTGCTTGGCAAGGCGAAAGATAACAACGCCTCCTGCTCAATCGGCCCGTTTATTCGTCTATTTGATGATCACTTTACTATCGACAGCGTGCGCAACTGCCAAGTCGCACTGCGTATTGAAGGCGAGGATGACGACTTCCTGCTTCAAGGCGAGAGCGATATGCGCGAGATCAGCCGCGACCCGTTGGACCTGGTAAGTCAAACCATCGGTGAACATCACCAGTACCCGGATGGTTTCATGCTGTTTCTGGGTACGATGTTCTCCCCTATCAAAGACCGTGATGGCAAAGGCCAGGGCTTTACTCACCACCTCGGCGATCGCGTGACTATTTCTACCCCAGCCTTGGGCTCCCTGGTTAACCCGGTGGGCAGAAGCGATCAGCTACCGCCTTGGACCTACGGCATTCGCGAACTGATGCGTCACTTGGCCCGCCGCTGATCCTTCCACTGCTTAAATCACACCCCGGAGAACGCAATGACAACAATTACGCACGTCGAGATCCAGGATATCCGTTTCCCCACCTCGCGCTCGCTCGATGGCTCTGATGCCATGAATGCCGCCCCCGATTACTCAGCCACGTATGTCACCCTGCATACCGATGATGGCAGCCCGGAAGGGCACGGCTTAACCTTTACCATCGGCCGGGGTAACGAGATTGTGGTCACCGCCGTGCACTCCCTGGCGCCGCTGATCGAGGGTCGCACGCTTTCCTCCATTACCGACAATATGGGTACGTTCTGGCGCGAGCTCACCGGCGACAGTCAGTTGCGCTGGATTGGCCCCGATAAAGGTGCGATTCACTTGGCTACCGCCGCCATCGTTAACGCCGTGTGGGATATGTGGGCAAAACGCGAAGGCAAGCCGGTATGGAAACTGCTGGTGGATATGACTCCAGAGCAGCTGGTGCGCTGCCTTGATTTCCGCTTTGTCACCGATGCGCTAACGCCTGAGGAAGCAATTTGCCTGCTGCGCCGCCAAGGCCCCGGCAAAGCGGCGCGTGAGGCCGAAATGTGCCGCGATGGCTACCCCGGCTACACCACTTCTGCAGGCTGGCTAGGCTACAGCGATGACAAAGTGCGCAACCTGGCCCGGGAAGCGTTAGCAGAAGGGTGGACCCACTTTAAACAGAAAATTGGCGGCGATATTGAAGAGGATGCCCGCCGTGCAGCGCTACTGCGAGAAGAGATCGGTTGGGACAACGTGCTGATGATGGACGCCAACCAGGTATGGGAAGTCGATGAAACAGTCGCCAAGATGCGCCGTCTGGCTGAATTTGACCCACTATGGATCGAAGAACCCACCAGCCCCGACGATATTCTGGGCCACGCCGAGATCCGCCACCGCGTCGCGCCGATCGGGGTCGCCACCGGCGAACACTGTCACAACAAAGTGATGTTCAAGCAGTTCTTTCAGGCGGACGCCATTGACTACTGCCAGCTGGATGCTGCCCGCCTTGGTGGCCTCAATGAAGTGATTCTAGTCGTACTGATGGCCGCCAAGTACGGCGTACCGGTTTGCCCGCATGGCGGCGGTGTTGGGCTGTGCGAATACACCCAGCATATTTCGCTGTTTGACTACATCGCGGTATCCGGCGAGCTTGAAGGGCGTGTGCTTGAGTACGTGGATCATCTTCACGAGCACTTTATCGACCCAGTAGTGATTAATCATGGTCGCTATCAGGTGCCCGAGGCACCAGGCTACAGCATTTCCATGCATGCTGAATCCCAGGCACAACATCGTTACCCCGAGGGCGCTGCATGGCAGGAGTCGGATTAATGACAGACACGACTAGCTTTCTCAATGAGCTGGCTACCCTGCTTGGCGAGCGTGGTCTGCTGCGCGAGCCGGAGGCCATGGCGCGCTATGTAAGCGACTGGGCCGGCGATACGCTGGGCGTGCCGCTGGCCGTGGCACGCCCGGCTGATACAACAGAGGTCGCTGAGGTGGTCAGGCGCTGCTATGCACAAGGTGTCGCTATGACGCCCCAGGGCGGTCATAGCGGTTTGGTGGCAGGTGCCTTGCCCGCCGCAAGCGGTCAGGAGCTGGTAATCAGCTTGGAGCGGTTGAATAGCGTGCGCGCCATTGATCCGATCAATTTCACCATCACGGTGGATGCGGGCTGTATTCTCGAAAACGTTAAGCTGGCCGCCTTTGAGCATGACTGCGAATTTCCGCTTTCGCTCGGCGCTCAGGGCAGCTGCCAGATTGGCGGCAATATCGCCACCAACGCAGGTGGGCTCAACGTACTGCGCTACGGCATGATGCGCGAGCTGGTGCTCGGCCTTGAGGTCGTTCTGCCGGATGGGCGCGTGATGGATAGCCTGAGTGCTCTGCATAAGGACAACCGCGGTTACGACCTTCAACAGCTGTTTCTGGGCAGTGAAGGCACGCTGGGAATTGTCACGGGTGCTGTACTCAAACTCTCGCCTCGGCCTACCCAGAACCGCACCGCCCTGCTCGGCCTGCCATCGGTACAAGCGGTGATCGATCTATATGGTTTAGCGCGACGCGACTGCTGCGACTTGCTAACCGCCTTCGAGCTCATTCCCCGCCGCTGTATTGAGCTTGCGATAGAGGCAACGCCCGAGCTACGCGACCCGCTGGAAAGCGCTTACCCTTGGTACGTATTGATGGAAGTCGCGGCCACGGGACCAGTGGATCTAGGCGCCATGCTGGAGCAACTGCTGGAAACCGGTATGGAGCGTGAGCTGGTGCTTGATGGGGCACTGGCATCCAGCGCTAGCCAGTCCGCGCAGCTGTGGCAGTTCCGCGAAAGCATGCTGGAAGGCCAACGGCGGCGCGGCGAGCATTTACGTACCGATATCTCGATACCTATCTCAGCCATTCCCGACTTTGTCACCCGCGCCAGTGACGTAGTAATGAACGCGTCTCCCGAGTGCGAAATCATCGCTTACGGGCACGTGGGCGATGGCAATCTGCACTTCAATATACTGCCGCCCACTGCACTTCCTGACGCAGATAAAAAAGCCCATCTGCACGCCTTGGAAGAGCGGCTTTTTGACGTGCTTGATGAGTTTCACGGCAGCATCAGCGCAGAGCACGGCATTGGGCGCACCAAGCAGGCGGCCTACCTGGCACGGTTATCGCCTATCGAGCGGGAGTTGATTAGCGGGGTTAAAAACCTGTTCGACCCGAAAGGGCTAATGAATCCCGGGCGTATTCTGCCTAGCGACGGCTAATCGCCAACCTAGCCCCGTCCCGCTGGGATTTCCAGCAGGGCGGGGTTAGTCATATCAATACCCCATCACGCCAGGCAGCCAAGTGGCCAATCCCGGCACAGCAATCAACAGTAGAATGGCCGCCATAATCGGCAGCAAAAACGGCAGTACTGCCTTAACCACCTGGCCGTAACGCAGCCGGGTAATGCCTACCATCATGAACAGCACCGTGCCGAACGGCGGCGTAATGACCCCGACCGAGAGGGTAATCACCATCACGATACCGAAATGTATCGGGTCCAAGCCTGCACTCAACGCGGCAGGCACCACAATGGGGGTAAAGATCAGGATGCTTTCAATCACCGACATAAAGCAGCCGATCAGCAGGAAGAACAGCGCAAAGCATATCAGCAGCGCAATAGTGGGCATATCGATACTGGCCACTTGACCAGCCAGCGCTTGGGGAATGCCCATACGCACCAGAATCCAGCCATAAAAGCTTGATACCGCAATGATCAGCAGAATGACCGCGCTGAACATCAGCGTACGGCGAAAGGCGTCGTACAGGCTTTTCAAACTCAAGTCGCGATAGATCACCCCGCCCAGTATCACCGCATACAGCGAGGCAATTGCGCCGGCTTCAGTTGGTGTGAAGAAGCCGCCCCAAATACCGCCAACGATGATTGCAGGCATCATCAAGGGTAAAATAGCCCGCTTACCGGTTCGTACGACTTCAGCTGCATCAAACGGTACGGGAGCAGGCATCACGACTTTCCCTGTGGCGCCGAGTAAAACGGTCATGCCCATGAGCAGTAGCGCCATTAAAATACCCGGCACCAACCCCGCCATAAAGAGCCCGCCGATACTTACATTGGCGAGCCAGCCGTAAACCACCAGCGCAATACTCGGCGGCAGAATCGGGCCAACCACGTTCGATGCCGCGGTAATTCCGGTCGTATAGTCCAAGGCATAGCCGCGCTCTTTCATCGCCTTGATTTCGATACTGCCAAGCCCTGCGGCATCAGCCACCGCCGTGCCGGACATGGTGGCAAAGATAGAACTCGCCACTACGTTGGCGTGGCCTAGCCCACCTTTGGTAAAGCCCACCAAAGCCGTCGCAAAATCAAATATTCGGGTGGTGGTCGAGCCCAGGTTCATGATGTTGGCCGCCAGGATAAACAACGGAATCGCCATCAAGGTGAAATTATTAAGCGTTTGCACCATGCGCAGCGAAAGCAGCTCAACCGGCAAACCGCCAGCTCCGGTTACCGCCAGCGCAATAAACGAGGTAACCCCAATCGACACCACCACGGGCAGGCCGATCATCATTAACAGCAGCAGCCCGCCGACGAATATCGCAAGTTCCATCATGGCGTTATCTCCTCGTGTGCGGGCTTATTCAACCACGTAACGGGACCGCGTAAGGTTTGCCAAGTGGCGATCAGCGCCATGGCAACAAAACTGAATAACAAGCCGTAATAGAGATAGGAGAAGCTGATACTCAACGAGACTGTTTTATTATTGGCGCTCATATCGGACATGATCCAGGCGCCCCAGCTCGCCAGCACAAAAAAACCGACGGAGATAATGGCCGTCAGCCGATACTGCACTTGATGGCCCAGCGCACCAAGCCGGTGGCTAAACAGGTCCACGACCAGATGGTCGCTACGTACCCAAGCGGAGATCGAGCCAAAACCAATGGCGTAAATAGCCAGCAGCGAGACGACTTCCTCGCTCCAGGGCATGCCCCAGTTGAGCAAATCGCGGGCAACCACGGCGGCCACGATCAAGCCTAAAATGCCGACTAATAGCGCTATACCCACGGCATCGCATAGGCGGGTGACATAGCGCAGGGTATAAAAAGCCAAACGATCGGCTCCGTTTGCGGGTGGCAGTGCTCCATCCACAAGATAACTCCTTACCTAAGACGGTGGCGGCATCATCATGCCTCCACCTGGTGATGATCAGTCGCTTGCTTGGCTCGCGCTGATAGCGTCGTCGCGTACACCGTCGGCCATTTCTGACAGCACACGATCAATGGCGGGCATGGCCGCTTCACGGAAGGCTTCAGTATCCGGCTGGACAACCGTCATACCCTCTTCCTGAAGGGCATCCAGATAAAAATCATCCAGTTCGAGCTCCTGCTCGATGCCGTAGGCACGAGCGACATCAACCGCCTCAGAAATCAGCGCCTGATCCTCTTCCTCCAAGCCGTCCCACCAACGCGCGCTGGCAACCCAGCTCCAGGGGAACTGCACGTGGCTGGTGGTAATGAGATAGTCCTGCACTTCCCACAAGCGCCGCGTGTAGGGCGAAGAGAGGGAGTTTTCGTGGCCATCAACCTGGCGGGTCTGCATGGCGAGATAGATTTCCGGCGCGGGCACGTTCACTACCTGCGCGCCCAGTTCCTCCCAGACCTCTAGCCAGATCGGTAATGACGGCAGGCGTAGCCGGAAGCCTTGCAAATCTTCTGGCGTATGGATTTCTTTATTGGCGGTCATATGACGCGGGCCACGGTGCTGAACACCCAGAAACTTGAGACCGCCCTGCTGTTCTGCCTGTTCGATCAGCGTCTGGCCCGATGGGCTATCGATATAGCTGTCTACCTCATCCTAGGTCGTGAACAGGAAGGGCACGGTAATGGCGTCGTACTCCGGCGCATATTGCTGGCGCCAGTTGCCACCGGTGAGTGAAAGCTGGGTCTGGCCCAGGTTGAGCAGCTCCAGTACGGAATCTTCACCGCCCAAGGAGCCCGCAAGGAAAGGCCGTACGTTGAAGCGCCCCGGCGCCTGCTCTTCCAGATACTCCGCAAAGCGTTCAACCGCTGCACTTTCAGAGCCGCCTTCACTCATGGTGTTGTTAACTTGAATTTCAATCGGGTTGGCCAGCGCGAAGGGAGCAACCGCTAAAATGCCTAACGCGGTGAGCGTGGCAAACAGTGATTTTTGCATGAGATGTACTCTCTCAATTTGTCGTTATAGGCAGGATGGTGCGATGTTGTTCTATCGATCTTGAAACAAGCCGCCGGTACGCTCAAATCGACGTTCAAGAAGGCTGACTTCGCAAAATACGATGGCTGGAGACCCCATGGCAGCGGGCGTTTGAGGGCTCTCGTAAAACAGCATACGACTAAAGATGGAGAGGCGTTGGCAGTCGTTAGCCATGTTTATTCAGGGGCCAGCCTATAAGGGAGGGCTCAGAATGCTAATAAGCTTTCTCCAAACACGAACCCGAAGGGGGATGCGTGGCATTTAAGAAGGCGTCGTTTCAGCCTTAATCAGATGATCCACTAAATGACGGGCAGTGGCCGGCAGGGTGGCGTAACGGCGCATACCGATCACCAGTTCGCGCTGCGCCCAAGGGTCGCTAAGCGGAATGCTTTTCAACTCCAGATCCCCCAATTCACGATAGATGGTCTTTTCAGGCAGTATGCCCACGCCCATCCCATGATGAATCATGCGGCAAATGGCATCGAAGCTACGCACCTGAATGCGCATCCGTAACGCCTTGCCAGCAATATTGGCTTGTTCATGCAGTAGTGCTTGCAGCGAGGCATCCTGCTGGAGGCCGATAAAATCGAAGTCGAGCGCCTCATTGAAGGCAATACTTTCACGCGCCGCCAGCGGGTGATTGCCAGGCGTTACCAATACCAGCCGGTCATTCCGGTACGAAAGCTGTTGGAGGTCAGGTGCCGCGACATGCCCCGCGAAGATGCCGATATCGGTCAATCCATCGCGCACGGCGGCCACAATTTCACTACTCACCCGCTCCTGCAGGTCGATTTTAATATCGGGATAGTGGTGAGAGAAAGTGCTGAGATCCTGGGGAAGAAACGCAATAATGGCCGAGGTGTTGGAGTGGATGCGCACATGGCCGCGCACCCCTTCGCCATATTCACTTAGCTCCGCTTCCAGGCGCTCGATATTATCCATAATGCGTCGAGCGTGGTGCAGAAACGCTTGGCCAGCGGGGGTTAGCTCAACGCCTCTGGGGCGGCGATAAAGCAACGTCGTCCCGACCAGCGCCTCAAGGTCGCTAATCCGCTTACTCACCGCAGCAAGCGCTAAATGCTCACGTTCGGCCGCTGCCGTCAGGCGTCCTTCATCTGCCACAGAAATAAACAGTTTAAGGGTGACAAAGTCGAAGCGGCGCATGATCAAATCTCTTAACTAACAGTCTGCCCATGCTAGCGCATACCTTCGCCAGCCACGAACCCTTTGTTACCCATTGCCTAATTGTCGCCTCTAAACGGCTGCCCCATGCTGGCGCTCACTACGAATAACGACAAGTAGAGGAGAGCCTTAATGAACGCTCCTGAAGCGCGTAAGCTTCCCTTACAGGACCTAAAAGTACTTGAGCTAGGCCAGCTGATTGCCGGCCCCTTCGCCACCAAACTGCTGGGTGAGTTTGGCGCTGACGTAATCAAGATTGAGCCGCCCGGCACCGGCGACCCACTTCGCAAATGGCGAATGATTGAAGACGGCACCTCGCTTTGGTGGCACGTGCAGACCCGCAACAAGCGCTCAGTGGCGCTGGACTTACGCAGCGAAGAGGGCCAGGCCCTGGTGCGCCAGCTTGCCGCCGAGGCAGACGTGGTCGTGGAGAATTTTCGCCCCGGCACGCTTGAAAGTTGGGGGCTAGGTTGGGAAGCGTTATCAGCCCTCAACCCACGGCTGATCATGGTGCATATTTCGGGTTACGGGCAGACCGGCCCCTACCGCGACAAGCCCGGTTTTGGCGTAATTGGCGAAGCAATGGGTGGGCTGCGCTACCTTACCGGCCAGCCGGACGAACCCTCCGTGCGGGTGGGCGTGAGCATCGGCGACTCGCTTTCCGCCCTTTACGCGGTGATCGGCACCTTGCTGGCCCTTCAAGAGCGAAACCGCAGCGGCCTTGGCCAGGAAATTGATGTCGCTCTGTATGAATCAGTATTTGCCATGATGGAAAGCCTGCTGCCGGAATTTGATGCCAGCGGCCAGGTCCGCGAGCCCAGCGGCAGCGCCCTTCCCGGCATTACGCCTTCAAACGCCTACCGCTGCCTGAACGGCGACTACGTGCTTATCGCTGGCAATGGCGACAGCATCTTTAAACGCTTGATGGGCGTGATTGGCCGCGAGGATTTAGGAAGCGACCCAGCACTTGCCCATAACGATGGGCGCAGCCAGCAAGCCACCATGATTGATGCAGCCATTGAAGCCTGGACGCTAGAACGCCCGCGGGACGCCATTCTACAGGCCCTAGACGATGCCCGGGTGCCCGCCGGCTACCCCTACACCGCTGAAGATATCGCCTTTGATCCCCACTACCTGGCGCGGGAGATGATCCAAACCTTTACCCGCCCCAACGGCCAGCCGCTCAAAGTGCCCGGTGTACTGCCCAAGCTAAGCGCCACGCCCGGGCGCCTGGGCAATGGCGGCCCGAACCTTGGTCAACACACCGACGACGTACTGGACGAGCTGGGTATCGATCAAGAAACCCGCACCAAACTGCGCCAGGCAGGCATCATTTAAGGAGTTTGTTATGAGCCAGTTATCACCCTGCCCTTTGAGAATCGAGATCAACGAAGTCGCCCCCCGTGACGGCCTACAAATTGAAGCGCGTTTTGTGCCTACAGAAGAAAAAATCCGCTGGATTGACGCCCTCTCCACCACGGGCCTCAAGCGCATCGAGGCGACATCATTTACCTCCCCTAAAGCGATTCCCAACCTGCGCGATGCCGCCGACGTTGTTACCAGCCTTCAGCGCCGGGCAGGCGTAGATATCACCGTGCTGGTGCCCAACGTAAAAGGTGCCGAACGCGCGCTTGCCTGCAACGTCGATGAGATCAATCTGGTAATGTCGGCAAGCGACAGCCACGGCCTGGCCAACCTGCGCATGACGCCCGAGCAATCCCTTGAACAATTTTCGGCTATCCTGGACGTGACACAGGGCAGCGGCGTGTTTATCAACGCCTCACTCTCCACCACCTTTGGTTGCCCCTTTGAAGGCGAAGTGCCCGAAGCGCGGGTGCTGGAACTGGTTGAAAAGCTGATAGCGCTGGGCATCCAAGGGGTAACGCTGTGCGACACCACCGGCATGGCCAACCCGGCCCAGGTCAAACGCCTGTGTGAAGCGGTACTTGAGCGCTGGCCTGAAACGCCGTTTACCCTGCATTTTCACAACACTCGCGGCATGGGCCTGGCCAATGCCCTAGCAGCCTGGCAGGCAGGGATTACCCGCTTCGACTCAGCACTCGGCGGCCTGGGCGGCTGCCCCTTTGCCCCCGGCGCCACCGGCAACGTATGCACCGAAGATTTAGTGCATATGTTCGAAGCCATGGGCGTGAACACCGGTGTTGACCTGGACGCCCTGCTTAACGTCGCCGCTACTCTCCCCGAGCTTATCGGCCATGAGGTACCGGGGCAGGTGGTGAAAGCGGGTAAATCGACGCGGCGTTATGCGATGCCAGCATCAGCTCTTCAACAATGAACGGCACTAGTCTCAGGCTACATTGAGATCTTTAGCTAAAAGAGCTATATAACTATTACCCGACACAACTTTGCCATATAAACGTCACACAACAGCAACACCTTCAACGCAAGCTGACCAACAATAACCAACAGCTGGTGATGTGTGTTATGAATCAATCGCGAATCCGCTTGGATCGCGTCACCAAGCGGTGGGGTGCGACCGCTGCGGTCGATGAGATTTCCTTCGACGTAACGCCCGGCCAGTTTGTCATTCTGCTGGGCCCTTCAGGTTGTGGGAAATCCACCACACTGCGCATGATTGCAGGCCTGGAAGAGGCAAGCGACGGGCAGATCCATATTGGTGAGCGTGACGTTACGCGCCTGCCGCCGGGCGACCGTGGCTTAAGCATGGTGTTTCAATCCTATGCGCTGTTCCCGCATCTAAGCGTTGCCGACAATATCGTGTTTGGCCTGCGCAGCCGCAAAGTGCCTAAAGCTGAACAGCGCGAGCGGCTGGCCAAGGTGGCTGAGCTTGTCGACCTTACCGATTACCTGAACCGGAAACCTGCCCAACTCTCTGGCGGCCAGCGCCAGCGGGTGGCGCTGGCCCGTTCGGTTATCTCGGAACACCCGATCTGCTTGATGGATGAGCCACTCTCCAATCTGGATGCGCGGCTGCGCAGCGATATGCGCCGGGAAATCAAGGCGCTACAAAGCCGCCTGAATATGACGGTGATTTACGTGACCCACGATCAGGTCGAGGCCATGAGCATGGGGGACCGCGTGATTCTGATGCAGCACGGCCGCATCGTTCAGGACGGGTCGCCTGACGCGCTTTATAACCAGCCTGCCAGCGCCTTTGCCGCTAGCTTTATAGGGAGTCCTGCCATGAACTTGCTGCCACTTGTTAAAGGCGACCAAGGCGCTGTTATCGACGGCGAGCCAACCACCACGGTAGCACCGCTGGAAGCCGTTGGCGGTCAGCTAGGTATTCGCCCGGAAGATATTGAGCTGCGTCCGGCGTCGGAGCCAGGCGTGCTGGCCACCGTACTTAGCGAGGAGTATTTAGGCGCCGACACGATTGTCCATGTGGCGGTGGGCGGGCACAGCCTACGCGTACGCATCAATGGCAAACCCGCTCTGACTGACGGCGCTTGTCGGCTCTATTGGGCGCCAGAAAACGCCCACTTGTTTGCGAATAACGGTTTACGTCTGGATAGCGTTTTGCCAAGTGCATTACCAGGCTCGCCTCGCGTCGTTTCTCGTCCACCGGCGGTGGGCTCTTTCCAACACTGATATTCGTGGAGTCTTTTTATGCGTTTGCGTATCCCGTTCGCTACCACCGCGCTTGTGGCTGGCATGTTAAGCGCCACCCAAGTCAACGCGAACACCGTTGACCTGACCATGTACTACCCGGTTTCAGTGGGCGGCGCGCTGACTAACGTCATTGACGACTTAGTGGCCGAGTTTGAGAGCGAGCATCCCGACATTTCAGTAGAAGCCATCTACGCCGGCAACTACGACGACACCCGCGTGCGCACCATGTCGGCAATTGAGTCAGGCGATACACCGCAGCTATCGGTGATGTTCTCGATTGATCTTTACGAACTGGTTGAGCAGGACGCCATCGTGGCGTTCGATGATCTGGTCGAAACCGATGAAGAGCGCAACTGGCTTGACGGTTTCTACCCCGGTTTGATGGAAAACGGCCAGTTGGATGGCAACACCTACGGCATACCTTTCCAGCGCTCCACCATTGTGCTGTTCTGGAACAAGGACGCCTTTGAAGCGGCCGGTTTAGACCCTGAAACCCCGCCAGAAAACTGGCAGGAAATGGCCGAGATGGCGGCAACGATTCGCGAAGCCTCCAACGGGGAGCAGTGGGGCGTGATGGTGCCGTCTACCGGCTACCCGTACTGGATGTTCCAGGCGTTCGCATTTCAGAACGGCCACCGCTTGATGAGCGAAGACGGCACCGAGGTCTATTTTAATGATCCCGCCGCCGTTGAAGCGCTTGAGTACTGGGTGTCACTAGCAACCGAACATGACGCCATGCCGGATGGCACCATCGAATGGGGCACGCTGCGCCAGAACTTCCTTGAGCAATCGACCGCCATGATGTGGCATACCACCGGCAATCTAACCGCCGTGCGCAATGAAGCCGATTTTGATTTTGGCGTCGCCATGCTGCCCATGAACACCCAGCGCGGCAGCCCCACCGGCGGCGGCAACTTCTACGTCTTTAAAGATGCCTCTGAAGAGGAGCAGCGCGCTGCGATGACGTTTATCCGCTGGATGACCGCACCCGAGCGCGCCGCCGACTGGTCAATTGAAACAGGCTACATGGGCGTTAGCCCCGCCGCTTACGAGACTGACGCGCTGCGCGAATACGTGGAGAGTTTCCCGCCCGCTGCCGTTGCCCGCGACCAGCTGGAATATGGTACTGCCGAGCTTTCCACCTATCAGGGTGGCCGCATTCGTCGCACGCTGGATAACGCCGTTCAGGCAGCATTAACCGGCCAGATGGAACCGGAAGCCGCGCTTAACCAGGCCCAGCAGGAAGCGGACGCCATACTGCGGCGTTACGCACGTTAAGCCCTTTCTTACCCATTCGCCGGGGTTCGCCCCGGCGTTTCCTATAAGTGGCCGTTACCCATGGCATTAACCGCCCACCACAAAATGCAGATGTATGGCGCACTGCTGTTACTGCCCGCCGCCGTGCTGTTAGCCACTTTTGCGTACCTGCCCACGATTACGACTGTGATTCAAAGCCTGTTTCTGCCCGGCTTTCGCGGTGCCCCGCCGGAATTTGTCGGGCTTGAGAATTATCGTTTTTTGTTCGATGACGCCAAGTTCTGGAAGGTGGCGCGCAATAACTTGATCTACGCGTTGGGCACAATCCCCGCCTCCATCGCCTTGGCGTTGGGTATGGCGTTGTTCGTCAACGGCAAACTACCGGGGCGCGGCCTTGTGCGTATGGCCTACTTCACACCAACTATTTTGCCCATGATTGCCGCAGCCAATATCTGGATGTTTTTCTACGCCCCGCAAATTGGCCTGTTTAACAAGCTGCTCGGGGCGTTGGGGTTTTCCGGAGTGAATTGGCTGGGCGACCCAAGCGTCGCGCTGGGCTCGGTGATGGTGATGTCGGTCTGGAAAGAAGCCGGCTTTTTTATGATTTTTTATCTCGCGGCGCTTCAAGGCATTCCGCCCGAGCTAAAAGAAGCCTCCGATCTTGAAGGCACCAGCCGCTGGAGCTTCTTCTGGCGAGTGACGTTTCCGCTATTAATGCCCACCACGCTGTTTGTGCTGATCAACGCATTAATCAATGCGGTACGCGTGGTTGATCACCTGTTTATTCTGACCAAGGGCGGCCCCAATAACGCGACCAACCTGTTGCTGTATTACGTCTACGAAAATGCCTTCTCGTTTTTTGATCGCACCACAGCGGCCACCATCACAGTGGTGATTCTGCTGGTACTTGCGGTGGTCGCCACGCTGAAGTTCACGATTCTGGACCGCAGGACGCACTACCAATGAGTTCAACGACAATACACTCAAGCGCCAAAAAGCCTGCGCCTCGATCTCGCCAACTATCACTGCCATCGCTTGAAACTCTGGCGGCGTGGCTATTGGCGGTGATTTGGATTTTTCCGCTGTTGTACGCTTTTTGGGCGGCCTTCCACCCCAGCGAATTTATGGTGCGTTTTGATCTATTCGCCCCCCTGACGCTGGATAATTTCGTTAACGCCTGGGCGCAGGCGCCCTTCGCCCGCTATTACTTCAACACCTTTGCCCTGGTTACCGGCGTGGTATTGGGCCAATTTGTGGTGTGCACGCTGGCAGCCTTTGCCTTTGCACGGTTTCCCATTCCGGGTAAAAACCTGCTGTTTATGCTGGTGCTGATTCAGCTGTTTGTCTTTCCCGAAGTGCTGATCGTGGAGAACTACCGTATCGCCAGCGAGCTGGGGTTAATCAATACCATCACCGGTATTGGCCTGCCTTATGTGGCCAGCGCCTTTGGCATTTTTCTATTACGCCAGACGTTTAAGACCATTCCCCGCGAGCTTGAAGATGCCGCGCGCATTGAGGGCTGCAACTGGCTGGAAATTCTCTGGAAGGTCTACGTACCGTTGGCCAAGCCTACCTACCTGGCCTATGGACTGGTTTCCATTAGCCACCACTGGAACAACTTTTTATGGCCACTGGTGGTCACCAACTCGGTGGAAAGCCGCACGTTAACCGTTGGCTTGGGCGTATTCTCTGCCCCGGAAACGGGCGTTAACTGGGCAACGGTCAGCGCGGCCACGTTAATCAGCATCGCGCCGCTGTTAGTCGCGTTTCTGCTTTTTCAGCGCCAGTTTGTGCAGTCTTTCCTACGGGCTGGCATCCGTTAGGCTTAGTACGAGAACCCTAACCAACGGGCAAGAGGCTTTTCGTGCGACAATCCCCGCTCGGCAAAAAGGAGAGCGAGGATGCACGGCGAACCCAACCCGGCGGCCCTCAAGGTGTTGCAGGAAGTCTTTGGCTACGACAGCTTTCGCGGCCCGCAGCAGGCGATTATTGATCATGTGGTTGCCGGTGGCGATGCACTGGTATTGATGCCCACCGGCGGTGGCAAATCACTGTGCTACCAGATTCCTGCGCTGTTGCGCGACGGCACCGCCATTGTGATTTCTCCACTCATCGCGTTAATGCAGGATCAGGTGGCGGCACTGGTTCAGAACGGCGTACGCGCTGCGTATCTCAACTCCAGCCTTGATTACCATGAGGCGGTCGAGGTGGAGAATCACCTGCGCTCAGGCGAGCTGGATCTTCTGTATGTTGCGCCCGAGCGGCTCGCCATGCCGCGTATGCAGGCGCTTTTTGAGCAGGCCCGGATTGCCCTGTTTGCGATTGACGAGGCCCACTGCGTTTCCCAATGGGGCCATGACTTCCGCCCTGAGTATCGCCAGCTCTCTCAGCTTCATCAGCGCTTTCCCCAGGTGCCGCGCATTGCACTGACGGCCACCGCCGATGTACCCACGCGAGGCGATATCGTTGAGCATCTGCAGCTTCAAGATGCGGCGCTTTATAACAGCGGCTTTGACCGCCCCAACATCCGCTACCATATCGCTGAAAATCAGGGCAACGCCCGTGAGCAGTTGCTGCGCTTTATCCGCGAAAATCATAATGGCGAAGCCGGGATTGTGTACTGCCTATCTCGGCGCAAGGTAGATGACACCGCCGCCTGGCTTGAGCGCCAGGGGCTAACCGCGCTGCCCTATCACGCTGGACTTCCCGCCGAGCAGCGCCAGCATCACCAGACGCGTTTTCTGCGCGAAGATGGTGTGGTGGTAGTGGCCACCATCGCCTTTGGTATGGGCATCGACAAGCCGGACGTGCGCTTTGTCGCCCACCTCAACCTGCCCAAGAGCATTGAAGCTTACTATCAGGAAACCGGCCGCGCCGGGCGTGATGGCCTCCACGCCGATGCGTGGATGGCTTACGGCTTGCAGGATGTGATTACGCTGCGTCAGATGCAGCAGGACTCCAGCGCAGATGATCACCAAAAGCGCATCGAGCAGCAAAAGCTCGATGCCATGCTGGGGCTTTGCGAGATCATCAGTTGCCGCCGCCAGGCGCTTTTGCACTACTTCGGCGATCATTTGGATGCGCCCTGCGGTAACTGCGACAACTGCCTGACGCCGCCTGAGACCTGGGACGCCACGGTGGCCGCGCAAAAAGCGTTGTCGTGTGTCTACCGCACCGAGCAGCGCTTCGGCGTCACCTACTTGGTGGACGTGTTGCTGGGTAAAAGCAACGAACGCATCACCCGCTTTGGTCACGACAAGATCAGCACCTTTGGCATCGGCAAGGATCTCTCGGCCAACGAATGGAAGGCGCTGTTTCGCCAATTGATCGCCAGCGGCTTTCTAAGCGTGGACATGGAAGGTCATGGAGGGATTCGCTTAACGGCAGACGCCAAGCCGGTGCTACGCGGCGAGCAACCGCTAACCCTGCGCAAGCCCAGTAAAACCAGGACCGCCCGGCGCGGCAGCAAGAGCAATTCGGCAGCACCCGGCCACGGCCCTTTGTGGGAAGCCCTGCGCCAGCACCGCAAAGCGCTTGCCGAAGCCCAGGGGGTGCCTGCCTACGTTATCTTCCACGACGCCACGCTTGCCGAAATGACCGAACAGAAGCCGCATAGTTTGCAGGCACTCGGCGCTATCTCTGGCATTGGCGCCCGCAAGCTTGAGGATTACGGCGAAGGCTTTCTAGCGGTGATTCAAACCCACGCGGATGCCACGCTTTAAGTACAGAGGCCGTTACCGGCAGTGTTCTCCACGGGCGATAGCGGCTTGGTCAAACACGCCGGTATCCAGCACCCAGCCGGTGACTAGCGCGGCGGGCGTAACATCAAAAGAAGGATTCCACACCGGCGCATTCTCCGGCGCCCAGACGACCTCCCCGAATGCCCCGGTGGCTCCACGTATTTCTGCGGCGTCGCGCTGCTCGATCGGAATGTCATCGCCAGTGGCGCAAGCTTTGTCTACCGTGGTGTAGGGCGCCACTACGTAGAACGGCACCTTATGGTAGTTGGCGACCACTGCCAGCATGTAAGTGCCCACTTTATTGGCGAAGTCGCCGTTGGCGCAGATGCGGTCGGCACCGACCATCACTTTATCCACTTTGCCGGCGGCCATCAGGCTTGCCGCCATGCTGTCGGCAATCAGTTGATACGCAATATCCAGGTCGGCCATTTCCCAGGCGGTTAATCGGCCGCCCTGAAGCAGCGGGCGGGTTTCGTTAACGTACACATGCAGCGCTACGCCGCGCTTTTTGGCGACCGCCAGCGCGCCAATCGCCGTGCCGACACCGGCCGTCGCCAGGGCGCCGGTATTGCAGTGAGTAAGCACTCGCTCGCCGTCATTCAGTAAGTCCGCGCCGCGCTCGGCCATCTGCAAACACAGCTCGCGGTCCTCTTCAAACAGCATGGCGGCGCGCTCAGCAAGCGCAGCCGGCCCTTGAGCAAAGCAGGCCTCCATGGCATCCAGGCAGTACATCAAATTAACTGCCGTGGGGCGCGTAGCCCGTAAGTGATCACTTACCAGCTGCCATTCGCTCTCCTGCCCTGGATGTTGCGCGGCATACTGCGCCAGCACAAAGGCCGCACTCAGGCCGATTAATGGCGCGCCGCGAATCGCCAGGCTTTTTACCGCCACCTGCCAATCTTCTGGGCTTGCACAGCGTACCCACGTTTCGGCCTGCGGCAGGCGAGTCTGATCCAAGTACTCAAGCGAGTCGGCGTACACCCGTAAACTGCGTGACTGAAGATGAGGCATCAGGGGCTCCTTGAGTACTGCGATAAAGAACGTATGGAAAGAACGAATACGGCGCATGGCTTATCAGCCGCGGAGCATATCATATAGAATGAAAGCCTTTGAAAGCGACGCGATACTGACCCTACGATGACATTACAAGACGAACTGCTAGCAGCGATCTCTTGGGCGGCCCAACAAGGCTGGACGCCCGCCACGGGCGGTAATTTTTCTGCCCGAGTGCCGCAAGGTTATCTGGTCACCGCCTCGGGCCGTGATAAAACGCACATTCAAGCCGATGACTTATTGCTTTGCGACCTTGAAGGGCGCGTACTTGAAGGCAGTGGCAAACCCAGCGCCGAAAGCGACCTTCACGCGGCACTTTATCGGATGGATGAACAGATTGGCTGCGTACTGCACACCCACACCGTGGCAAGCACCGTTCTTTCGCGTCGTTTTCCTGAAGGCATTGCGCTAAGCGGCTTTGAAATGCAAAAGGCGCTACAGGGTAATAGCACGCATGACGCCACCATTCACTTGCCGGTGGTCCCCAACTCCCAGGATATGAGCGAGCTGGCCGACCATGTACGGGCAGGTTGGCCGATGCCCTGGGGCTTTCTGGTGGCGGGCCACGGTATTTATGCCGTGGGCAGCAGCATTGCCGAGTGTCGCCGCCATTTGGAAGCCATTGAGTTTTTACTTGCCTGTGTCCTTGAAGAGAGCCGGTGGTCCAAATGATCAATCATCCAGATGTTAATAAGCCAAGTCTTGATAACACCAGCATTCGCGCCGTGGTCACCGATATCGAAGGCACCACCACCGATATCAGCTTTGTGCATAAGGTGCTGTTCCCCTACGCTCATGATCAGTTGCCCGAGTATGTGTACACCCACTCGGCCCAACCTGATGTGGAAGAGCAGATAGACGCGGTACGCAATGAGCTCAATGAACCGGACGCCTCGCTGGATAAAGTCGTTGAAACCCTGCTCTACTGGATCGAAACTGATCAAAAAGTTACGCCGCTCAAAGCGCTTCAGGGCATGATGTGGGCTGATGGCTACCAGCGTGGCGCCTTTAAAGGGCATCTGTATAGCGATGTCGCCCCACGCCTTCGCCAATGGGCAGAGGCCGGAAAGCAGCTTTATGTTTACTCATCAGGCTCCGTGCAGGCGCAAAAGCTGCTGTTTGGCTACAGCACAGAGGGCGATTTAACCCCGCTGTTTAGCGGCTATTTCGACACCCATATTGGCCACAAACGCGAAGCCTTGGCGTATCAGCGTATCGTCAGCAAGCTACAGCTTCCCGCCGACGAAATCCTGTTTCTATCCGATGTGGTAGGAGAATTGGATGCCGCCAAGCAGGCGGGCATGCAGACGCTGCAACTGGTGCGTGAAGGCACCCAGGCAGGCACACAGCACGCTTGCGTGACAAGCTTCGATGAGATCGATCTGTAACGGTTCAAGCTTTTAACTAGCGGAGAGCGCCTTAATGTCACAACTTAAAGTATTTGCCGATCAAGACCCGAACAACGCGCTGGTCGATATTACCGACGGCGAGCAGATCAAGACTGAGCTCAACCGTGTAGGCGTGCTGTTTGAACGCTGGGCAACGCCGGGCGAAATTGCCGACGACGCCACTCAGGACGATATTCTGGCGCTCTACCAGGATGATATCGAGCGGCTAAAAGCCCAGGGCGGCTACCAGACGGTGGATGTGCTGCACATGGTGCCTACGCATCCTGAAAAGGATGCCATGCGCCAGAAGTTTTTAAACGAACATCGCCACTTTGAGGACGAAGTGCGCTTTTTCGTCAAAGGCCAAGGGCTTTTCTGCCTGCATATCGACGACAAGGTGTATCAGGTGCTGTGCACCCGCAACGACCTGATCAGCGTACCCGCCAACACGCCCCACTGGTTCGATATGGGCCCCGCGCCTGAATTTACCGCGCTGCGTTTCTTCGACAACGTAGAAGGCTGGGTGCCCCACTGGACCGAGAGCGATATCGCTGGCAAGTTTGACCGGATTGATCAGCTGTAAATATCGGCAGTAACTAAAAGGACGCGGGTTCAATTCCCGCGTCCTTTTTTGCGCTGGCCTCAGGCTTTTCGTGCTTGCCATATACCCTGCCTCAGCGATTGACTTTCCAACCTCCGTTACCGATGATCTTGCGCCCTTCACAGCGTATGCCTACCAAGGAGAAACGTCTTGCAAGCGAGCGTGCTTGATATCCAGGGGATTCATAAATCCTTTGGGAACAATCAGGTCTTGCGTGGCATTGATATGCGTATCAATGCTGGCGAAGTCGTCGTATTGATGGGCGCCAATGGGGCGGGCAAGTCAACTCTGGTCAAGGTGCTTAGCGGCTACCACGCGGCCGACCACGGCCAGATGCAGCTTGCCGGTATGCCCTACTGCCCGCGCGATGCGCGTGAGGCGATCCACCACGGCGTGGTGACCGTACATCAATCCATCGATGACGGCGTTATCCCCGACCTGGACGTCGCCAACAACCTGATGCTGGATAGATTAGCCTCCGGCGCGCACGGCTTATGGATCAGCGCCAAGAAGCTTCGTCAGCAGGCAAGCGAAGTTGCCGATGCCATGGGGCTGGATATCGATCTGAACGCCCGCGTTGCCGATCTTTCGGTGGCCGACCGGCAGATGATCAGCATTGCCAGGGCCATGGCCCACGCCCCCAGGCTTTTGATTCTGGATGAACCGACCTCATCGCTCTCTGCCTCTGAGGCCGAGCGCTTGTTTACGGTGATCGACCGTTTGCGCGCCCAGGGCGTGGCGATTGTATATATTTCGCACCGCATGTCGGATATCAGGCGCTTGGCAAATCGCATCATCTGCTTGCGCGATGGCCAGATCTCCGGCGTATTTGATCAAGCGCCGCTGGATCTCACCGCCGCCGTGCATGCCATGTTGGGCCAGGCGATCAATAATGCTGATATCGAACCGGCCACACCGGGCGCGCCTATCCTGACGCTGCAAAATGTCGAACTGACTCAAGGCGCAGCGCCGGTCAGTTTGAGCGTGGGTGATGGCGAAGTCGTCGCGTTTACCGGCCTGCTGGGCAGTGGAATGTCGGCGCTTGTCGAAACCCTGTTTGGGCTGCGTCCTTTAACGAGCGGCACCATGCAGGTCGATGGGCAACCCTATGCGCCCGCCAATGTACGTGAAGCGCTTGCCCGGGGTGTGTTCATGTCGGTAAAAGACAGAGCGACCAACGGCGTGATTGGGGATTTTAATATCGCCGACAATATGACGCTGCCGTTTTTAAAAGCCTTTACCCGTGGGGCGTTTCTGAGCGCCCGTCAGCAGCGTGCCAGTACCGAGCAGATGATTGCCCAGTTGGGGATTGTCTGCCAATCCCACGCGGATTCGATTGGCACGCTTTCCGGAGGCAACCAGCAAAAGGTCATGATCGGGCGCTGGCTTCAATCGCCCAGTCGCGTGTTACTGCTGGATGAGCCCTTTCAAGGCGTGGATATCGGGGCACGGCAGGATATAGGCCGCCATATCCGGGCAACCGCCAAAGGGCGCGCCACCCTGGTGTTTGTCTCTGAACTAGACGAGGCGATTGAAATCGCTGACCGAATTATTGTGTTACATGAAGGAGCCATTGCTGGTGAGCAATCCAACCGAGATATCGACCTCAACGTCCTCGTCGCCCAGGCCTCCGGAAAAGCCTAACGCCAGCGCCACGAAAGCTCGCTGCCTGGAACTAGCCATTCGCTACGGTTTCTTGCTGTTGCTGGTGGCGCTGGTGGTTTACTTCAGCTTGGCAGCCTCTGGCTTTGCGAACCCGCGCTCGGCGGTATTTGTGCTTCAGTCTGTGGCAATTACCGGCATTCTGGCGTTGGGCGTGACCACTACGCTGGTGGTAGGCGGGTTTGACCTATCCATTGGTGCCGTGGCCACCACCTCGTTGATGCTGGCGGCATACTGCATGGTGGTGCTTGAACAGCCCGCCTATGTGGCCGTGGCAGTCTGCCTGTTGATGGGTGCGTTCATCGGGCTTATTAACGGCCTGCTGATCGTCAAGTTCCGCATTCCTGACCTGTTGGCCACCCTGGGCATGATGTTTTTGCTGATTGGCCTTCAGCGCATTCCTACCCAGGGCAACTCTATCGCCACCGGTATGTCGCTGGCCGATGGCTCCACTGCGGAAGGCACGTTCTCGGCGGCGTTTCTGTGGCTGGGCAGGCACCGCTTTGACCTGATTCTGGAGCGTTTGATTCCGGTGCCGGTAGTGGTGTTCGTATTGATCGCGGTCGCTATCTGGCTGTTTTTAGGCTTCACCCGTCACGGCAGGCTGATGTATGCCATTGGCTCCAACGAGCGTGCGACCGCCTTGGTGGGGGCGCCGGTAGAGCGCTACAAGATCGCGGCGTATATGATTTCTGGTGTTACTGCCTCGATTGGCGGTATTTTGCTGGCCGCCCGTTTAGGTCGGGGCGATATTGCCAGCGGCAATAACCTGTTGCTGGATAGCGTGGCCGCGGCGCTAATTGGCTTTGCCGTACTAGGTGCTACACGCCCCAACGCATTTGGCACTGCCATGGGCGCACTTTTTGTGGGGATACTGCTTCAAGGCATGACGATGATGAATGCACCCTACTACACCCAGGATTTTGTTAAAGGCGCGGTACTGGTGGTGGCGCTCATGTTCACCTTTTACCTCTCCTCACGGCGTGCCCAATCAGGCCGTCATTAATTAATAAATGCATCAACGCTAAAAACGTTAACAATCGGGACACCGCTATGCTTAAACACCTTGCACTTAAACACCGTATACTCAAACGTTTTGCGGTCAGTGTTACCGCCGCCATGGCGCTACTGGGAACGAGCCTGGCAACAGCTGAGGAGCGCCCGGCACCCTTTGATGCGCCGGAAGATGTCACCATCGCGCTTATCCGCTATATCTCCACGGGCGATTTTTTCCAGGCCTATCTGTCGGGTGTAGAGGCGCAAGCCGCTGCGCTGGGCGTGGACCTGCGCGTGCTGGATAGCCGCCAGGATGCGGCCCTGCAGGCAGATATGGTGGACCAGGCCATCGCGCTCGGCGTCGACGGCATCATCATTCAACACGGGCTGCCGGAGTCCATGAAAGACGCTGCCCAGCGCGCTGTAGAGGCGGGTATTGATGTTGTGGCATTCGATGTGGAAGTGGACAACCCCGCCATCCCGCAAGTCGAGCAGTCCGATTATCTGCTGGGCGAGTTGGTGCTTAACCAGGCGCTACAGGATAACGGTGACCGCTTTACCGCAGGCTATGTTTACGTGCCAGGTATCGCGCCGCTTGATCGCCGCAACGCCGCTTGGGAAGATTTTAAAGAAGCTCACCCAGGTGTGACCGAAGCCGCCGTATTCGGCACCCTGGATAACCCGATCGCCAACTCGGTTGCCAATCAGGCCCGCGCGGTGATTCAGGCCAATCCGATGATTGATGTGTTCTTCGCGCCCTATAATGAGTTTGCAGCGGGCGTGAAAATAGCCGTGGATGAAATGGGTCTGGGTGAGGATATCGCTATTTATTCAGCCGATATCTCCACCTCCGACATTGCCGCCATGCGTGAACCCGGCTCGCCCTGGGCCGCAACGGTTGCCACCAACCCAACCGTGGTGGGTGAAGTCTCGGTACGTACGCTGGCACTTTTGATGGCCGGTGAAGCGCCCGGCCAGCAGGTTATCGTGCCGCCCACACTGATCACCCAGGACTTCCTGAACGATAACGCTATCACCAACATGGAAACGCTGGGCGAGAATATGCCGCAGTTCTCCCATGCCGAAGTAGCGCTTGCCGACTGGCTGCCCCTGCCCGAGCGTTAATCCTACCCAGTGCTAAACCAGCCATTCAAAAGCTGTGCAACGCTGGAACTGATAGCGGGCTTTTTTATGGTTACACGGAGGCGGGTTCAATCAGAACCCGCCTACCTTCCAAGCGTATATGTTCAGCTTGAAACAATCTTGCCAGCCAATCCTTCCAGCTGCATCGTCTCCTTGGGCTGGAAATGGATGACCGAACGGATCGATTTCCCTGCGTGCAACAAGTCGAAGGCGGTGTTGATCTGATCGTGCGCCATATTGTGGGTAATGTAGGGGTCGACATCGAAGTCGCCGCGTAACCATTCATCGACCATCCCCGGCAGCTGGCTGCGCCCTAGCACACCGCCAAAGGCCGAACCTCGCCATACACGCCCGGTCACCAGTTGAAAGGGCCGCGTAGAAATTTCTTCGCCCGCACCCGCCACTCCGATCACCGTACACTCGCCCCATCCTTTGTGGCAGCACTCCAAGGCTGCGCGCATCACGTTGACATTGCCAATGCATTCAAAGGAGTAATCTGCGCCGCCATTGGTCATTTCGACGATGACTTCCTGGATGGGCTGCCTGAAGTCGGCGGGATTAACGCACTCCGTGACACCCATGTCCCGTGCCAGCGGGAACTTGTTGGGATTGGTATCGATACCGATAATACGCCCAGCGCCGACCATTTTGGCGCCTTGAATTACCGCCATGCCCACCGCGCCTAAGCCAAAAACCACGACGGTCGCGCCAGGTGTAACCTTGGCAGTATTACGCACCGCCCCCATCCCGGTCGGCACCGCGCAGCCCATAACACTTGCCTTGGCAAGGGGCGCCTCTTTAGCAATTTTTGCGACCGCAATTTCAGGCAGTACCGTGTATTCGCTGAAAGTGCTGGTCCCCATATAGTGATGGATCATCTTCCCTTTGTAAGAGAACCGCGAGGTGCCGTCGGGCATCACGCCGCGCCCTTGTGTCTCGCGAATCGTCTGGCAAAGATTGGTTTTACCCGACTTGATATAGGGGCAGTTGGGGTCTTCGGGCGTGTAGAGAGGAATCACATGATCCCCGGGCTTAACCGATGTAACACCACGGCCCACTTCCTCGACGACCCCTACGCCTTCGTGACCGAGCACGGCGGGGAATAGCCCTTCGGGGTCGCGCCCTGAAAGCGTGAACATATCCGTATGGCAGAGGCTGGTGGTAACAATGCGGACCAGCACTTCACCGTCTTTGGGACCTTCCAGGTCGATTTCTTCAATTTCCAGTGGGCGGTTCGGCTCCCATGCAATCGCGGCGCGCGTTTTCATTTTCTCTCCTTTTACTTGAGCTAAAATGATACGTTATAACGTTTTGTTAAATTACCCCAGCGAGTACTCCGGTCAAATCAAGACAGAGTTCACGGCAATCAGGCCTCGAAAGAGTAATATCTATGAAAAATGACGAAGCCAATAACATCCCAGGGATCACAGCAGCCGAAAACAGCGACCGTGTACATCTCATCATTTATCCGGGGTTTAAAATCATGGAGGCCATCGGACCGCTCAGCGTATTCACCTACGCCAACAAACGCTTGGCCGAGCGAGGCGATCCGCGACGTTACAAGGTGACGCTGGCCGCCCCACAGCCCGGAGTGATTGCGTCGGAGACGATGGTGCCACTTCAAGCACAGAGCGGGCTGCCTGAAAATGGCCCGCTTTCAACCGTAATGGTGGCAGGCGCTGCCGATATCGAAAAAGCACTCACCAGCCAACCCGCACTTATCGATTGGTGTCGCCGTCGGGCAGATGATGTTCAGCGCTTCGCCGCGCTATGTACCGGGTCATTTTTTCTCGCTGAAGCGGGGCTTCTTAACCGCCGTCGTGCGGCAACGCACTGGCACTACGCGGCCCTGCTACAGCAGCGTTTTCCCGCGTTGCAGGTAGATGCCGATGCGATTTTTGTGCAGGACGGTCGTTTCTGGACTTCCGCCGGGGTGACGGCCGCGATTGATCTGACACTGGCATTTGTCGAGCAGGATTTTGGACGCGATCTGGCGCTGGGCGTAGCGCGCGATCTGGTGGTTTATCTCAAACGCCCGGGTGGCCAGTCGCAATTTAGCGCCGCCCTCACCAGCCAAATGACGGGTTCGCCCAGTATGCGCGAGTTACAGAGTTGGCTGATCACTCATCTTGATAAACCTTTAAAGCTTGCAGATATGGCCGCCAAGGCGGGTATGAGCCCCCGCCATTTCAGCCGCACGTTTCTTGACGAGTTTGGAATGACGCCATCGGCCTGGCTTGAAAACGCCCGTTGTGAACGCGCCAAGTCGCTGCTGCTCGACACAGCGCTGCCCATGAAAAGCATTGCCTGGCGCGCGGGATTTAGCTCCGACGAACAGATGCGCAAGGTGTTTTCTCGTCGTTACGCACTGACGCCTACCGCCTATCGGGCACGCTTTCAAACCGCCCGCACGCCCCTATCGCTTCATTGATTACGATCATCACATCACCACTGCCCTCCATCCCTACCCATGATAAAGCGCCTGATAGCGTCGGCCTTTGGCGTGCAATATCGGGTAACGTCACAGCGGTCATTAGGCACTCTCTTTAGAGGTTTGAAAAAAGCGGTACATCTCAGCCACGCTCTCCGGCGACACGTTCTGCGTGATGAAAACAAATCGGGAAACTCGATCACTCACGCTGCCTATGGGCAGCTCTGCAGGCGGGTGAAAGATATGTTGTACGCCGTGTAACGCCAGCGGTGACTCCCTGTCGGTAAGATGCACTACCGCTTTGATACGCAACATTTTATCGCCCATCAGCGACATCAAGATATCCAGCCAGCTCTCTAACGTGTCGGGGTGGATTGGCTCCTCAACGCTAAAGCAAAAGGCATTGATACTGTCGCCGTGCGATGTGCTGTCGGGCTGGGCCGCGTTCAACAATGAATGCTCACTCAGCGAAAAAGCAGCACCGGCGTGCTGATCGGCGGGCTGGATTGTATAACTGCCCGCCTTTAGCCACTGGTCAACCTGGTAGCCCGCCTGTTCACTGCGATAAAGCCCTGCGCCGACCAGGAGGCTGGCGGAAAGCTCGCCGTTAATTACCTGCCACTGCTCGGCCGTGGGGTTAATTCTCGCGAGCTGGTTGGCCAGGGTAGATACCACGTTTTGCTCGGCCAAGTCGGTCTTGGTTAGTAACAGTTTATCGGCGATGGCTACTTGCTGCTGCGACTCGCTATGGGCGGTAAGCGTTGCGGCGCCATTGATTGCATCAACGCAGCACACCACGCTATCAAGCTTAAAACGATGCGCTAGCCAGTGGTCGGTCATCAGCAGTTGCAGTATGGAAGTGGGCACTGCCAGGCCCGTGGTTTCGATCACCACGCGTGAGGGCAAAGGCTTATCTTGTGCCTGAATATCTTCCAACGCTTGCTGTAGCGTACGACTAAGATCGCCGCGCAGCGTACAGCATAGGCAGCCGCTGCTCATTTCGATAACGGCTTGCTCATCGCTATGGGTGATGAGCAGGTGGTCCAGCCCAATATCACCAAACTCATTGATAACCACCAATGTATTACGCATTGACGATTGGTGTACCCAACGATTGAGCAGCGTGGTTTTGCCGCTTCCCAAAAAACCGGTCAGCACGTTAATGGGAATGAGCGAGGGTGTCGTCATAACGGGTTACTCCCACCTTGCTTTGCGGTAATGATTTTCCTGACTTTCCTGACGCTCTTTGGCCTCAATACATAGCCGCGCGGTGGGTCGGAACAGCAAGCGGGCAATACCAATAGGCTCGCCAGTCTCGTCACAATAGCCATAGTCGCCGTTATCGATCCGTCTCAAAGCCGCATCGATATTATTCACCAGGCGGCTTTCCCGGTCGGCCTGGCGTAGTGACAGGCGCAGCTCCTCTTCAAACGAGGCCTGATCAGCTTCATCGCTGTCACGTTCGTGAGAAGCAATTGCCTCTTTCATTTCCTTTAAATGCGCTTGAATTTCATAGCGCTCATCCAGCAACCGCTGGCGAAAAAAAGCCAGCTGCTCGTCGTTCATATAGTCGCAGGCAGGCATGGCCAATATCTTGGCCTTCTGCGCTTTATCCGGCGACTCACGCTGTGTTAATGCCATGGTAATTGGCTTATTCATACATATATCTTGCGCTATAAATTACGTTATAACATACCAAACAAAGGCGGAAAATTTAACGTTAATAGCGACCTGACTCACTAGCTAAGCGTAACAGCGTGCCCTTAATCGTTTTATACGAGCGGAAAATCGCTACTGCCTAAAACTCATTATGGATAGCCTTATAACCCTGCACCAAATCATTGTTGGTGCGAGCGACATCCTCGGAAAACGCACTCGCTTCGCTGGGCACTTGGCTTAAACGCGTCAAATTGGTATCGGGGCCAATTCGCTCAGTAGAAGGAACATAATCGCGGGCAGTTGGCAACCATCGACCACCGCGTTGTAGCGCACTACGCAGCCATCACCAATCTGGCAATTGAAAAGTACGCTGTTAAAGCCGATGAACACGCCACTACCCACCGTACAAGGCCCATGCACAATAGCGCGATGGGCAATCGAGGTACGCTTACCTATCGTTACGCTGGCCCCCGATTTGGAGTGGATCACAACGCCATCTTGAATATTGGAGTGCGCACCGATCACCATCGGATCAATATTTCCATGCTCATCCATTTCATCGGCTCTGATCACGGCGTAGGGCCCAATGAATACATTCTCTTCCACGATGACCAATCCACAAATGATAGCCGTGGGATCAATAAAAGCACTGGGATGAATCGTTGGCAGGTCACCACGTGGATTTTTCCTAATCATTGGTCGCTTATCCTTATTTATCATAAAGCAGGGGAAATGTTGAGGCAGACCAGATGGGGCTTACGGATTACAGCAAGGGGACTCAAATATGCTGAAACCAATCTCAGCCAAAACGCTTTATTGCTATAGTATAACATACCAAATGAATATAACGAATGCTCTCAATCGTAACGTTACCGGGGCAGGGATATTTACTGGGCAGGCTGCACAATCAGCAATTTGAACGTCTCGTCGTACGCCTTCCTTATAAAAACACCCCCTAGCGTTAGAGGGCTGTCCAACGCCAGGGGGCAGCTCATCGGGCGATTGCGGCTTTTTTATAGCACGTCTTTTATAGAATGCTGTTTATAGAACATCCTGACGGTTATACGCTTGGGCCAGTTCAATAAGCGCAGGTATTTCACAAACCGCCTCAGGATTCATAATAAGCGCCTGGCCCATCAACACATTGCGGGCTTCAAGCCGGGCGCGCAGGGCAGTGTCTTCGATCTCTTCGAAATCCGCATTATGGGCCAGTGACAGCACCCGGCGATGCATCTCGATACCGCAGTAGGCCAGCGCATCCAGGCGAATCTCCTCCAATAGCGCATCGCAGGCGTCGTCCGCGCTGTTGCCTTGGTCTTCAAACAGCGCCCTCGGGAACAGAATGCCGGTGCGCTCGGTTTGCCATAAGTGGCGGAACTCGGCATCAAAGCTTGTGAAGCACGCCTCGATGACGTCGAGAATCCACGTCTGGTATGCCTCCAGTTCGCCGCCCTGGCGATGGGCAGGCTGACTAAAGTACGCCATCAGGAAGTTGGCTACGGCCATTCCCAAATCAAACGCCATCGGCCCGTACTGGGAAAACTCAGGGTCGATCACGCGCACATCGGTGTCGGTCGCCATGATCGAGCCCGAGTGCAAATCACCGTGGAGCATGGTTTCGGTGTTAGCGGTGAACTTCATCAATAGCCGCTGAACCCTGGCTTTTAAGCGCACATTGCGGCGCAGCTCGTCCACCACTGGCGAAAGTTCCGGCGTGTGGTGGTTCATCTCGGCGCCGTAATAGGGGTCGGTGAACACCAGCGATTCCGTAATCGCGGGAATGGCCACGTTGCCGGAGAAAAGCCCCACATCCTGTTTCTTCTCAGGGCTTGGCAGGGAAAGCTCCGAGCCGCGAAACGCCGTGCGCGCGCAGAACTGGCCGATGATTTCCCCCAAGCGAGCCACACGCTCACCCTTAATCAGCTTGCGACGCAAAATCGTGTGCGGGTAAAGATACTCCATCACAAACAGGGCCTGGGGCTTATCGAAATAAAACACCTCAGGCGCAATGTTGGGGGCACGCTTAGCCTGGCGCACCAGGGCGTAATACTCAAAATGGGCGCGGTAAAGCGGCAGCGGCCAGCTTTCGCCCACCATACGAACATAGGGCAGCGCCTGCTTAACCACCACACTGCCCATGGTACCCGTCACGATAAACACCAGGTTCAGGTTGCCATCGCCCACCTCACGAATTTCCCAGCTCGCGGGGTCGCCACCAACACGGCTGGCGACTTCGTGTACATCACCCAGCCGCGTTGCCAGCGTATCGACGGATAGCGCTTCATAACGCAAGGTCGCTTCTGATTGACCGTTTTCCACAGCGTGCTCCTCAAGCCAATTTTTGGGGTATTTGTCATTACCTGAGAGCCAATGTCAAATAGATACCCGCGCCTGTCGGCTGCGGCTATCTCGCCGACCACTTATACCTGCTCATATCAAACTGTTCATATCAAACTGTTCATATCAAACTGCTCATATCAAAAACCTAACGCCCTGCGCAGCAAGAGGGCTGCGTAATCGGTCAGGGAGCGCCACGTCAGTAATCACCGCGTCATAATCGGCTAGTTGTCCCGCCGCACAGCGCAGCGGTAAATCAAACTTGGTGCTATCCAACACCAGAACGCGCAAAGCCGCATTGGCCAACAGCGCTTCACGCGCCATGACCTCATCGTCGTTGTAGTCGAAAAGGTTGCCGTGGGCATCCATGCCGCCTACCGAGACAATGCCTACATCCGCTCGGTAGCGTTGAAAAAAGCGCCACGCGTCGCCGCCAATCACGTCCTGGTCTCGGCGGCGCACCCGGCCGCCCGCCACCACTAGCTCACACTCCAGCGCGGATAGCCTGATAAGCGCGTGAAGATTATTGGTCATGATATGCAGGCCCTGTTTGTCGTGCAGCGCGTCGGCCAGCTGTTCAACGGTGGTGCCGGTGCCTAGAAACAGCGACTGATGAGGCTGAATCAATGAAGCGGCCTGGCGGGCAATAAGGCGTTTTCCAGCTTCGTTGACGATCTGGCGCTGGTCGTAACCGATATTTTCGCGGTCGGGAAACGGCAGTACCTCGCCGTGGCGCCGCAGCACCATGCCCTTTTCAGCAAGAAAGCGAATATCGCCGCGCAGCGTTTGTACGGATACCCCAAACTGATCAGCCAGCGCCTCTAGCGAATGGCGCCCCTCCTGGCGCACCCGCTCAAGCAACGCCCGGCGACGCTCGTTTAAGCCTTTCATTCTGCTCTCATCTCCCCTCTTTTTTATTAACGAAAGACTTTCCGATGCTTACGAAAGCTCTCCTCCTTCAAACGAAAGGGTAGTGTCACGATGTTGTAAGGTGATGACAGTAGTGTGAGCAGAGTCAACTCACTGGAGACTTTCTGATGCTTAAGCGCTCACTCTGCACCGCCATTGCTCTTACCACCACGATGGCAAGTTTGGCTCTTTCGGCAAACGCCGTTGCCGACGACAAGCTCGTGCTCTACACCAGCCAGCCCAACAGCGATGCCCAGCAAACAGTCGATGCCTTCCAGGCAGCCTATCCGGATATTGAGGTGGAGTGGGTACGCGACGGTACCACGCGGTTGATGACCCGCCTGCGCTCTGAGCTTTCCGCCGGGGTCAGTAACCCGGATGTGCTGCTGATCGCCGACAGCATGACCATGGAGTCGTTAAAGCAGGAAGACCAGCTTCAGGCTTATTTGAGCCCTAATCGTGAAGCCTTTGATGCCGAGCTTTTTGACCCTGAAGGCTTCTACTACGGCACCAAGCTGATCACCACCGGAATCGTGTATAACACCGGCGCTGACGAGCAGCCGCAAAGCTGGCAGGACCTGCTCAAGCCTGAATATGAAGGCTTAGTGACCATGCCAAGCCCGCTTTATTCGGGGGCTGCCCTGATTCACATGGCGGCGATTAGTGAAAATCCTGACCTGGGTGAAAGCTATTACGATGCCTTGCATGACAACCGCACCGAGGCCCAAGGCGGTAACGGCGGGGTATTCAACGCAGTGGCAGCGGGCACCAAGCCTTACGGCATCGTGGTGGATTTCCTGCCCATCCGCGAAGCGGCCAAAGGCTCGCCGGTCGAGTTTGTCTTCCCTGAAGAGGGTGTGAGCGCGGTCACTGAGCCCGTCGCCATTATGGCCGGTGCCAAGAACGTCGACGCGGCTCAGAAGTTTGTCGATTTCGTGCTCTCGGAAGAGGGTCAGCAGTTGGTCAGCGAGCAGGGGTATCTGCCTGCCCACCCGGGTGTTACGCCGCCGGAAGGCTTCCCCGCCCGCGATACCATCGAGCTGATGCCTGTTGATATCGCCCAAGCGCTTGAGCAGGAAGAAGCCCTGAAGCAGCGTTTTAGCGACCTGTTCGGCGGCTGATCATGTCACCGAGCCTTACCCAAGGCAGCCAGCACCGCTGGCTGCTTACCCTTTTGACGCTTACCGTCGTCCTGCTGAGTCTGGCGCCTAGCCTGCGTCTTTTAGTAGAAGCGTTAAGCGACCTGACCCAAGGGGGCAACGCGCCGCTATGGCATGTGCTCCAGTCTGCGAGTACCTGGCGAGCGCTGTGGCGCAGCCTGTATACCTCGGGGCTGGGCATGCTGATTGCCCTTGCGTTGGGCAGCCTGTTTGCGTTTGTGATTACCCTCACCGACATTCGCGGCAAGGCGTGGCTGGTGTTCTGTTTTATGTTGCCGATGATGATTCCGCCCCAGGTCACGGCACTTAGCTGGTTACAGCTATTTGGCCCGGCAAGCCCGCTATTAAAAAGCATCGGCATGGCGCCGCCGTTGGGCAGCCCGCAGCCGCTCTACTCGGCGGAAGGCATCGCCCTGCTGTTAGGTATTCAAAGCGCCCCGCTGGTGTTTCTGGCGCTGCGCACCTCGCTACTTTCTCTACCCCGCGAACTGGTCGAAGCGGCCCGCATTAGCGGCGCCCGGCAGAATCAGGTATGGCGGCATATTGTTCTGCCCGTGACGAGAAGCGGCCTGGTGGCCGGTGCCGCCATGGCGTTTATCTCAAGCCTGGGTAACTTTGGCATCCCGGCCATGCTGGGCATTCCAGCAAGCTACTACGTACTGCCTACGCTGATCTATCAGCGCATGGCCAGTTTTGGCACTGGCGTACTGGCTGAGATGGCCGCCCTTTCGCTACTGATCGGCGTGCTGGCGCTGGCGGGCGTGGCGCTTCAGCAACACTGGATGGGCCGCAGCCGTTTTGGGCTGGTGGGGCATAGCGGGCGCGCCCATGATTTCTCACTCGGCCGCTTTCGCGCGCTGGTCACGGTGCTGCTGGTCAGTGTGTTGCTGGTCATTCTTGTCGCGCCGCTGGTGGCGCTGGTAGTCAGCTCGCTGGTGCCGGCCATGGGCGTACCGCTCAACGCCGATACCGCCACTTTGAATGCCTACCATGAAGTGATTGGCCGCCAGGGCGCTACGTGGCGCGCCATGCGCAATAGCTTTTGGCTTGCCGGTGGCGCAGCCGTGATGCTCATGCTGTGCAGCCTGCCGCTGGCATACCGCCTCCAGCGGCTTCCAGCGCGCCTGCAAAACCTGACGCTGAGTATTATCGAACTGCCTTATGCCTTGCCCGGCGTGGTACTCGCAATTGCCTGCATTCTGCTGTTCGTGCGCCCACTGCCCATTATCAACGTCGCACTGTACGGCACGCTGGGGCTGATCTTCGTGGCTTATCTGGCGCGTTTTCTGGTGGTGTGCCTCAAGCCGGTCAGTGCGAGCCTCGCCCAGTTAGATCCTTCGCTTGAAGAAGCCGCCCAGCTTGCCGGTGCCGGCCCTTGGCGCCGCCTTGCCACTATCGTGATGCCGCTGATTGCGCCCGCGCTGTTTGCCGGGGGCTTGCTGGTATTTCTGCTGGCCGTCAACGAGCTGACCGTCTCGGCGCTTTTATGGAGTGCGGGCAACGAAACCCTGGGCGTGCTGATTTTCAACCTTGATGAAGGTGGCGAAAGCGTTCTGGCCTCAGCGGTGTCCGTGCTGGTCGTGCTGATGGTCGCCTCACTCATGCTCTCGCTTAGCCTTCTGGCCCCGCGTTTACCCAAAGGAGTCGTGCCATGGCAGGGCTAACCCTCAAGCAAGTCACCAAACAGTTTGGCGAACACAAGGCCGTGGATGGGCTTTCATTAACGGTTGAACCGGGTGAGTTTGTCGCCCTGCTCGGCCCCAGCGGCTGCGGCAAAACCACCATGCTGCGTATGCTGGCCGGTTTCGAGCAGGTAAGCGGCGGTGAAATCCATCTGGGCGATACGCTTCTGGCAAGCGAGCAGCACCACGTGCTCCCCGAGCAGCGCAACATGGCCATGGTGTTTCAATCCTACGCGCTGTGGCCGCATATGAGCGTCGCCGATAACGTCGGCTACCCGCTCAAGCTACGCGGCGTGCGCGGGGCGGATTATCAGCGCCGCGTTGAGCAGGCGCTTGCCCTTGTGGCACTTGAGCCTTACGCCCAGCGCACGCCTCAGGACTTAAGCGGCGGCCAGCGCCAACGCGTGGCACTCGCCCGCTGCCTGGTCACTAACCCGTCAGTAGTGCTTCTGGATGAGCCCTTAGCGAACCTGGACCGCCACCTGCGTGCTTCTATGGAACACAGCTTTGCAGATTTTCACCGCCGCACCGAGGCCACTATGGTCTATGTCACCCATGACCAAAGCGAAGCCATGGCGCTTGCTGACCGTATCGCGGTGATGCAGGCGGGCAAGCTGGTGCAGTGGGCCACGCCCGAAACGCTCTACCGCGAGCCGCGCACGTCCTGGGTGGCAAGCTTTATCGGCCAGGGCAGCCAGTTGATGATAAGCACCGGCGCACCAGGCAGGAGCCTTGGCGGCCATGATCTGATGCAGGGGCTGGCGTCTCCCGCATCTCAGCGTCATCAGGCAGTGCTGGTGCGCCCGGAACATATTCAGGTGCACCCCGAGGCGCCCAGCCAGCAGGATTTAACCGCCCGCGTTGAGCGCCAGACCTTTCGTGGCGAACGCTATGAGATTCACCTGCGCATGAGGGATGGCGCAACGCTGCTCGCCTATCATCCTCACGCGCTGAAAGAGGGCCAGCAGGTGGCGCTAACGCTCCTGGAAGGCTGGTGTCTGGAGCCCGACCAATGAACGCCAGCATCAACATATTAAGCGGCCTGGGCGATAAAGGCCCCGCAGCTATTGTGGTGGAAGCCAACGGCAAGCGGCTTCTGTTGGATGCCGGCGGCGCGCTGCACCCAGGCGAGCCAATTACCTGGGCGCGCGGGCTTGATGTCGATGCGGTGATTATCAGTCACGACCATATCGATCATATTGGCGGCGTCAGCGAGCTACCCGCTACGCTACCGCTTTACTGCACGCCGCTGGTGGCTCAGGCGCTTCCCGATGGGCGCGCCTGGCAGTCACTGCCCGAGCGGGGCACCTGCCAAATTGCCGGTATTACGGTGACCACCGGGCAGGCGGGCCATTCATTGGGCGGGGTTTGGATTCACCTAGATGTCGAGGGCGGCATTTTCTACAGCGGCGACGCCTGCTTTGAATCCCGGCTGTTTCCGTTTGATACGCCGCCCCCGGCGCGTATTGCGCTACTGGACGCTTCTTATGGCACCTACGATCAACCCCAGCAGGCATGTGTGGACGCCATCAGCGAACACTTGTGCCGCCCGCTGGTTTTCCCGGTGCCTGAATCAGGCCGAGCGCTTGAGATGGCACTCTGGCTAGCCGAAGAGGCGGATGCTCGCGGGCTTTCGCTTGCTATTGATCCGATTATTCGCGCCAATCTGCAAACCCTGCTGGCGCTCCCCGCAACGCTTCGCCGCTCCCATGCGGATAAAAGAATAGAAGCGCTTCTGGCGCGCCCCGACGCCTCCCAGCCAAGCCTCAAGCTGATCAGTGACCGCGATGATACGGCGGCCATGTGGCCAGGCTTTCAACTGATGCACACCGGTTACCTGACGCCTTCGCGCTGCGCTGAGCTGGCCGCTGGCGACATCCTCTGGCAGCGCTGGAATGTGCATCTGCGCGCCTCACACCTGGTTGCGCTTGCCGATCAGGTAAACGCCGAACGTGTGGTGCCACTGTTTACTCCTTTATCCGAACCGGCTCTTAGCGCTTGGCGCACGTTACTCGGTGCGCGCCTCACCACACAAAAGACCCTGTTCTTGAATACTTACGCCTTGAATACTCACATCTTAAATAACCGGAGCCTTGCATGACCCAAGCAGTGATTGTCGATGTTGACGGTACGTTAGCTGAATTTCACCCCACGAAAGTACACGAATGGGTGTTAGGCCCCGCCAAGCAGTGGGACCCCTTCTTTGCATTTATGGCCGAAGCGCCAGTGATCGAACCGGTCGCCCGGCTGGTGAAATTATTAAAAGCCCAAGGCCAGCAGATCATCATTTGCAGCGGCCGCCCGGACACTCACCGAGAGCATACCCACGAATGGCTGACCCGCAACGCCATACCGTTTGACGCCATGTATCTGCGCCCGGATGGCCATGACCACGTGGATGACGAAGCGGTCAAGGAAGCCCTGCTCAGCACCATGCGTGAAGACGGTTTCGAGCCCTGGCTGGTGCTGGACGACCGCGATGCAGTCGTCGCCCAGTGGCGCGCCCTGGGCCTTACCTGCCTGCAATGCGCCCCGGGTGATTTTTAACCAAACGCCGCCCGAACGATATTTTCCTAACGCCCGTTACTTGTTGAGCTTCTTGTAACGCTGTTCGGCCCTCTTGATGGTGGCGATTTTTTCGGGCCGCTTCATGGATTTCCAGTGGCGAATTTCTTCTATGCTTCGCCCGCAGCCGGTGCACATGCCGCCCTTCAACTGACAGGCGGATATACAGGGGCTATCGATTTTCTTGGCCATCAGTGCCTCACACTTCGCGCGCGCAGACGGCGCTGCCAGTTACCGCCATGGGTGCGCTGGCACGCCTGTTCACTATCGAAGTCAATGTGCGGTGTGATGCTATCCAGCGCCACCCCCGCCTCAGCCAAAGCACTGGCCGTGAAATCATGCAGGCGCTGTTTGGCTTCGCCCTTTAGCGCTGAAGCTAAATGGGCATCGGTATCAAATACCCAGATAACCACCAGGCTTTCGGGGAAGTGTTGGTAGTCCACGCAGTGAGTTAACCAGACGAACCCAACCACCTCAGTCTTGGCCTGCTCGCAGACTTCAGTCAGCGAAGCAACAAGCTGGCGCTCCAGCTTGCCGCGTTCCCGTTTAACAATCATTTAACCACCTGACGTAACAAATAAAAGAACATGACTATGTTATAACATCTTAAGAAAGCAGAGGCGCGTTTGGCCGCCGCTGCCATGCCAGCAGCACCATAGGCAGTAACGAGACAGGAATCAGCAGCGCATTGAGCATCGCCCAGCCCAGGGTGTTGACCAACGGCCCCGCCAGTAGCGCTGTCAAGGCCGCCGTACCGAATACCAGAAACTCGTTGGCCGCTTGAGTGCGCGCCTTGTCTGCCGGTTGATAGCTTTGCGTCAATAACCCGGTAGCGGGCAGGAAGGTGAAATTCCAACCAAGCCCTAGCAGGATCAACGCAACATTAAAGCCCGCTAGCCCGGCATCAAACTGTGCAGCAATTGCGCTTGCCACCAGCAGCAAGCAGCCAGCGCTAATCATGCGTGGGGCACCAAAGCGCGCCGTCAAATGGCCGGTAAAAAATGAGGGCAAGAACATGGCAACCACATGCCACTGAATAGTGGTGGCGACATGGTTAAAGTTGTGCCCGCCCCCTTCCATCGCCAGCGGTGTGGCGGTCATGGCCAGATTCATCACGCCGTAGCCAATGGCCGCCGCGCTAACGGCCAGTAGAAAACCGGGCTGGCACAGGATAGCGGGCAAGGGCTTTTTCTCCCCCTCTACTGCCTGCACAAAAGCGACCGGCAACCGCGTGCAAAGCAATATGCCCAGTGCCAATACGTAGAGCACGCCCAGCCCAACGAAGCTACCTAAAAACGGCGTCTCGCTCAGCTCACGGCTAAAGCGGGCAAGCCAAGGGCCTGCAAATGCCGCTACCACTCCACCGCCCATCACTAAACCAAGCGCTTTATCGCGCAGTGCCGTGGGAGATGCTTCAAGGGCTGCAAAGCGGTAGAGCTGCCCAAAGCCAATGCCGATACCAATTAGCCAGGTCGCCAGCAGGAACAGACCAAAGCTTTGCTGACGTAGCGCCAAAATGGCCACGGCCGTACCTATCAAGCCAATAAGATTACCCAGCACAAACCCGCGTTTACGCCCCAGCCGCCTCATGATTAAAGAGGCGGGAATAGTGGCGCACATTAGCCCCAGCCACTGGCTGGCCACCGGTACAGTGGCCCAGTTAGCCGTCGGTGCCAGCGAGGCGCCAATGAGAGGCGATACGGCAATCAGCAGGATATTGCCACTGACCAACAGCGCTTGGCACAGCGATAACAGCGTAACGGTTAATGGCATGGCGATGGCTCCAAAGGCGTAGGCACAAGAGTAGGCGTGAGGGTAGACGTAAGGGCAGACTTAGCCGCCGCGCCGAAGCGCTGACGATATACAGAAGGGGAAACACCGTAGTAACGTTGAAACTGGCGACGCAACTGCTCGGCGCCGCCCAAGCGCCAGCGCTCGGCTAACCGCTCAAGCGATACCGTTTGATGCCCATCCAGCAGCGCCAAACGCGCCTGCTCCAAGCGTAGCTGGGTCAAATAAGTAACCGGCGTCGTGGCCAAGTGGCGCTTGAATAGCCGGGTAAGATGACGTGGTGATACGGCCATTAAGGATGCCATACTTTCCAGCGAATGTGCCCCGCCAGGGTTGGCATGCAGATGATCCAGCAAGCGACGCAACGGGCCAGCATCTTGCTGGCAGCGTAGAAGTTCGCTGAACTGCGACTGCCCGCCGGGGCGATGCAGAAACATCACCAGTTCTCGTGCTACTTGCCCGGCAAGGGCAGCGCCGTGGTCGGCTTCTACCAGCGAAAGTGCCAGATCGATACCGGCCGTTATCCCGGCGCTGGTGTAGCGATCACCGCTTTGGATATACAGCGCATCGGGCTCAACATTAAGCGCGGGGTACTCCTCGGCAAGCTGGTCGGCGTGGCGCCAATGGGTAGTGACGCGCTGGCCATCTAAAAGCCCGGCGGCAGCAAGCAAGAAAGCCCCTGAGCAGATAGAGCCTAACCGGCGCACGTGAGGCGCCAGCTCACGTAAAAGAGCCAGCACGTGCGGGTCTTGGCGTAACGCCATTACACCGCTGCCACCTGCAATAAGTAACGTATCCAAAGGCAGTAGCTGGGGAAGTTCGGCATAGGTGTGGCTGGCGTACACCGCCAGGCCGCCGTTAGTCATCACCGGCCCAGATGCATCGGCGACCAGGGTTAAGCGGTACAAGGGCTCCGGGCTTAGTGCGTTGGCGCTGGCAAACACCTGCCAAGGGCCGCTGACATCCAGCAATTGGCAATCGGGGTAAGCCAATAAGGCAATATGGCGCGTCACGTTCTCTCTCCAGATCGTTAATAGGGAGAGTTTCCGCCGCGCGCGACGTGTCGGCAAGGACCATTACCCCACCAATACGGACATTACCTAACCTGGCTGACTGATCGGCGCTTCCATACGGCGCACGCTGGCCACAAAGTCGCTGAATCGCTCCCCCTGGATCAGCACGTGGTCACATAGCGCCTGCTCAGCCAGTGCAGCATCGCCTTGGGTAATGGCATCGACAATGGTCTGGTGCTCGCTCAAGGAGTTATTCATGCGCTGGCGAACCTGTAATTGCAGGCGACGATAGGGCTTTAAGCGCTGTTTTAGCTGACGAGCTTCGCTGGCTAGAAACGTATTGTGGCTCGCCGCATAAATGCAGTCATGAAACGCTTCGTTTTCGTAGTAGTACTCGTCGGTATCACCCGCGTGTGCCGCTGCTTCACAGCGCTGATGGGCTGCCTGAAGCTCTGCCAGCTCTGGGTCACTAATGCGTCGGGCCGCCAAGCGCCCGCACATGCCCTCAAGCTCGGCCATGACTTCAAACATCTCGATTAATTGGTCGATGCCGACCTTGGCCACAAAGGTGCCTTTTTTCGGTGATACGGTGACCAAACCGCTAGCCACCAGTTGCTGGAAGGCTTCACGCACGGGCGTGCGAGAAACATTAAACGTTCGCCCTAGCTCGTCCGGGTCGAGCCGTTCACCTGGCACCCGCCGCCCATTAATAATGTCATCTTCCAACGAGTCCCTAAGCCGTTGAGCGTTGGAACGTTTGCTCTCAGCCATCTGTTTCCCACCCCTTTTATTTATAAGAGCGACCGACCGCCTTACTGTCTTCAGGGCCGGAACGTGACGCTTAACTCTTCCACCACTAGCGAAATATATATCATACGTCTTGATATACATTCGATCAGCTTTCCAACACTCCTACATTAAAACAAGCTCACGGAGATAACGTAAGCAGTAGCACCTCAGCCTGCTGCTGAAGCGTAACTGGGCGGTTGACTATCTTTATCCATGTTATCGACTCCTTTTATCGTACGCTTAACGGAGAACTCCTCTCCTGCCTGTGGGTCTTAAATGGGCTCGCTCAAGAAGCGCTGCTGATAGTGAAACATCCAGGCGCGCAGCGTGTTAGCGTAGCCTTTTACTCAAACGCGATAGTGCGTTATTAGAAGATGATGAATTGTCAGTGCCAACATAACCTTCATTTTGCATAAGGAGCTTGCTGCTTTGATTACTCACAATGAAACGGGTGCTTTCTCGGCAGCCGAACTCTATCGCGTTATTAACGATGCCTCCGCACAGGAAGAAGCCGTTGAACTGGAGTGGCCAGCGGCCAATGTTAGTTTAGATGAAGCCAACCAAACGTTGATTTGGGAGCTTCACGATTACGGCAATTTAACCTTAACGCTTTCGCGCAGCGACAATGAGTGGATTGCCATGACCGCCATTGCCCCGCTGGACAGCGTATCGAATCCGGCTGAGCTTAACGACGTGTTACTGCGCCAGGGCCTTGCGCTTCCGCTTGCCTCTATCGGTATCGTATCCATTGATAATCGAGATTTTTACGTGGCTTACGGGCAGCTGTTTGGCGATTCAAAGCTGGTGTCTATTTGTGCTGAATTACATGCCACGGCCAGCGCTGCCATGGAAGTCGCCGACTTAATTCACGATCACTTTTCTTAATACGCGTTTAGGAGCAACTTTATGTTAAGCAAAATCATGACGGCGTTACGTGGTAAAGCGAATGAGACCGGCCAGGCCGTCGTTGACTCTCAAGCGCTGCGTATTTTGGACCAGGAAATCCGAGATTCTGAAAATCACCTGAAACAGTCCAAAACCGAACTTGCGCGCTTAATGGGTCAACGCCAGTTGAACAGTAACAAGGCAGATACCCTGGAAAGCAAAATTGCCGAGCTTGAGCAGAGCGCTGAAGCCGCGCTGGATAAAGGCGAAGAAGCGTTAGCGGTCGAAGTTGCCGAGCGCATGGTCAGCATGCAGGATGAGCTGGACGCCGAGCGCAGCATCGTCAGCGAGTACGACGCCAGCATTGAAAGCCTGCGCGGAGCCATTCGCAATACGGATAACCAGCTGCGCCAGCTAAAACAGCAGGTGAGCGTGGTAAAAGCGACAGAGTCTGCACAGAAGGCTCAGTCTGCCGTAGCGGCGCGCCACTCCGGGCAAAATAGCGCCATGGGCAGTGCGATGGAGTCTCTTGACCGGATCCGTGAGCGCCAGCAGCTTAACTCAGCCCAGATGCAGGCGGCCGACCAAATGGCTGCCGAAGAGAGCGGTTCATCGCTGGATGCACGCCTGAAAGCGGCGGGCATTGGCGCCAATGAGCGCAAAGCCGAAGACGTGCTGGCACGTCTGAAAGCCAAGAAAAATACTCCACAAGCGTAAACGTGGCACAGCGCCCGCCCACCGGCGGGCCTGCACGTCACTGAGCCATATTGATTCTGCACCAACGATTCGCGCTATCGGCTTGCCCTTTGGAGGCTTCTCGAATGTTCAAGACACTTAAGGCCCTGTTCGGCACTTCCAATGAGGCGGCGAACCCTGCGGCAGAAAACGCCTCCACCTTCACTGCTGGCCTGCCGACCGGGATGTCACAAGAAGATTTTGCGGGGCTGCGTCTGGATGGGCGCGTCAACATTCAGTTGGCTGAGTTAAGCGCCTATTCCGATGCACTCTTTGGGTGGGACAGCGCGCCCTATCATCATGTTGCGGCTGTCGGGCATATCGACCTTGGCCAGGGCGCCCACTTGGTACGCTTTTATCTGGATAACGATACGTGGCTGCAAGCCAACGTCGAAAACCAGCGCGTGATTGAGTACAAGCTGTTTGATTTTTATCGTGTGACGCATTTGTCGGATATCGAGTTCGATGCGCTGATCAACGCAAGCGATAAAAAGGCAGGCCAGCTGGGTGCACAAACGATTGCTGTCGAGGCGACCGATGCTTCCGAGCGCACCGGCCAGTTTCAGCGTGTGTGGGGCGATGAAGCGAGCCTTTGGTCGCCGCCCGTCGTGCTTGAAGAGCAGGTAATGACCACCGAAAGCGTCATGACGCGTAGCGTTACCCACCATGCCATGCTGTACGAGCGCCCTATCGAAGACTCCGAACGCATGGAGTACGTATTGCTGAATGCGGAAGATGACGGTGAGGGTGGGTTTATGCTGGTACAAAATCTCGGTGTTGATGTTACATCGGTCGATATTGATGCTATTTAAACGCGGCAAGCCCCAACACACGCCATCACCACAACGTTGACTCTCAACCAAGGAAGATTTTATACATGCAGTATTTACAAGGCTTACCCCACTTTTTGGGCTATCTGATCGGCGCACTCGTGCTTCTCGTTGCGTTTATGTACTGTTATAGCCGTATCACGCCCCACCACGAGTGGACGTTAATTCGCGAAGGTAATGCTGCGGCGGCCACGGCCTATGCGGGTTCTATCGTCGGTTTTACACTGCCGCTCTACAGCGCTATGGCCAACTCCATCAGTTTCATCGATTTCATCTTGTGGGGCATCATCGCGTTTGGTGTTCAACTGGCGGCTTTCTTTGGTCTGAAGATGGTGCTGAAGAATCAGGGAGAAAGCCTGTCACTGCATATCACTGAAGGTCATATGGCTTACGGTATTCTGGCGGGTAGTGTCTCCATTGCGGTTGGCCTGATTAATGCCGCCTCGATGACGTGGTAAGGAGTTTAACGATGGCACATAACGATCAGACCCCACACCTGCCGCGACGCAAACGCAGCGCCCGCCTCTCGCTTGCGATGATGGGCGCCAGCGCATTCGGGCTAACGGCGTGTGGCCAGCCAGAGCAAACGACCGATGTAAGCTTTGACAGCCCACGCAGCTACCAGAGTGTTGATGAGTGCGTGGCCGCCGATGTATATACCCGCAGCGCCTGTGAAGATGCCTACGAGGCGTCCATTAAAGAAGTCCCCCGCTTCAATACGCTTGAAGAGTGTGAGGCTGAACACGGTGAAGGAGCCTGCACAGCTCCTACCGAACAGCAGTCGCAGGCGGCCACCGGCAGCAGCGGCGGTGGCTGGTTTATGCCCGCCATGATGGGTTACATGGTGGGTAACATGATGTCGCGCACCAGCCACGGTGCGACCAACCGGGGAGTGTACCAAGAACCGGTTTACCGCAATCGTCAGAACCAGGGCAACTGGAATACCGCCACTAACCAGGCCAGCCAGCGTGTCAATCAGCGCCACCAGGCCCTGCGTACCACGGCGACCCAGAACCGCCAGGCCACGCAGCGTCGCGGCTTCGGTTCTCGCTCATCCGCTCGCGGCGGCTGGGGCTCGTGATGTACCTCGGAAACCTCCATGCTTAGAGTTGATGTTGCAGAACGCGCCAACTGGAAAGCCCTGGCCCACGAGCTGGGGTTTCATTTTCATACCATCGGCGGCGAACCCTACTGGAAAGAGAGCGCCTACTACCAGTTCTCGCTGGATCAAATAGAGCGGGATATTGAGGCGCCTACCGAAGAGCTGCATGAAATGTGCATGGAGCTTGTTGACCGTGTCTGTCACTCCAATGCGCTGATGCAACGCCTGGCGCTGCCGGAGTTCATGTGGGACACCATTCACGACTCCTGGGTGTCTGGCCAGCCACACCTTTATGGGCGGATGGATTTTGCCTATTCAGGCCAGGGCCACGCCAAGCTGCTTGAGCTTAACTACGATACGCCCACCTCACTGTATGAAGCGGGCTTTTTCCAGTGGGTATGGCTTGAGCAGGCAATTCAACAAGGCATAATTCCGCGCCACGCCGATCAATATAACTCCATTCAGGAGCGCCTGATCAACGCGATGGCGCATATTGGCAACCGGTTAGACAGCGCCGAGATGTACTTTTCATGTATCAAGGATAATGACGAAGAGCGTGCGACCGTACACTACCTGCAGGATGTAGCCGTTCAGGCCGGTTTAAAAGCGCCCTTTATTTATACCGAAGATATTGGCTACCAGCGCGACGGCGACTACTTTGTTGACCTGGATAATCAGCCCATTCAGGCACTGTTTAAACTCTACCCTTGGGAAGAGTTGGCCGACGATGCGTTTGGCGAAAAGATTCCCCAACTGCACACCCACTGGTTTGAACCACCGTGGAAGGCGATTCTGTCTAACAAGGGCATTCTGCCCCTGCTGTGGGAGCACTTTAAGGGCCACCCTAATTTGCTACCTGCCTATTTTGAAGAGCGCTCGCCTTCACCGCTGCCGCCCGGCTGGGTACGCAAGCCGTTCTTTTCACGCGAAGGCAGCAATATTGAACTGTTAACGCCAGAGGGTCAGCGTGAGGCAGTGGATGGCCCCTATACGGACAGCCCTTGGATTCGCCAGGCCTACCACCCCATGCCGCGCTTTGGCGAACATCACGCGTTAATCGGCAGTTGGGTGGTGGGTGATCGTGCTTGCGGGATCGGCGTGCGGGAAGACGTAGGGCGAATTACCAAGGATTCATCCTGCTTTGTGCCCCACGCCATTGTTTAACGGTCAGGAGAACACGCCTGCTTACTCCGCCAACCATAAGCAGCTAACGGTATCGCCTGGCGTTACCTGATGATGGGGAGGAATAACCGCCAAGGCATCGGCCTCAATACACGACGACAATACGCCGGAGTTCTGGTCAGCAAAGGCCTGGGCCGTTATACCGGAAGGTGAAAAATTAAGCGTTACGCGCATATAGTGCTGGCGCGGCCCGGTCGAAGTCTCAAAATTCGCCGTTGCGGTTAACGTTGGCAATGCCTTCAGTGCTGGGCAAGCCAACAACGCCCCCATGAGCGGGCGCAAAAATAGCCAGGCCCCCACAAATCCCGAAACTGGATTGCCCGGCAAACCCACAAACCTTGCCTCACTGCCATCAGCGCGAGGCAAGCGGCCTAGCGCCAAGGGCTTGCCTGGGCGTATGGCCAAGCGCCATAAATCCAGCTCGCCCAAGGCATCAAGCGCGGCCTTAACGTGGTCTTCTTCCCCCACACTGACACCGCCAGTGCTTACCACGACATCGGCGTCAGCGGCGGCTTGGGTTAATAGCGCCACCGTTTGAGCGTAGTCATCCGGCACACTAACGACCTGCACCACGTCAGCGCCAAAGCGCTCAAGCAGGCGCTTTAACATGGGCCGGTTGGAGTTATAAATCTGCCCCGGCGCCAGCGGTGTCCCGGGGTCGACGATCTCATCGCCGGTCGAGAGCAGGGCAACTTTAGGGCGGCGACGTACGCTCACCTGGGTGATGCCCTGCCCCGCTAAATGCCCCAACGCGGCCGCTTCCAGACGCAGTCCTTTGTTGAGCAAACAGTCTCCCAAACGCACATCCCGCCCTTGGCGGCGCACATTGTCGTCAGGCGGAATATTGTCCGGTATCAAGGCCTTGCCTGCCTCAACGCTAACGCGCTCCTGCATGACGACGCAGTCCGCGCCTGCTGGCAATTCGCCACCGGTAAAGATGCGTGCACAGCTACCGGGTGCCAGCGGCGCTACCTGTGTTCCCGCCGCAATGCGCTGGCTGATGGGCAGCCACCGACCCGCATCGCTTGCGCGCAACGCATAGCCATCCATCGCACTGTTATCAAAGGGCGGGACGTTAAGCGCTGCCATCACGTCGTCAGCCAGCACCCGCCCGCCAGCGGCGCCCAAGGCGGTTTCTTCCGCACTGACGGGACTCACGCCAGCCAGCAGCGCTTCAAGCGCGGCACTTACTGTTTGCAAATCAGCTGTTTGTAAATCAGTCGGCTGCAAATCAGCCATGCTGGCCTCGCTCGGGGATCACCAGGTTGGCAAAATTGCACGGTTTGTGGCGGCTATCGAGCTGCTCTTTCAAAATGCCTTCCCACCCCGTATGGCAGGCGCCGGTTGAGCCGGGCAGACAGAAGATGACCGTGGCATTCGCCAGGCCACCTAAGCAGCGGCTTTGAATGGTGGAACTGCCAATCTCCTCGCCACTTAGTTGACGAAACCGCTCTCCAAATCCTTCGATATGCTTATCCAGCAGTACCGAAATGGCTTCCGGTGTGGAATCACGGCCGGTAAAGCCGGTGCCGCCGGTAGTAATAACCACCTGCACCCCGGCGTCGGCAATCCACTGGGCCACGATAGCGCGAATCTGGTAGATATCGTCAGCCACGATACGCTTCTCGGCGAGCCGATGGCCGGCGGTGGTCAAACTCTCGACCAACTGCTGACCAGAGCGATCATTCTCTTCGGTGCGCGTATCTGAAATCGTCAGTATGGCTATGTTGAGGGCAACCATCGGCTCCATAACGCTACTCCTGACCGCTTTTCTTGGCTTGACGAGCGTCCAACGCCGCCAACTGTTCAGGCGTTGCAGTGCCCTGATAGTGCGTTTTCCACTCGCTGTAGGGCATTTTGTAGACGTACTCGCGCGCGGCTTCGTAATCAAGCCGCTCGCCTCGCTCTTCGGCTGCGCTCACCAGCCATTTGGAAAGGCAGTTACGGCAAAAGTCCGCCAGGATCATCAGGTCGATATTCTGTACGTCCTTGTTATCATCCAGGTGGCTCAGCAAACGCCGAAAGGCAGCGGCCTCAAGCTCAGTGCGAGTAGCCTGATCAAACTCGTTAAAATCTGACATTAGCGTTTCCCTCATAAAAAGTGACTGTTGTGCAGCATACCAAAAGACACCGCTTATCGGCGCTGTTCCACCCGATAACGTAGCCAAGCGAACCCACTGTTTGATATGGGTCATAGTGCTTACCATCAAGCATCTAACGCATAAACAAGCGCATAGACAAGCAAGGCCCTTGGCCGCCATCATAGCGACAAGGGATCTACACTTGGAAATGGCAAGGCTGATCGGCCAGAGGAGACATGCCGATGATCACGACCCACGCATTAACCGGCATGGTGCTCGCTGGTGGCGAAGGCCGCCGCATGGGCGGGCGCGATAAGGGGCTGGAGCCCTTTGCTGGGCGACCTCTGTTTGCCCACACAGCGGCCAGGCTTGAAGGGCAGGTTGCTGAACTGCTGATTAGCGCTAACCGTAATCTTGACACCTACCGCCTGTTTGGGCGTGTGATCAGTGATACGGAATCAGGCTTCCAAGGCCCTTTAATGGGCATTTATAGCGGGCTGCGCGCAGCAAACACGCCGTGGCTATTGATAGTTCCTTGCGATACGCCGCTTCTCCCGGACAACCTGGTCGCACGCATGCTGGCAGGCATACAAAGCGCCGATATCGCCGTGGCGTTTGATGGTCAGTATCTGCATCCTACAGTGGCCTTGATACGCACCGCACTGGCAGATGATCTTCAGGCGGCCCTGAAAAGCGGCGAGCGTAAAATTCAGCGCTGGTACGCACGTCATAATATGCGCCGTGTGGATATGTCCGACTGTCTCGACGCCTTCGCCAATCTCAATACCGCCGAAGAGAAAAGCCGCTTGGAAGCGCAATGCCTATCCGCCAGGAACGTACCATGACGCTCTCCTGCTTTGAACTTGGCGACCAGATGCTGAGCGTGGAAGAAGCCCGCCAGGCGCTGACAACGCTTATCGAAAGACCGCTTGCCCATGAAGTCATTGACCTGCACCGTGCCCATGGCCGCCGCTTGGCGCACGATATTATGGCGCCGATCAACGTACCGCCCGGTACCAACGCCGCGATGGATGGTATTGCCCTTGCCTGGCCAGACACACAGCCATCCCAATGGCTGCTTATCGGTCACTCTTTGGCAGGGCATGGTTTTCAGGGCTCCGTGCCGCCAGGTGCTTGCGTGCGGATTACCACGGGTGCCCCGCTACCAGAGGGCGCCGATACGGTCATTATGCAGGAGCAGTTAACAACGCACGGCGAGCACCTTCACATCGCAAACCCTGAGCGCGTTAAGCGTGGCCAGAACGTACGCTTGGCCGGGGAAGATATTCTCAAGGGCAGCCTGGCGCTTCCAAAAGGAACGCGTTTGGATGCCGCTAGTATGGGGCTACTTGCATCGCTCGGCGTGGCACAGGTTTGCGTGGTCCGGCCACCGACGGTGGCGCTGTTTTCCACCGGCGATGAAGTGACAGCACTTGGCGAGCCGCTGGAGAATGCCCGCATTTATGATGCCAACCGGTTTACCTTGATGGGTTTATTAACCGAACAGGGTGCAGAGGTGATTGATCTGGGTATTCTTCCCGATGATCAGCAGGCGATATGTAAGGCGTTATCCCACGCCGCCCAAGTGAGCGATCTGGTGCTCACCAGCGGCGGAGTATCGGCGGGGCAAGCTGACTTTACACGGCCTGCCCTTGAACAACTGGGCCAACTAACGTTCTGGCGTGTTGCATTACGCCCAGGGCGGCCACTGGCCTGCGGCTGGCTGGGAGAGTCGCGTACGCCCTTTGTGGGCTTGCCCGGCAACCCTGTCGCTGTCATGGTAACCTTTTCACAGTTTGTCGTGCCGTTGCTCCATCACTTGCAGGCATTCGCCATGACTCCGCCCCCTAGGCTTTACGCTGTCGCAGATGAAGTGCTTAACAGCCGCTACCAGCGTACTGATTTTTTGCGCGGCATTTACCATAGCGATACGCAAGGTGTGCTCCACGTACGCACGACAGGCGCGCAAGGGTCCGGTATGTTAAGTTCGATGGTCGCGGCTAACTGCCTGATCGAGCTACCCGAAGACCAGAACGGTGCACAAGCTGGCGAGGTAGTCTGCATTCAACCACTTGTGAGATGGCCATGACTAAGCAACTAATAGATGACTTTGGTCGCCGAGTTAGCTATGTCCGCATCTCGGTGACCGACCGCTGCGACTTCCGCTGTGTGTACTGCATGAGCGAGGAAATGACGTTTCTTCCGCGTGCCCAAGTGCTTACCCTTGAAGAGATCAGCATGGTCGCCCAAGCCTTTACCGAACTGGGTGTTGAAAAAATTCGCCTGACCGGTGGTGAGCCCCTGGTGCGCCGGGACATAGAACAGCTGGTCGATGACATTGGTCAGTTGCCCGGGCTTAGCGATTTCACCATGACCACCAATGGCGCCAGCCTGCGTAAACATGCCCTAAGGCTTTACGCAGGTGGCCTGCGCCGTCTCAATATCAGCCTGGATTCACTGGACCCGGAGCGCTTTAAAAAGCTCACCCGCACCGGCGATTTAACACGCGTTATTGACGGCATCCATGCGGCAAAAGAGGCCGGATTTACCCGCATCAAGTTAAATGCGGTTATTTTAAAAGGCCGTAATGATGATGAGGTGCTGGACCTTGTCGACTTTGCGCGTGACGAAGGGCTGGATATCAGCTTTATTGAAGAGATGCCGCTGGGCGATGTGTCCGACCACTCACGCGCAGAAACCTTCTACTCAAGTGATGATGTACAGGCCCTGATTGAAAAGCGCTATACGCTAACCCCGACCACCGAAACCACGCCAGGCCCGTCGCGCTACTTTAAAATGGCCGACAGTGACAGCCGAGTTGGCTTTATATCGCCACACAGCCACAACTTCTGCGACACCTGTAATCGCGTGCGGGTCACGGTAGAAGGCCGTTTATTGCTCTGCTTGGGTAACGAACACTCGGTCGACTTGCGCGCCGTGCTGCGCCGCTATCCCGGTGATATGCCGCGCCTTAAAGAGGCGATTGTGAATGCGCTACCGCTCAAACCCGAGCGACACCATTTCACCACCGACGGCGATATTCAGGTTGTTCGCTTTATGAATATGACAGGGGGTTAACTCGTGGCAGCGTTGGCAAAAGTGCCGGTTCATATCATCACCGGCTTTTTGGGAAGTGGTAAAACCACCCTCATTCACCGTCTGATTGAACAAAAGCCTGCGCATGAAACGTGGGCCATTTTAGTGAATGAGTTCGGTCAAATTGGTATCGACCAGGCGATGTTTGAGCAACGCGACGATATCGTTATTAAAGGTTTGCCTGGCGGCTGTTTGTGCTGCCAGCTCGCCTTTGTGATGCAGGCAGCACTTGTTAACCTGCTGGCACGCAGTAAGCCAGACCGCGTGATTATCGAGCCCTCTGGACTTGGTCACCCCGCCGGTTTGCTGGACCTGCTGCGCGGCGAGGCCTTTAACGCTGTCGTTGATGTGCGCGATATTATTGCCACGCTGGACCCACGCCGTCTGGATGACCCGCGTGCGCTCAATCATGAAACGTTTCAGGACCAGTTGGCGATTGCCGATGCGGTAGCCATCACCTTATGGGACCAGGCCACCGATCAACAGCAGCAGGCAGCGCAGCAGTTTGCCAATGCCTTATGGCCGCCGCGTAAATGGGTCGAGCCGGTTACCAATGGCGAACTGCCACTTGAACGATTAACGCACAGTGGCCAAAGCCCTGCCCACGACCTGGCCGTTCCGGAAGCGCACCGCACATTAACCGCGCCCCCTGGTTTGGAGGGCGGATTTTTTGACTTTCCGCCAGCCAAAGGCGCACCACAGCAGGAAACCGGTGTGGCGCTGGGCTATGTAAGCTTGGGATTGCGCTGGCACCCTGACGAGCACTTTGACCTGGACAGCCTGGCACAATGTTTAGGTGAATTACCCCGTGATGCCCGTATTAAAGGCGTGTTTCATACGACCAGCGGCTGGCAGCAGCTTAACCGCGCTGATGGTGCGCTAAATGTAGAAAGTAGCGCCTGGCGGCAGGACTCGCGGCTGGAAATCATTATCCCTGAAGCGCTGGCGAGTACGGTGCCAGATATCACGGCACTTGCGTCAATGCTCTCCCCCGCGCCATTTCATCAAAACGGCTGATATCAAGAAACATCAAGCTCCGCTTCCAACGCGTCGATGGTGACCGGGCGCCCAAACAGATAACCTTGATAGGCGTGGCAACCATGAGCGAATAACCACGCCTGCTGCGCCTGCGTTTCGACTCCCTCAGCGATCACCTCCAGGCTCAGGCTTTTTGCCAGCGCAATGGTACTCTCGACAATCGCCGCATTCGCGCTACTGGTCAGCACCTGGCGCACAAAACTCTGGTCTATTTTCAGTTGGTCCAAGGGTAGCTGAGCCAGGTAGGCAAGGGATGAATAACCGGTCCCAAAATCATCCAGTGAGAGGCGAACGCCCAGCGCTTTTAGGAACAACATTTTATCACGGGCGCTGTCGCGGACATCCACAAACAGCGACTCTGTCACTTCAAGCTTTAAGCGGTCAAGCGGTGCTTGGGTACGTTCAAAGATAGCCGTGATACGCGGTATAAACTCAGCATCGTGAAACTGCAGAGGGCTGATATTTACCGACATCGTCAAGTGGCAGAACCGGTCATGCTGTGCCCAGCTCGCCAACTGGTGGCAAGCTTTCTCCAGCACCCATGCACCTACTTCAATAATCAGGCCGGTACTCTCTAACAGCGGTATAAAGTCCCCGGGTGATACAAGACCCCGCTCGGGATGCTGCCAGCGCAAAAGCGCCTCGACCCCGGTCGTCTTTCCATTTACTTCCACCTGGGGCTGGTAATAAAGCTGCCACTGGTCAAGCGCCTGTGCCTGCCGTAAGTCACGTTCCAGATGCGTTGAGGCTAACAGCGCTGCCTGCATATCGGGGTCAAAAAAGCACAGCGTGTCACGGCCTCTCGCCTTGGCTTGAAATAGCGCCATATCCGCCTGCTGAAGATACTCATTTTGCTCGTTGGTCGAATAGTCCAGGAGGGTGATACCGATACTGGCCGTCACGCTGACCGAGTGTTCAATGAGTGAACTGGTACGGCGTATGGCAACCATCAACTTATGGGCGATGAGCTCAGCCAACTGAGCCGCTTTAGCCGCATCGGTATCCAGCGACTGAATGAGTATCGCGAACTCATCACCGCCTAAACGTGCCAAGGTATCGCTTTCCCGCAGCTGTTGATGAAGCAGGCGCGCAACGCCCTGAAGCAAACGGTCACCGATAGGGTGCCCAAACACATCGTTAACCTGTTTGAAATGATCGATACCGATCAGCAGAAGCGCACCATAAGAGCGATGTCGATGCACCTCTTTAAGCGCTGCGCCCAAGCGGTCCATAAAGAGACGGCGATTCGCCATCCCCGTCACTGAATCATAAAACGCCAGTTGGTGGATCTCCTGTTCAGCGGCTTTGCGCTCGCTAATATCGGCAACGGTGGCCACGTAATGGGTTAGCTGCTGGTCAGCATTGCGAATTGAGCTAATAACGACCCACTCGGGAAAGATATCGCCGTTCTTGCGCTGGTTCCAAACTTCGCCTTCCCAACGGCCATGCTGTTTGACGCTGCGCCATAAACGACGATAGAAACCAGAGTCGTGACGGTTAGAATTAAACATCTTTGCGTCACGGCCAATCACTTCGGCTTCGCTATAGCCGGTAATCTGAGTAAACATCGGATTGGCTTTCAGTATTTTCCCTTCGGCATCCGCGATGATGATGCCCAGGTGCGCCTGAAAAGCGGCGGCCGGGATATTAAGCTCCGCTTCACTCCGTTTGGCTTCGGTAATATCACGCGCGACTAGCAACGTGCCTGAAAAGCGGCCATCAGGATGTACTAAGGGGCTTACTACGGCCTGAAAAAAGTATTCCCCCCTAGGCACCCTCAACTGATATTCAAGCGTCACTGCTTGGCGATGCTGCCTTACCTGTTCAAAGACAGTATCAAAGCGCTTGGATAAACCAACGGACATTACCTCGTTATAATGTTTACCTAACAGACTATCTTTGCCTTTCAGCAACATTCCTTCATCCAGGGCATGCGTATAGGTTATTTGATTGTTTTGGTCGAAAACGATGATCAAGTCCTGGATAGAGTTAATAAGCGTCCTGAGCCGAGCTTCTCCTGTCTGGGCTTGGGTACGCGCCTGATCAAGCTCTTTAAGGCGATGTTGTAATAACTGAGCTAACCTTATCCGCTTAAGGTAATGACGAACTCCCCATGCACCCAACAACGTAATAGCGATAAAGATACCGATGGTAATCCCGGCGCGCTGATGCCACCCCGCTAACACCTCGTCCAAATCCATACCGACGACCACCCATATCGGATAGTTGTCGACGCGCTGTACCCAAAAAATTCGCTCACGTTGATCCAAAATGGACCACATCACGTCCGACCACGGGGTCTGGCCGCTGTCCAGGACGCGTTGCATGGTCGCGCCCTCCACTTGCCCCCCGGTTTGCGTGCGCTCGTCACCAGGATTGCGGGCGATTAATGTAAGCGTGTCGTCTACCAGGGCAATGCTTTCACCCTGACGAAGCTGCATTTGGTTAACCATGTCGGCAAATGCTTGTGATGCCACTCGTGCTGATGCCATGCCCGCAAAGGCACCTGATGAATCTGTCAGACGTAACGCGTGTATCAGAGCGTAGGTTTGCTCCTCACTGGACCAGTAAAGCGGCGTAACGATGTCCTCTATGGGATAGTCAGGGTCGCCCAAGACTTTATAAAAATCCTGGTCACTAAAATCCGCTCCCTGATAGTGGTTATCTCCACTGCTGGCAAGCACAACACCCTGACGATCCATCAGTGCAACTCGTTGAACCAGGGGGGCATAGCGGTGACGCTCACTTAACATTTGGGACATCTGCGCAGGGCTAACCATACCCGACATACCCTGGAGGTCGGCGACACTGATAAGCACGTGGTACGTTTGAGAGAAGATGCTTTCTACCCACTCACCAATCAGGCTGGCACGCGCATCGCTCTGCGCCTCAGCAGAGGCTATCTCCTGTTCACGCTGCTCCTTTAAAAACCAGCCGAACAGGCTGAATAGCAGCAGTAAAGCAATAACGTATAGAGCGTAGACATTGCGACGCTGGTGGCGAAAGGCATCATCGGCAGGCTTTTCGCCCTCTGTGTTCTGGTCCTTTCTCATCAATATATCTACAACAGGCATAGCGCATCGACCTTGGCCAGAAAACAAAAGAGCACGTATACATTGATAGGATGATGTACCGCGTAAACGTCGTCAGCATTACTCTTTATCCTGCCAACCGTTAGATAGAATAACGGCAAACGATTTATTCATTCCATCCATTTAGAGTGCCTTAGTAGCGCGATTTATCATATTACAAACATAAAATGCTTTTCATTGGCGCATGAATGCAGCAGATAAAAACATTACGCTTAATTTCTCACTGCTATTCCTACGATTACCTGGCTTTATTATCGCTGTGTGCCAAGGAAAAACGGCATTTCCAGGCTTTGCACGAAAAATGCTTCAATCAGCGGCAGGTTAATGTTGGCAGCGGTGGTGTAATGGATATGCGTAGCATCAGCCAATCTGCAATAATGTGCCATCGGTTACTTAACCTTTCGCTGTTTAGATCAAGGAGAGAATGACATGCGTCTGCTACTCGCCCTGCTACTGCCGTGGCTTCAGTTCTTTACCATCGGCCGTCCGTTTGCCGGGCTTATCTGCCTGGTACTCCAGCTTACTATCATTGGCTGGGTGCCCGCGGCGATCTGGTCTGTCTATGCGCTGAGCCAATATCAAACCGATAAAAAGATTCGTAATGCTTCCGGCAGATAGTCCTCCTGCCCAGCACCTTAACTATCCCGCCCAGTAAGGCGGGATAGTGCTTTATAACGCCCATATAAGTGCTCCCCTTCTGACAACGCCAATCCTCGATAGTCCCACCAAAACGAAAAAGTGAAACGTCCTGTTCCATAACACGTTAACGACATCGCCTCATTTTTTTGCCAATATGAGAAATAGTCTCATATAAAACTTTTTCTCATAAAAGGAATACCCATGAAGCCCAAGGTTCTCGTCACAACACTGCTTGTCACAGCGGTTAGCTCTGTTGCTCATGCCCAGGAACGTATTGCCACCTTTGATTTAGGCAGCCTGGATACGCTGGATGCACTGGGTGTTAGTGACCAAATCGTGGGGATTCCCAAACAGATTCTGCCCGACTACCTGTCAACCTATAACGACGACGCGTATACCGACCTTGGCGGCTTACGCTCTCCTGACCTTGAAGCCGTTGCCGCAAGCGAGCCCAGCCTTATCCTTTACACTGGCCGTCAAGGCGAGTGGGAAGCGGAGTTCGAAGAGATCGCCCCGGTGCTCAATACCAGCCTACAGGGCGATGATTACCTGGTAGCCTTTGACGACAACGTGCGCCAGCTTGCCAGCCATGCTGGTGTTGAAGAGCGCGCTGAAGAAGCACTAAAAGAGCTGCATGCCAATATTGAAAATCACCGTCAAGCGCTGGATAAAGCGTTGCGCGTACTGGTGGTTACCTCTAATGACGGCAACCTGGGGTTGAACACCCATCCGGTCGTCCATGACGTACTGGGTATCAACACGTTAGAAATGCCGGATAGCGTTACCAGCATAACGCGCGGTAGCCGCACCTTTACACCGCTGACGATGGATGCCATTGGCGAGATCCAACCCGACGTATTGCTGGTGGTTGACCGCAGCGCCGCCATTGGTAACGACGCCGCTGATACCGATGCGTTAACGCAAGCGCTAGCAGACGCGGGCACACCAGATACACGCCTGGTCGTACTGACCCCGGCCCTTTGGTACTTATCAGGCGGCGGCCTGCAGAGCCTGAAACTGCAAGTTGATGAGGTCGTTGAAGCGCTATAAGCGTCTACCACGATGCATGACCAAGCCCCCGTGTCGCTAGACCGGGGGCTTTTCATTAGGTATCAATGCTTAACGTATACAATGGAGCGCACCAGTCACCCGGGCGGCGTATGTCCGTTGGTTTGGCGACCAACGTGCCCATTTATTGTGATGAGTCGCTTTTGGCGTATAACGAAGCACTGCCCGCCGTAAGCTCCACTAATAGTGCCTGTCCCAAACGGCTTACCGAGCTGGCAAATGCCGATTGGGTCGATTAAGCAGCGCGCTCGACAAGGTTTTACCTGGCCTCTAGCTGCGCATTCACAATCGGCGTAAGATAGGTAGGCTGCTATGCAGCAATGTTCTCAGGGCGGGGTGAAAGTCCCCACCGGCGGTGATGGTACCTTTCCTAACGAAAGCGGCCTAAGCCCGCGAGCGCTCTCACTGGTCTGCCCGTGAGAGGTCAGCAGATTCGGTGAGAAACCGAAGCCGACGGTGATAGTCCGGATGAAAGAGAACGGCATCCATTCAACGGCGTTATTCCACGGAGAAAGCCCCCCTGGAGGCGTACGTTATGCCTATGGCGGATGCCGAATGCCCTGATTCTGGTACCACTTATCCAAGAGAATGACCATGAATCAGACCTTTCCTTTAACACTCTCCTCACATACCACGTCCCAGCGCATTGCGTTTATCCAGGGCCATTGGCACAACGATATCGTCGGCCAGGCCTACCAGGCATTTATTGAGGAAGTGGAGCGCAACGGTTTATCTGCTGACCAGGTGGATACGTTTACCGTTTCAGGCGCCTATGAAATTCCGCTGCAAGCCAAGGTACTGGCCGAAAGCGGCCGCTATGGCGCGATTGTCGGTGCTGGCTTTGTGGTAGATGGCGGCATCTATCGCCACGACTTCGTCGCCCACGCGGTCATCGACGGCATGATGCGCGTCCAGCTCGACACCCAAGTACCGGTCATTTCGGTGGTGCTCACGCCGCACCATTTCCATGAGCACAGCACCCATCACGACTTCTACTTCCAGCACTTCCTGGCCAAAGGTAAGGAAGCCGCTAGTGCGTGCCTGAACACCATGGAAAATCTGCACCGCGCACGCAAACTTAGCGACGCGTAAGCACTATCCTGGCCCGGCGAATGCCGGGCCAAGAGCCCCATCAGCGAACATGATTCTCTGCTTGATTCTCCTGCTCTACTCACGCCTCATTCACATCCAGCAGATAGCTATAAAATGCCGTGTTGCGCTGCCAGCCAAGCGTTTCATACAGGTGCTGCGCGCGCTTGTTCTCCACTTGGGTCATCAGTACCAGCCTTGCGACACCGTGATCCTGGGCCAAATCGGCGGCGGCGCTCATTAGCGCCCGGCCTACGCCTTGGCTGCGATACTCAGGCAGCACGTAAAGATCGTTCAACGTCCATCGTGCATTCATGCCTACCGTCGATAAGCCGGGAAAAAGTTGCACGAAGCCGCTGATTTTCCCCGATGCGTCTTCACTGACCAGAATGAGCGAGTCGCCCAACCCAAAGCGCTGGTTTAAAAAGTAGCGAGCGCCCTTTAGGTCGCTTTGTTGCTGATAAAACTGGCGATAGTCTCATCCAGCAGCACGCTAAGCGCGTCCAAGTCATCAAGTACGGCAGCCCGAACATTATTCACAGTAGCGCTCCTTAAAAAGAGGTGGGAATAGGCAAGTCTCTCGTTATAGTGGCTCTTGGTGAAGAACCAGTTTATTAAATAGCGAGGGAACCAGTGAAGCAGCGAACGCCGTCGAGTGAATGGCTTATTGATGCCTTGGCGCTACAGATTGGCACCCAAGAAACCACCACGCTGGTACATCAGCTTTACAGCGCGTTGCGCCGTTGGATTCAACACGGCGAACTGGCCGCCGGGAGTCATTTGCCCTCTTCACGGCACCTAGCGCGCGGCTTGGGTATCAGCCGTAATACCGTATTAGCGGCAATGGACCGCCTGCTAGCCGAGGGGCTAGTGGTTTCTCGGCGGGGCGCGGGCATGTATGTGGCCAACTTGCCTACGCTTCCGACTCATCCCAAGCCACTTTTGGAAGCGGCGTTTAGCTACTCAACACGTGGGCAGGCGCTGATTGACCGCTGCGGCACGCTAAGCCAGCACTATCAAGCGTTTGCGCCGGGCGTGCCGGGGCTGGATCTGTTCCCCCACGCTCAGTGGCAACGCCTTTTAAGGCGCCACTATCGCCAGGCCGATACGGCATGGCTTTCCTATCAAACGCATGGCGGCTTGCCCGCGCTGAAAGAGGCATTGGGTGAGTACCTGACGCTTTCCCGCGCAGTGCGCTGTCGCCCTGAGCAGATTGTGATCACGCAAGGCGCGCAGCAGGCGTTCGAGCTTGTGGCCCAACTGCTGACCGATAGCGGCGACACATTGTGGATGGAAGAACCCGGCTACGGCGGCGCGCAAACCTGCTTTTTGGCAGCGGGACTGAACATTGTCCCTGTGCCGGTCGATGAAGACGGGCTGAACCCGTTGTGTTGTCCGGCTAATACGCCTTCGCCGCGCCTGATCTACGTGACGCCCTCCCACCAATACCCGAGCGGCGTTACCATGCCGGTTCCACGACGCTTGGCCTTACTCGAACACGCCGCTAGGCACGGCGCTTGGATCATTGAGGATGACTACGACAGCGAGTTTCGCTACGACACGCCGCCCACGCCATCGCTTCAAGGTTTATCGGAACAGGCATCGGTCATCTATATCGGCACGTTCAGCAAGGTGCTCTACCCGGGGCTTAGGCTGGGTTATATCGTGCTGCCCGAGGCGTTGGCCGATACATTCCGGTTAGCTCACGCTCGCCTGCACCGCGAAGGCAACTATCCCATTCAGTCGGCGCTTGCTGAGTTCATTGCCAAAGGTGACTTTTCACGCCATATCGCCCGAATGCGCATGGGCTATCGTCAGCGCCAGGCCTGCCTGCGCCGTGCACTGGCCCCTGCTATTGACGCCGGTTTAAAGCTCTCCTCAGGCCATGCGGGGATGCATCTGGTCGCCGAGTTGGATACTTTAAATCAGGAAGCGCGCCTGGTTGAACTGGCCCAACAGGCACATATTACGCTCTCCCCACTCTCCCGGTACTATCTGGGGCAACCACAGCGTGCAGGGCTTGTGTTGGGCTATGCGGGCGCGACGGAGGATGAGCTACTACGTGCGGGCCGCTGGCTCAGCCACGCATGGCTAAATCTAACATCGTTATAAATCCTGACATTTTTATAACTAAAACAGGGGAATCACTATGGCGAACGAATTTATCGCCCCCGATGGGCACGCCCGCTGCTACTGGTGCGGCGGTGCACCGGAGTTTCTGCCCTACCACGATAACGAGTGGGGCTTTCCGGTTGATAACGATCAGCGCCTGTTTGAAAAGCTCTGCCTAGAGAGCTTTCAGTCCGGCTTGAGCTGGAGGACGATTCTCAACAAGCGTGAGAACTTTCGCGCGGCCTTTCATCACTTCGATTTTCATCAGGTCGCGCGTTTTGATGAGCGTGATGTGCAGCGATTACTGCAAGACGCGGGCATTATTCGCCATCGCGGCAAAATTGAGGCGGCGATCAATAACGCGCAGCGAGCACAGGAACTCGTGCAACAGGAAGGTTCGCTGGCAGCATTTTTCTGGCGCTTCGAGCCAGCGCATGATGCGTTAAAAGCGCCGCAAACCCAGACCGTCTCGCCTGAATCCATCGCGCTCTCCAAAGCGCTGAAGAAACGCGGCTGGAAATTCATCGGCCCCACTACGGCCTTTGCGTTGATGCAGGCGATGGGGCTGCTCAATGGCCATTCGCTGACCTGCGTAACACGTGAACGCGTAGAGCAGGCACGCTTGCAGTTTCAGCGGCCCGTTTAGGGCTTCTACATACATTAGGACGCCAACAATCGCCTGGCGGACGGCGTCAGAAACGGCCATGCTTAGAGCAGTTCAACGGCCTGCGTATTCTCGGTACGCCTTCTTGTAGTAGTGTATCGACTGACACGCTTATCTATACACCAAACAGCAGCAGAACATAACGTTCTCAACGGGGTTTAATGTGGCTCAACCGCTCTCTTCGCAAGCAGACTCTCACGCATCGCGATGCAAAGCATGGAGCGTACATGCTCTCACCGCTAGCGGCGTACTACTGGGCGTCATGGCGCTATTCGCTTTGATCGACGACAATCCGGTGGCTTGTCTGCTCTGGCTGGGGGCGGCGATGATGGTAGATGGCTTCGACGGCACGTTGGCGCGCAAGTATGAAGTGAAGACCATCCTGCCGCACTTCGATGGCTCAACACTGGATATGGTCATTGATTATCTTACCTGGGCGTTTATTCCCGCCCTGTTTATCTACTACTTTATCGATTTGCCGACCGGTTTTTCACTGCTGGCGGTGTTTATTATCCTGCTTTCGTCGATGTTCTGTTTCTGCAACACCAATATGAAAAGCCAAGATAACTATTTTGTTGGCTTTCCGGCCGCCTGGAATATCGCTGCGGCCTATTTCTACATTCTCGACTTCCCGCCTTGGCTTACCTTTGCCGCCATCATCGTCCTGGCCATTCTCACCGTGACTCGTATGAAGTTCCTGCACCCCTTCCGGGTGCGCAAATTTATGCCGCTTAATATCGCCGTTACGTTGTTGTGGTGCCTCTGCGCAACGCTTCTTATCCTCCCAAGCACTGAGCATGCTGTTTGGGCTCTATGGGGATGGGGCGTCGCCTCGGTCTACTTTTTTGGCATGTGCTTATGGCGGACAGCCCAGGAGTGGTTCGTCTGAACCCGACATTGGTTAACAAGGAGGTAGCACGATGTCACTAACGCCGACTCAGGAGAAGAAATTCAGGGCCCTGGCAGCAGACATCGAAGGAATCGATGTCGAGGTCTATAAACGTTTTGAGCGCGATCCCTTGGCGCCGATCATCGGCTTGGGCAAGCCGAACCTGCGCATCGGCTTTTTTGGCCGCGACCCAGGTCGCGACGAGGTGCGTCACGGCGAGCCGTTTATCGGTGCTGGTGGCCAGTTGGTCAGAAAAGCGCTTTATGAGCAGCTCTACGGCGAGACGATGCCGGATTTTGAGGCATCAAAAGCCGTGGGCGAGCACTTTTTCTGGATCAATACCGTGCCCTACAAGCCCCTAGGCAACAAGGCGTGGTCGATGAAGGTTAAGCGTCACTTTCACGGTTTAATGAACGAAGTGCTGATATCGCGCTGGGAAGGACGAACGCTGATTACGCTGGGCCGAGAAGCGTTCCTGTGGTTCGGTATCGGCCGCTCAAAAGAGGAGCGTGCGCGCCTGGAAGCCTTCTGGAAGCAAGAGGACCGCTTTGAGAGTAGCATCGAGGTGACGTTAGAGGGTGATCATGGAAAAGAGCAAACCTTTACGCTCTACCCGCTGCCGCACCCCTCGCCGCTCAATCAAACCTGGTATGCGCGCTTTCCAGGGTTATTGAAACAGCGTCTGGAACAGCTGGACGTGCGCCAAGACAACCTCACCCTGTGACAGCGGCCAATTTAAAACAACGTCTAAAGGGCACCGCTATGAAACCCAAGATTAGTCTAATTACCCTCGGCGTGCATGACCTGAAGCGTGCCATCCAGTTCTATCGGGATGGCCTGGGACTGCCAGAACACGAGACAGACAGCGACGAGGTGGCCTTTTTCAAGATGGAAGGCGCCTGGCTATCGCTGTTTCCCAGAACGTCATTGGCTAAGGATATCGGCATTGCCGACGACTCAAAAGGTGGTTTCAGCGGTATCACGCTGGCCCACAACGTCGCCAGCCAAGAGGCCGTTGACCAAGTGCTTCAACAAGCGGTTGCCGCAGGCGCCGAGCTAATCAAACCAGCAGAAGAAGTGTTCTGGGGCGGTTACTCCGGTTATTTTCGCGACCCGGAAGGCCACTACTGGGAAGTCGCCTACAACCCCTTTATGGATCTGACGTGAGTTACTAGCCCAGAGGTTCATCCCCGCGCCTGCGGGGAGTGGATAAAAGATAAATTCAACATTATTTGTCCTTATCTTGAGTTTTCGCACGGGCAAACTCGTATGCCATTTCAAAGCAATCGCGAGCGAATCGACGGGCGAGTTGGTTGAACAATTTTGCCGTGTTGGACCAGCAGTCGCTCCGAGGGCGGTGATGCTACAGCGGCTGCAGCATTGAGTGCATCCACAATCACGAAACTCGCCTCGTCACCGATCGCGAATCCCGGTAGCGCACGACCAATCGCCCTTGCGGAGTCCACCGAGATCATGTCAAGAGCGACACCCAGTTGTTCGTCGGTATAAAGACCGGAGCGGTAGCCGATCAGCATCGCGCGTTCAAGCAAATCACCATTGCCGTAAGGCCACCATGCATCGCGAATATTATCATTGCCCGCGAATACATGAACGCCTTCCGCGCGTAGTACATCGATCGGTGGGAAGGGATGATCTCCCGGCGCATTGGTTAGTATAGACACGCCCGCTTCGGCGAGGATCGTCGACACACGACGTGCCTCATCACGGCTCACATCGCCAAGTGCGTAAGCATGGCTAATGGTGACGAGGCCCGACATACCGGCTGCTGCCGCTCGCGCGGCAATACGCTCAATCTGCTTGATACCGCCTGCTCCGTGCTCATGCAAGTGGATGTCGATTTTCGCACTGTGGCGCTCGGCCGTGCCAAACACCACATCAAGATGCGCATCTGCATCACCGTCAAACTCGGTAGGATCAAGCCCGCCTACCACTGTCGCGCCTTCACGCATGGCGGCATCGAGCAGATCCGCTGTACCGGGACTAGACACAATGCCAGCCTGCGGAAAAGCAACGAGTTCTACGTCGACCCGGCCCTTCCACATCTCGCAGGCAGCAACGACAGCATTCAGATTATCGAGTCCGAGCACTGGGTCAATATCAACGTGACTGCGCATTGCTACCGTGCCAAAAGAGTGAGCCTGCGCGAGCAGTGCCTCAGCGCGTTCAACAACCGGCAATGCGCTGGATAGAAGGCGCTTTTCAACGTCAAGCCGCTCACGAAGGGAGCCAACCGGACGATGAGGAAACCAACCGTCGCCAACAAAGCTCTTATCGAGATGAATATGGCCCTCCACAAAAACGGGAAGAACAGTCAGTCCATCAAGATCGATTTTTTTGGCGTCGGTTGAGACAGTATCGATAGGAACGAAGCACCCATCGCGCGTGGCGAGATCACTTTTGTTGCCATCAGGGGTCAAAGCGTTGGCGTAAATGCACTCATTCATATCATTGTGTTTCCAATTCTGGTTTTGGAGTCATACGACTAAGCTCTGCTCAGGAGGAACTGCTCGTGCCTCCGATAGAATCAGGACAGTGCCATTTTCCTCGAAGAGGTAAATCAACGATCCAATCGATAAAATGCCAAGTGGCTGCGACAGCTCGGCTGATCACTTTGCCATCCGTGACCAGCACGGCACCGAATGGACGCCCTCCATTGGCAACATTCTTGTGGGCAAGATTGATCGCCTCGTCCAGATACGCCTTGTCATTCATTTCGCACCCGCCTGTTCTAGCAAACTAGCGATGTCAGCATATCCGCGTTGTCGCGCATGCTGCAGCGGCGTGACCCCATCCCTATCAGCCAGGTTCACGTCCGCGTTGGCGTCGACCAGCAGCCCCACAATCTCTCCGTATCGCGGCCCGCCATCGCCGAGGATGATAGCCTCCAGCAACGCCGTCCAGCCGAGGTTGTTGACATGATCAATATCCGTGCCGGCCTCTATTAGGGTTCGAACAGTCTCCACATGCCCCCGTTCCGCCGCAGGAATCAGCGCCGTACCGCCATAGCGGTTGACGCTCGCCAAATCAGCGCCATGGGATAGCGTCATCTGCAGTATTTCCAGATGTCCGCGCGCGCCCGCATAGAGGTAGGGGCTATCTTCGATGTCGTCTTTAGCGTTCACATCAGCCCCGGCACTAATAAGTAGGCGAGCGGTCTCAACTCGGTTCGCATGGGTTGCAGCGAGTAATGCTGTCCGCCCACGACTATCCCTCGCGTCGAGCTGTATATCACTGGCGATCATTTCTCGAACACCAGCGATATCATCGTTTTCAGCAGCGGAGATCAGCAAAGGATTAGCCTGAGCGACAGGGACTCCGCCAAAAGCAACGGAATCGATCATGGTTATACATCCTACGAGGAGTGTGAAGGCGAAAGTGGCCTGTAAGCGGCTGCGCATAAAAGTCCCTTCTTGCTGATAAAAATCATAGACAAAAATATAGTGGACAAAAAAGCCATTTGGAAATTAAATATCTGAATGAAAACCAGTGATAAATCGAATAAGCCGTTCAACTCCGACCTGTTGCGCAGTTTCGTGGCGGTGGTCGACACGCGCAGCTTTACAGCCGCAGCACGGCAATTGAACTCGACTCAATCAACGGTCAGCCAGAAGATAATGAGGCTGGAAGAGGTGGCAGGCGGGCTTTTGATTGATCGCGGACGCAATAGCATCACACCCACCGAGGCGGGCGAGCGACTGCTGGGTTATGCACGTCGTATCCTGGCACTGAACGCGGAAGCTGCCGCCGTCGTGTCTGGAGTAGCGCGTCATATTACCCTTCGGCTCGGTCTGCCCGAGGATTTCGCTTCGGGCCGGGTGACACAAGTACTTGCGGCGCTTGTCCGGCAGCATCCGAACTTGAAGCTGGAAGTTACCAGTGGTCTGAGTCGCAATCTATACGGTGCCTATAATCGAGGGGAGCTGGATCTAGTTCTGGTCAAACAGCATCGCGGCGAGGCCCGCGGAGTAATGCATTGGCCCGAGCCGCTGTCCTGGTATCAAAGCAAAAATCATGCGCTGGCCGATTGCGACCCGCTGCCGCTTGTTGCCTTTCCTTCGGATGGATTGTATCGCGCCCAAATGATTACTGCCCTCGATAACATCAGGCGCGGATGGCATCTTGTTTACACGAGTTCCAGCCTCGCCGGCCTGCTGAGCGCGGTCAATGCCGGTCTCGGGATTAGTCTTCTTCCAAGGCGCGTGGTCAATTCTGGCATGCAAGAAGTTCCGACCTTGCCTGCTGTTGACGCCATGGAAATCGCAATCCACCAAGCGGACCAGGACAGTCCTTTCGTATCCGAGATCATTCAGATACTTGCGGATGAGGTTGAGCGATAGGCCTCTTAGGGATGGTGGTGCCATCGGTCGTCGAAAATATAGAAGACTCATTCATCTGAACTGACCCCAAAAACTTGGACAGTAAAACACTAAGCGGACAAGGCCTGAATTCGGTACTGCACCGGGCTCAGGCCTCTTAGTTTGGACTTGATGCGCTCGTAGTACCCTTTGGCGACGAATTCTGCCACCGCTAGCTGCGGTAATGTGGCCGACGCTCCGGTCGAGACGTACTTCATGTGTAGCGCTTGATCACGATAGCGCCCCGGCGCTAACCAGCCGACCCGTAAGCCTGGCCCCACCGTTTTGGAAAAACCGCTGCACAGCAGTACGCGCCCGTCGTCATCAAAGGATTTAATAGTGCACGGTCTGGGCTAGGTGAAGGCCAGATCGCCGTAGATATCATCTTCAATAATCCCAACATCAAAGCGCTGGGCAAGCTGAAACAGCGCCCGCTTACGCGCCTCGGGCATCGTATAACTCAATGGATTATTGAACGTAGGCGTCACCTGTATGGCACGAACCGGCCACTGCTCTAACGCTAGCTCCAACGCCTCCAGGCTGATACCGGTTTGCGGGTCGGTGGGTATTTCCAAGGCCTTTAACCCGTTGGCCTTGAGAATCTGCATGGTGCCGTAGAAGCTCGGTGAATCCTCCGCCACCACATCACCGGGCTTAGTGAGCGTGCGCAGCGCGATGGCAAGCGCCTCCTGACAGCCCGTGGTGATCAGAAGGTCATCGGGGTGAAGCAGACAGTTTGAAGCCACGGCAAGCTTGACCACCTGCTGACGAAGCTCGGGGCTGCCGCTTAACTTATCGTAATTAAATCCATTAACATCTCTGCTGCGATGCAGGCCAGCGAGAATTTTCGACAGCGGTTTTAGCGTTTCATAATCAAGATTGGGCACGCCGCGGCCCAACAGAAGTCGATTATCGTCACTCTGTGTAGCAATCAACTCCAGCACCTGATCCCATTGAGAGATATCCAACGGCCTCTGAGCGGGGCGAGACACCGACTGCCCAGGCACAAAAGGAGGGTCGTAAATCCTTTTGGAAGCACACATTATGAAAAGGAGAACGATATGAAAACCGCTGAATATTACCTGCTGGACGTATTTACCGATCAGCCTTTTTCGGGCAATCAGCTAGCCGTCTTTTTAAATGCCGACGGGCTGCCGACAGCCACCATGCAGGCGATCGCCAATGAGCTTAATCTTGCCGAAACGGTCTTCTTAAGTGTGCCCAGTGAGCCAAACCACTACCCGATGCGGATCTTTACGCCCACCCAAGAACTACCGTTTGCCGGCCACCCGACCGTCGGCACTGCGCAGCTTCTAGCCGAGCTTGGCTTGGTAAGCCGTGCGCAAACGCTGGTGCTTCACCCGCCTGTAGGCGAGTTACCCATTCGCTACTCAGGTGAGAACGCCGTGTTTACGGCCGCAAGGCCCGCCAGCATTACGCCAAGCACGTTGGACCAGCAATCGGCAGCGGCACTGCTCGGCTTACAGCCCCATCAGGTCATCGGCACGCCGGTTATCTCATCCTGCGGGCTGGCTTTTCATCTGATCGAGCTGAGTGACTTGGCAGCCCTAAAAAACATACACATTTCAGCAAACATATGGGCAGAGGCCGTTGCCCCGAGCGGTGCGGAGCAAATATATCTCTACACAGGAGAAAATTCTGACCGCTCAGAAACAACGCTTCGTAGCCGTATGTTCTCCAGGGAACATGGCCTTTGCGAAGACCCCGCAACCGGCAGTGCCGCAGCGGCATTAACCGGGTATTTGGCAACTCTTAACGAAACGACGTACTGGACAATTCATCAAGGCGTTGAAATGGGCCGCGCCAGCGTTATTGAAACCACCCTGCATAACGGCCTGGTTCAGGTAGGCGGCAGTGCTGTGCTGGTGGGCAAGGGAGAGCTTTACTTGAGAGATTAACAAGCGGTTTGAAAGCCAACTCATCGTGCACTGATTGACCCAGGCATCGTTATCCTGCCCAGACGCTTTTCAGCCAACGGGCAATAACCGCCGATACCGTTCAACGGCCAAGACGGTGTGGCTTCAATAGCAGCACCAACGCCACGCAGCACAGCAGCGCTACGATGAGATCAAACGTTAGCGCAGTGATTTGTTGGCCGGCGACTATCCCTAGCAGGCCGATACCGACGACGGGCAGCGAGATCGCCACATACGCAACAACGAAAAAAGACGATACCGTTGCTGCCTTGTGCTGAGGGGAACTGGCCGCCGATATCGCACCCATGCCCGCCCGGAAGGTAATGCCCTGACCAATGCCCGCAACGATGGCGCCCAGTATGAAGCCAAGCAGTTGCTCGTAAGCAATCCCCCACGCAATGATAAGCACACCGACAAGCAGCACAGCACACCCAATCGGCAATCTTCCAGGCTCAGGCAGTCGCCCTTGGCACATTTGCCCAATGGTCGAGGCGATAAACGGCAGCCCTGCCACACACCCTATCAGTGCATGATTGGTGTAGCCCATTTGCTGGCCCAGGAAGGCGGGGGTTGCCGCTGTATAAAAACCGAACACCATAAAGCCAGCAAACGCTGCGATAGCCGCGGGTATAAAAACGCTGCGCACCTCGGGAGGGATTTTAGGTGTTTGAACGCGAAGTTTGATATTCGCTGGGCGCGTAACCGTTTCAGGCGCTCGCCAGATACACACCACCGCTACCAGCGCTAACGCGAAGTGAATAGCAAACGGCAGCACCAACGGTGCCGCAAACAGCACGGCCAGCGCCCCCGCAAGTATCGGCCCGACACCTAACCCGACCATATTGGCGGCGGTAGCAACCAACGTGCTGGAGCGCCCCCAGGAACGGGGTGCCAGCTCCATGACAGCCACGGTGGCAGTACCCGTAAAGATACCCGCTGAAAGCCCCGAAAGTACGCGGCCGGTAAGCAACATGCCTAACCCATCGGCTTGCCAAAATACGATATCGCTTACCGCTGACAGGAAAAGCCCGGCAAGCAGCAGCGGCTTGCGCCCTAGCTGATCAGACCATTGCCCGGTAATCAATAACGCTGAAATGACCCCCACCGCATACGCCGCAAAGATGACGGTAATCATCAGATCCGAAAAACCAAATTCATGCTGATAGATCGGATAAAGCGGCGTGGGCAGCGTGGTGCCCACCATGGTGATCATGAAAGCGAGCGCCGCCCCTAAAAATACACCTGTGCGCCGCGTTTCCGGCGCCTGAGAAGAGCTCATAAATGTCCTTATCGAAAATACAGAGATCCACCTTCTCAGAAGGCGAGTCAAGAATGGGAACTCACATAGCCAACGAACGTTAATGGATGTGTTATGTCGCGGCCAACTGCTCTTGGGCCAGTTTTGCAAAGTGTGTGCGTGAGGGCTTTAGCCCTTGCACCGAGGGCCACGCCAACCATGCATCGGGCACCATAAAGCCCGGCAGCGCCTCGCGCACCCAACGGGCCAGAGCCTGATCTTCGCTGCTTTGCGCATGCCAATCAATAAAGGCAACGGGGCGCTCACCCCACTCGGGGTGTGGCACAGCAACCACCAGCGCTTGGGCGACGCCAGGGTGATCCACCAACCGCTGTTCGATGCTTTCCGGCTGAATGTTCTCACCGCCGGAGATAAAGCCGTTATCTAGCCGCCCTTCAACCACCAGCTCCCCCGCAGAATTGAAATACCCCTTGTCCCGGGTGGCAAACCAGCCCTCGTCATTTAGGGCTGAGTCCAGCGCACCGTTACTTAAATAGCCGCTAAACAGGGTATCGCCCCGCACCTGTATTTCATTGTCGATGATCCGAACATCGCGTCCCGGAAGTGGCTTGCCGACAACACCTGGTGCCGTAGGAGTCCCCGTACAGACCTGGCTTGCCATTTCAGATAGCCCATAGCTAACTTTTGGCGCCAGCCCCAGCGAGGTCATGTGTGCCACCAACGGAGCGGGGATTGCCGCGCCGCCCAGCAGCAGTTCGCGCAGCTGTGTCCTGGCGGGGTCAAAGCCCGCTTGTAACAAGCGCCAGAGCTGAGTGGGTACCAGTGAAAGATGCGTAATAGCCTGTTGTTCCAGACGTGCAGCTAGCGGCGCAGCGCCATCATCCAGAATGACCCGGCCACCTGCGAGAAATACGCGAAAGGGGATCGCGTAGCCACCAATATGAAACAGTGGTAGCGACAAGAGCCAGCCGCTTTGTTGGTCAACAGGAATTAAGGCCGCCGAACCTTTGGCCGAGGCCAAATGATTCCCCAGCCGGTGCAGTACCGCTTTAGGCACGCCGCTGGAACCCGAGGTAAAAACGGTGTTACAGCGCTGATCGGTATCCAGTTGCACCGCTTGTTCGGTCATTAACTCTTCGGAAAAATCGAGGGTAATCGGCGCTGGAGCAGATGATGTTACCTGCGCGTCACCCTGCTCGCCTTCCGTATAACAAATGCGGCTGGCCTGCAGGCGCTGGGCAAGCGCGTGCTGCTGGGTGCCTGGAAAGGCCGGGTTAAGCGGGCAGAAAACCACCCCGACACGCAGACAAGCCCAGGCCAATAATAACGAGGCCAATGCGCCTTTGGCCGGGGCCATTAATTTGTCCCCAGGCTGAAACCCCTTTTGCGCCAGCTGTCGCGCCAACGCGGCGATACGCCTATCGAGCATTCGATAAGTAATCGTCGCTGAGCCACTGTGTAGCGCAATATGCTGCGGGGTTTCGGTGGCCCAATAGTTAATGGGGCAAGGTTGCATCACGCGGCACGCTCCTGGTTATTCCTGCATATCTTGATAGAGACACGTCGCTTGATAGAGGCACGTCAAGCGCCCAACAACGACCTCGCCTGCCGTGGTGGTTACCCGTTCAGCCAGCCAGTTTCCGGTATCCAGCCCCGGCGGTTCTGTAGGCGCCCATTGGCGGGCCAGCCGAGCCAGCAGGCCGAGGCCAAGGTCAGACTCAAAACTTGAGGAAATAACCACCCGCAGATTATCTTCCCGTGCCCGTTGTACAAGTGCCTCGCAGGCGCTTAGCGCGCCTATCAACGTAGGCTTAATCACCAGGGCAGCAATATGAGGATGGGAATACCAGGGCGCGTTACGTGACAACGTTTCATCCAGCGCAATCTTCACACCCGCTGCATCGGCCACGGCAATGGTGTCAGCAAACGTGGAGCAGGGCTCTTCCAGGTAGTCGATCTGTTCACGCGGTAGCTGTCGACAAAATCGCGTGGCCTCCTCACGCGTCCAGCCGCCGTTGGCATCCAGAATCAGTTGGGTAGCGGGCAGCTTTTCAGACAGCCTGGCGACCAGCGCTAGCTCGTCGCTCATTGCGTAACGCGCTACCTTGAGTTTGAGGCGCGAAGGTGGCGGCTGCCCGCCCTTGCGTATGTTGTCTAACGCGCTATCCAGCATCGCAGTCAGCGATACGGGCTCGCCTTGTAATAGTGGGTAAGGCGCTAACGCGGCGGAACAGTGTGGGGGCCAAACGTGCTGTGCACAGTCGAACCCGAACTGTACCGAGGGGAGCGTGGGCACTGCTTCTTCACCGCGCTTCAAGGCGGTTAGGCAGGCCCTGCTTTCGGTCTCGGCATCGGTTAAGGTTTCTGCTGAAAAACCAGGCAGTGGCGCAATGTCACCCCACTGCCCGTTAATCGACACCAGCAGCCCTTCTCGCTGCGTGATCCGCTGGCCGTTAAACAGCAGCGGCTGGCGAAGTGGCAGCGCGTAGCGGTAAAGCGCTAATGGCATTAAGGGTTACGCGGATAACGTGAGAAATCCGGGGGCCGCTTCTCATTAAACGCGTTACGCCCCTCCTGGCCTTCATCGGTCATGTAATAGAGCATAGTGGCGTTACCCGCTAGCTCCTGCAGCCCGGCCTGGCCATCGCAGTCGGCATTCAGTGCCGCTTTCAAACAGCGTAACGCCATGGGGCTGTGCTGCAGCATCTCCCGGCACCAGCGCACGCTCTCTTTTTCAAGCTCATCCAGCGGCACCACGTGGTTGACCAGGCCCATCTCCAGCGCTTGCGCAGCGCTGTACTGGCGGCACAAAAACCAGATTTCGCGGGCTTTTTTCTGGCCCACGATGCGCGCCATATACGAGGCACCGTAGCCGCCGTCGAAAGAGCCCACCTTGGGGCCGGTCTGGCCAAAAACCGCGTTATCCGCCGCAATGGTCAGGTCGCACATAAGATGCAACACATGCCCACCGCCAATCGCGTAGCCTGCCACCATGGCGACAACCGGCTTGGGGCAGGTCCGAATATCACGCTGAAAATCCAGCACGTTCAGGTGATGAGTGCCCTGCTCATCCTGGTAGCCGCCATAGTCACCGCGAATGCGCTGATCACCGCCAGAGCAGAACGCTTTATCGCCTGCGCCGGTGAGCAAAATCGCACCGACGCGACTATCGTGACGTGCGCGACCAAGCGCCTGAATCATTTCGCTAACCGTCAAGGGGCGAAAGGCGTTACGCACCTCTGGGCGATTGATGGTAATGCGCGCAATGCCCTCTTTAGAGACATGATACCGAATATCCTGGTAGTCGCCGGAGTGGTCCTGCCACTCAACCGGTTGATAAAGTTCCGCTTCTGTAAGTCCGTGGATCATTCAAGGTTTCCTGATTCATTAGGTATTGGCGTCTTTCGGGCTTAGCGCAACATACCTGCCACGACCAGCCCTAGTGCCAGAAGGCTTAACAGCGCCGCAGCGCCATACATCAGCTTTTTATTGGTGGTATCGCGGCCCAAAATAAGGTCAAACATTCCGTGGCGCAGGCGATGGGCGGCATGAAAAAGCGGCAAACAGACCGCCGCGCCAACAAACAGAAAGCCAGGCACGCTGAATAGCAGTGCCGATGCACGCTCATGGCTGAGCGCGTCGGCAGGTAGCCAGCCCAAGGGAAGCAGCACGGCAAAAAACAGGATGGCAGAGGGCAGTAGCACAGCAAAACAGACGCCACCTGCACTGAATAGCCCCCACCATAGCGACTCATCGTAGGCCTGGTGGTGGGGGAGCTGATTCGTGCGCTGGCTGCCCGCGCCTGACGCATTCATGGTTGGTTTAGTCATACAGACGTCCTCCCAAACAGCCAGATAAACAGCAGCAGTACGGCCAGAACGCCCGCCCACTGCCCCGCCACAATCGCCTTATCCGGCAGTTGGTAGTTACCGATGCGCAGCGGCATAACGCGAGGAAACAGCACAAAAAAGGTCGCCGCGTGAAACAGGCTAGCAGCTAGCGCCAAAAGGTTGAGCAGCAAAACGATGGGAGATCCCATAAAGGCGATCCATCGTTGCCAGCTCTCTGGGCCCTGGAGCAGCGCGACCATGCCCGCCAGTAGGCAGAGCAGGAAAAAAACCAGCGGTATCACCGTCGCTTCACGCAGCATATAGAGTTTAAAAAAGCGAAGTTTCAGCCACCAGTTACGTTTTAACGGCACAAAGCGTTGAGATGTCGACTTATCCATACCCTTTCTCCTAGCCCTTAAACAACGCAATTAGCGTGTGCTTAGCGGACGCCACCTTGCTCTGATTGATAGCCGCCGCTGGGTCAACGTGTTTGGGACACACCTTTGAGCAAAAGCCTACAAAGGTGCAGCTCCATACGCCTTCATGGCGGTTCAATTCGGCCATTCGCTGCGTGCTGCCATGGTCCCGGCTATCCAGGTTATAGCGGTGCCCCAGCGCAATGGCTCCTGGGCCAATAAACTCAGGATTAAGCCCAAACTGCGGGCAAGCGGAGTAACAAAGCCCACAGTTGATACAGTTAGCGAACTGCTTGTAACGGGCAAGCTGCCGGGGCGACTGGCGATAGGTTTCTGGCGCCTTCGGATCAAAGGGCTTTACCGGGTTGTCGTCTATCAGATAGGGCTTAACGGCGGCCAGGTGATCGAGGAATATCTCCATATCAACCACCAGGTCGCGCTGCACGGGAAAGTGCGCCAATGGTTCAATGCGGATCTCATCGTCGAAGTCGCGCAGGAAGGTCTTACAGCCAAGCTTGGGGACGCCATTAACCATAACGCCACAGGAGCCACAGATCGCCATGCGACACGACCAGCGGTAGCTCAGAGTGCTGTCGAGCTGCTCTTTGATGTGATTCAACGCATCCAACAATGAGGTGCTGTCGTCGACTGGCAGCTCATACTCCTGCCAATAGGGCTCGGTAGAGTTGTCGGGTAAATAGCGTTTGACGCTGATGCGCCGGGTAGATACCTGCTGAGTACTCATGCCTTGCCTCCCTTGGACGCATCCCCATAGGTACGTTCTGCGGGCGCGGAAAAACGCACGTCTACCTCCTGCCATGCCAACCGAGCGTGTGCATCGCCTTGATAAAACACCTGGCTGTGCTTGAGGTAGTTAACGTCATCGCGCGTTTGCATACCGTCATCCAAGCGCTGGTGAGCGCCACGGGACTCACGCCGCTCCAGTGCACCAAGGCAAGATGCCTCGGCAATATCCAGCCCGTAGCCAAGCTCAATGCACTCAAGCAACTCTGTGTTGAATATTTTGCTGGTGTCGTTGACACGAATCTTCTGATAGCGCGCCCGCAGTTCACGAATCGTCTCCAACGACTGCCGCATACCCTCTTCGGTACGATAAATACCACAGCCACTCTCCATGGCCTGCACCATGGCATGCTTAAGCGTCACCCAAGTCTCGCCGCTGCCCTCACCATCACAAAGATGCGCTAGTTTTGCCTGCTGATGGGCAGCCTGGGTTTCCAGAAGGTGCATGTCTGCCCACTCGGTTTGCGCCGCGCGCTGGCTTGCCTGCTCCCCCGCTAAACGACCAAACACCAGTAGCTCAGTGAGCGAGTTGGAACCCAAGCGATTAGCACCATGTAGCCCAACAGAGGCGCATTCACCCGCCGCATAAAGCCCGGCAACCGACGTTTCACAGTAGGGATTGGTTTCGATACCGCCCATGGTGTAGTGCACCGCCGGGCGGATAGGGATCGGCTCTTTGACCGGGTCAACGTTAATGTAGGATTTAGCCAGCTCGCAGATAAAGGGCAGGCGCTCAAGAAGGTAGGCTTCGCCCAAGTGGCGCAGGTCAAGATAGACCACATCGCTATCGCCAAAGGTGCCAGTGCGGCCCGCCTGCTGCTCCTGCCAAAAGGCCTGTGAGAGCTTATCGCGAGGGCCCAGCTCCATGTACTTGTTTTCCGGCTTGCCCAGTGGGGTTTCCGGGCCCAGCCCGTAATCCTGAAGGTAGCGGTAGCCATCCTTGTTGAGCAAAATACCGCCTTCGCCACGACACGCTTCGGTAATTAAAATGCCGGAGCCGGGAAGACCCGTGGGGTGATACTGAACAAACTCCATGTCCCTAAGCGCCACACCGTGGCGATAGGCCATCGCCATCCCGTCGCCAGTCACGATCCCTGCGTTGGTATTAAAGCGAAACAGGCGCCCGGCACCTCCTGTTGCCAATATCACGGCTTTGGCGCGCAGCAGAATAAGCTCTCCGGTGGCCACTTGAAGGGCAATGACGCCGATGACAGCCCCTTCGTGCACGGCAAGATCAAGGACAAAATACTCATCGAAGCGCTCAATTTGGGAATATTTGAGCGAGGTTTGAAACAGGGTATGCAGCATGTGAAAGCCGGTTTTATCGGCGGCAAACCAGGTACGTGCGGTTTTCATGCCGCCAAAGCGGCGTACCTGCACATTGCCATCTTCCTTGCGGCTCCAGGGGCAGCCCCAGCGCTCCATCTGCACCAGTTCCTGGTAGGCATGATGCACAAAATAGTCCACCACGCCTTGCTCAACCAGCCAGTCGCCACCCGACACAGTGTCGTCAAAATGCGCCTGATGCGTATCCTCCTCGCTGGTTACCGCCGCCGCACCGCCCTCAGCGGCAACGGTATGCGAGCGCATAGGATAGACCTTGGAAATCAGAGCGATGCTTTGAGAAATGCCCTGTGCCTTAGCGCTTTCTGCCGCGGCGATAGCGGCACGCAAGCCTGCGCCGCCTCCACCCACAATCACGATATCGAAATCTCGATGCTGCATGATGCTCCCTTTCTGTAGCCAGGCCAAAGGCGGTAGTGGCGACACGCTTCGATGCGGTGTCTTTTGGTTGAACTTATCACACTCCAGGTACGTGCTATCCCCGCATGCCAGGCTCTATTGACGCATATCAAGAAATACACCTTTAAGACAGGCGATGCTTTAACAAGAGTAGTTACGTTTAATTTCTCATTTATTAATTTTAATAAAGAATTCCAACTACAATTTTTAACTATTAGTCGCTATCGCCATTCTCTGCAACGTATGTAACCGCAAGCAGATGAAAATCAACCGCGATAGCAGTGAAGAGATTCGGCTGCTTTCGCAGCCCAAAAGAGGGGCAGCTTGATATGAACAGTAGTGTGCAATCGGCATTTGACTGGAAGTTGTTGGCGCCGCTTGTAGTGGCCATTATCGTTGCGTTGATACCCACGCCTGAGGGGGTTGCCCCTCACGCCTGGTACTTCTTCGCTATTTTTTTGGGCTGTGTGGTTGGGCTGATTTTTGAACCCTTGCCAGGCGCGGTCATTGGGTTAATCGGTGTGACTCTGGTGGCGCTGCTCTCCCGCTGGGTGCTGTTTTCACCCGAACAGCTAGCGACCGAAGGCTTTAATGCTGCCAACCAGGCCTTTTCATGGGCAGTTTCGGGCTTCACCAACTCGACAGTGTGGCTGATTTTTGGCGCGTTTATGTTCGCGCTGGGGTATGAAAAAACCGGGCTAGGCAGGCGCATATCACTTTGGCTGGTCAAGGCCATGGGCAAGCGCACATTAACGCTGGGCTACGCGGTAATGATCGCCGATGCGGTGCTGGCGCCTTTTACACCTTCCAACACGGCGCGTAGCGGAGGCACCATTTATCCGGTCATTCGCAATCTGCCGCCGCTTTACGACTCCCAGCCCAATGACCCCAGCATGAAACGTATGGGCAGTTTTCTGATGTGGACAGCGATCACCTCGACCTGTGTGACCAGCTCGCTGTTTCTAACCGCGCTTGCCCCCAACCTGTTGGCCATTGCTCTGACAGAAAGCGCTACCGGTATTCATATTAACTGGGGGCAGTGGTTTATCGCCGTAGCGCCCGCTGGCATTCTGCTGCTGTTGCTGGTCCCACTGCTCTGTTACTGGCTCTGCGCGCCAGAAGTGAAAGCCGGTGAAGAAGTGTCCAACTGGGCGCGGGATGAGCTGAACAAACTGGGGGCGCTTACTCGCAATGAGATACTGCTGGTCATCATGGTCGTCTCTGCGCTACTACTGTGGATTTTTGCGGGCGATGTTGTGTCCGCCTCCCTGGTAGGCTTGGTGGTGATTTGCTGCATGCTGCTGACCGGCATCGTGAGCTGGAACGATATCCTCGACAATCGAGCCGCCTGGAATACCTTTGTGTGGTTTGCAACGCTGGTGGCGCTGGCAGGCGGGCTAAGCCAGGTCGGGTTCGTCAACTGGTTTGGTGGCGTGGTGGGTGAGCAAATCAGCCACTTTAACCCCGTCATGGCGATGGTGGCGCTCACGGTGATTTTCTATCTCCTGCACTACCTGTTTGCCAGTGTCACAGCCCACGTTACCGCCCTGTTACCGGTGATGCTGGCGGCAGCTTCCGGTATTGCAGGGCTGGACATGCAGATGTTCATTCTGCTGCTGCTCCCTACCTTGGGCTTTATGGGCATTATTACCCCCTACGGCACCGGCCCAAGCCCGGTTTACTATGGCAGCGGCTATCTGCCAAGCGCCCTTTATTGGCGGCTAGGGGCTATTTTTGGTCTGCTGTTTTTAGTGGCCTGGCTGGCTATCGGTTTGCCGTGGCTGCTGTTGATTAACTGAATCCAGGTGAGCGAGCCGTTTAGCCGAGGCGTTGATACCATCGGCTAATCGGTTCGGCGATGCTGTTCGCTTGCTCTGTATGCAGGTTGTGCCCGCCTTCCAGCGCTATAGGGTACACACGAGGGGCTACGTTAGCCAAGCGGGTGGCCAGTGCATGAAATTTAGTATCCTGACGACCTGAAAAGTAACCAATAGGCAGTGACGTTTCAGCCAGCCACGGCCAGTGAGAAGACTGCCTGCCGAGCGACGTGCTTCGCAGCATTGTCGCCACGGACGGGCCATGATTGGCCAACCGCCGTTCAATCTGCCGCGCTCGCTGCGCATGTGTAAGGTCAGCAAAAACGGGCTGCCGATACCATTCGGTAAGCACGCGTTCAAGAGGCTCCAGCGCAAAGCGTTGTGCCCAGCGTGCATCATGGGCCATACGCTCATCGCGCTCGCTTTCCGGCAAGCCTGGATGAGCGCTCTCCAGCCAAAGCGCCTCAAGCCCCGCAGGTTGGCGGCGGGCGTGATCAAGCGCCAAACGCCCACCCAGCGAGTAGCCCAGCAAGCAATAGCGCTGAATCCCCTGCGCGACCAGCGTATCGGTTAGCCAGTGATGAAAAGCGGAGAAAGAGTCGACCACCACTTGGTAATTTTGGCCGTGGCCCGGTAAATCCAACGCCAGGCACGGCACATCTTTCAATACAGCGATGACCTCCGCCCAATCGTGGCGGTCACCCAACAAGCCGTGCAGCATAACCAGTGTTGGGCGTGGCTGGGCGTGCGCTTCATAGTCAGCCTTCATGGTTATCGAGCCTACCTAGCGTTGCCGCCAGCGCCACAAGATCGTCTGCAACCTGCTGATGCGGCACGTTAAGCTCAATCAGTGTAACGCCTTCTTCCAAGGCACGGGCATAGGCCGCTTCGAAGCTCTCCAGCGAGCCAGGTGCGGCGTAGGCAAGCCCAAACATTTGCGCCGCGTACTCAAAACTCAAACCGTGTGGCTGACGGAAATAACGCTCAAGTAGCTCACCTTCCTTGGGCACTGGCAGCATATGAAAGATACTGCCGCCATCATTATTAAGAATGATCACCACCAGCGGGTGAACGGCCTGTTTCAGCAGCGCCAGGCTATTAAGATCATGCAATGCACTGATATCGCCCACAATCAGCGTAGTGGGCTGGTCGCTGGTAGCGCTGGCGCCGTAGGCCGTGGCAATCAGCCCATCGATACCGGAAGCCCCCCGGTTGGTGAACACCCGCAACGGCGCTGTGCGGTACGTTCCCAGCATGTTCATCAGCCTTGCGGGCATACTGTTACCCACAAACAGCTGTCCGGTTGCCTGCTGCAACAACCGATGACAAATGCCTAGCTCTGAAAAGGTGTTACAGCGTTGATTCACGATATCGCTGATGCGCTGTTGGCATTGGTTAAGCCGGTGCCAAGGCGTGCGCTCAGCACCTGTCCCGGTCTCACGCTCATGTTTATGCTCAAATTCAAGCGCGGCCACCACGGCCTCGGGCGGGCAAACGAAGCGACGCTTAACGCTGTAATCAGGGTCGAGCCGCTGAGGACGCGGGTCCACCAGCCAAACATCCTGCCACGGATGGCGCGCAATAAACTGCGTCAGGCGCTTGGAAATAAGCCGCCCGCCAAATTGCAGCAACACATCGGCCCGCTCCAACTCCTCGACAAAATGAGGATCGTGCAGCGCGAGATCAAAATGGATCACATTTTGGCGGTCAAAACGTACCTGGCTTTGTAGATCCGCCAACAGTGGCCAGCCTAATCGACGGGATAACGTTACCACATGCTGCGCCTGGTGCGGGTCATCTATACATCCCGCTACGATAACGCCTCGCTGTCGTGAAAAACCCGCCCATTCGGTAGAAAACACCGCCGTTTGTGTACTGGATACCCACTGGCTCCACGGCTCTGAAGAGGCCAGCCAGCTACCAAGAGGCGCCAGATAATTCGAGGCATCCTCTCTTTGGTGGCCAGGGTAAAGAGGCTCACGGTAGCGGCAGTTAAAATGCACAGGGCCTGGCGTCCGCTGCTGCTGATCAATAGTTTGATCAACGGTGCTAAGTAGAAACGCGGCGCTCAGTTCAGGGCCAGGAGGCGAAAGGTCGTGATGCATCACGGTATGTCGAGCAAAGATATCGCGCTGGTCGATGGCCTGGTTACTGCCGTTATCCAGTAACTCAATAGGGCGGTCGGCTGAGAGCACTACCAGCGGCACCCCCATTAGCTTGGCTTCCACGACGGCAGGATACAGATTGGCAACCGCCGTGCCCGAGGTGGTGATAACCGCCACCGGGCGGCCGCTTCCGCGCGCAAGACCCAGTGCCATAAAGGCCAGGCCACGCTCGTCAAAATGGCAGTGACAGCGAAGCCCGGTATGCTCGCTGGCCGCCATGGTGAGCGGCGACGAGCGTGAGCCAGGCGCCAGCACAACATCGCGCATGCCCAAGCGGTAAAGCTCCTCAAGCAACAGTGCGGCCCACACATGGTTAAAGGTAGCGTGCTGAAGCGGAAAGCCGCGCGGCATGGCGTTCGCGGTCATTGGTATTACCCCATGTTGAGCAGCGACATAATGTCGGCAATTTTGTTGTCCAGCTCACGCCACTCTGCATCAGGCTGAGAGCCCGCGACAATGCCCGCACCGGCATAAAGGCGAATCTCATTAGCGCCGATATGAGCGCATCGGATCGCCACCGCAAGCTCCGTACTGGCCAGGCTCACCCGGCCAAATACACCCGCATACCAACCCCGCTGGTGATGTTCGTGCTGCCGGATAAACGCCAGCGCCGATGCACGAGGAACACCGCCTACCGCTGGAGTAGGCGGCAAACTGGCAAGCAGCGCCTGGTCCGTCACCGTGTGATGCAATTCGGCATGAATAAGGCGGCGGATATGCTGCACAGAGCGCAGCTTAAGAACATGGGCCTCCCCGGCTTGAACATCGCGAGACAAGGGCTCAAGCCGGGTAAGAATATCCTCATAAACGCACTGGTTTTCCAGGCTGTTTTTCGTATCTACCAACAGTGCCTCGGCAAGGTATTGGTCCTTTCGTGCATCAGCGCCACGATGGGTGGTACCCGCTAGCGCCTCGGTTACCAGCTGCGTACCTTCTCGCTGATAAAGGCGCTCCGGTGGGCAACCGATAAAGGCGGTCTCTGAATCCCACTGAATGCCCAGTTGAAAGCACGCCGCCGCCTCTGCCTGCCAGCAGCCCAGCAGCGCCCAGGGCGATGGCGTTTTCGATGCATCGTCCGCGATAACCAAACGCGTCTCTCGCGATAACACCACTTTGGGCGTATGGCACAGCTGATCAGCGTGGGTCACTTGGGACACCCACGCTGACCACGCCTGCTGGGCAGGGGCGTCATAACGTAAATAGGCATGCGGACGCAGAGGGGGCAGCGGTTGTTCTTGCTGGAGACTGGCTAAAAAGGCGCGGGCTTCAGCTATTTCAAGGTCGCCGCAGCGGTCGTCAAAGCGCAGATTGAGCGTCAGTAGCACCCCCTGTTGTGAGCGCTTAAGTTCAACACGCGGCAATATAAAACAGCAACTTTTGAAATTTTCCCAGCCGGGCGATGTAGCATCAAACGCCATGCCGCCGAAATAGTCCGGCTGCTCACCAGGCAAGGTTGCGAGTTTGGCAAGGTCGGCCTGTAGCGTCTCAAGCGAATCGACCGCGCTGACCATGCCTAGCGTCGCGTACTCAGTTGCACCGGCGTCACGCGCTTTCCAGTAGCCGCGCGGAAAAACCGTTTGCGCGTCCAACCATCCCATCAGGCTATCAACGCGGCAAGGCACGCTCAGGCGTATAACCCCTTGGATGGACGGCACAGACAATGTATCAAGCCGGTCCATAAGCTCAGCGACAGCGCTCTGGCTGTTCATATGCGCCAACCCGTAAGCGACGCTGCTGCCTGTTACCCAGCGCATGTGTTCAGACAATCAGTGGCCCCGCGTCTCAGATAAATCGGGTGCGGCGCGTAATGCCCAGCCTCTGCTTGATATAGGGTAAGACCCAGCGGTCTCCCCCAAAATGGCCAGCGTTCGCACCCGCTACCAGTAAGAAAAAGGTTAACGCAATCATCCACGGGTTAGTGGAGACCGTACCCGCCATTAGAAACGACATATTCATTACAATAGCGAAGAAGCCTGCAAAGGAGGTCAGCACCCCCACGATCAAGCCCAACCCCACGAGTATCTCCCCCAGTGGGATCACTACATTAAACATACCCGCATAGGGCAGCGCAAAATGCTCCAAAAAAGCAACGTAGTTGGGATACACCATGCTCCCTTCCCGCATTACAGGGTTCGCCACCGCGTTACTCAGGAACCCTTGCGCATCAAAACCGCCCGTCAGTTTGCCGATTCCCAAACTGAGCCAAGTAATCCCAAGATAAAGCCGGAAGGCTAGCCAAACAAGCGCTGCATATTTGCTTTGTCTAAATAAGTCGCCGATCATCGAATTAACTCCTGTTAAGAGGGATTAACAATAGTTTGCGATAAGACACCGCTGCTTCTTTTGACGCAGGTCTACTTTTTAGCACTTAATAATACATAGCTACGCACGCCCTTTTAGTCATTTAACGTCATCACGACCAGGACACCAAAGCAATGGATCAACCCGACAAGCACCGCCCGTTCCAGGTTTGGTTATTAGCGGCCCGGCCTCGTACGCTGCCTTTGGCATGTGCCTCTATCCTGCTTGGCTCAGGCCTTGCGGCGCACGCACAAGGGTTTAATCCGAGCGTGCTACTACTTGCCCTGCTAACAGCGATTGCCCTGCAAGTGCTTTCAAACCTGGCCAATGACTACGGCGACGCAGCGACGGGGGCGGATGATCACCAGCGCATAGGCCCGGTTCGCACGGTCTCGTCAGGGTTACTGAGCCCTCGCGCTATGCGCGGTGGAATGGTGGTGATGGCGGTCGTTGCCGCCCTGTGTGGACTGTTGCTACTGCTGACGGCTTTTGGCAATCAGTGGGCGTCCATTCTCATCTTTATTCTTCTGGGTGCTGCCGCGCTGCTGGCCGCGGTCACGTATACCGTAGGGCTGGGCGGCACGCCGTATGGCTACCGGGGGCTGGGAGATATTGCGGTCTTTATCTTCTTCGGCTTGTTAGGGGTGCTCGGCACGTACTACCTGCATGCACAACAACTGGACGGGCTTACACTACTGCCCGCGGCCGCTTGCGGGTTACTGGCAACCGCTGTATTGAACGTGAATAACGTGCGCGATATCGAAAGTGACACGCGCAACGGCAAGATCACTTTGGCGGTGCGCTTGGGCCGCGCTAACGCCATTACCTACCACTGGATATTGCTGGCAATGGCGCTACTGCTCACCGTGATTTATCTGGTCGCACTGCCCGCCCCCTGGCTTAGCTGGAGCTGCCTGCTGGTTGCCAAACCGTTAGCAGACGCTGCCAGAACGCTACACCACACTACCGACGGTGAAACGCTTACCGGCATGCTGAAAAAAACCGCGCTATCGACGCTGATTTACAGTGTACTGCTCTCACTCGGCCTAGCGCTCTATTAAAGAGGCCAAGCCGCTTGCCCCGTGCTTAAAGCACGACCTCATAACCTTCAAATTTGGGCGGCCCCAGGTAGATACCTTCCGGTGACTTGGCGCCCGCGTGAGCCTTACGAAACGCCTCTGACTGGGTCCAGGCGCGGAAAGCCGCTTCCGACTCCCATACGCTGTGGGAAATAAACACGGTGTGCTCTTCCTGGCTTGCGCCCTGCAACATGTTGAACTGCTTGAAACCGGGCACGTCGCTCAAGTGCGAATCACGCTTACGCCACACCTCCAGAAAATCCTCTTCGCGGCCTGGGGCAATCTGAAAACGGTTCATTGCGATATACATGACAACTCTCCTGCTAAGTTGGTCCTGCCAAGTTAGTTACGCGGCGACAACTTGATGGTAACGTCACCGTTAAGTAACGAACAGCTTAGGCTTTATAAGAAAGCTGCTTGAGCCTGCTGGTCGTGCCCACGCCCTATTATCTGCTGCCACCAGCAGATGCCAACAAGCCTGAAGTGCTGGATTAAACTTCTCGCTGCCTGGGCGGCAGGCGGCTGGCAGCAGCCAGGGTCGCTCAACGGGCAGGAGATCAAAAGCTCCAACCCCATCGGGAAAAAACATCCCGTTTAGAATTTTCATCACTCATTTCCCAACTTACGCTAACGACCAATAACAATCTGATTTTAGTACGTATAAACTCTAGCCCTTAAACAGTATTAGTGTTGGCGGCTATCAATAACACGATTATCAATAGCCCTGTTATCAATGACGCTGTTATCCACAAGGAATTCTGCATGCTCCGCCCTGTTGATAATTTTAACGCTGCGCTTTCATCTTCACTGCTAACACTGCGCAGCTGGGTAGGATTAGCGTGTGTGTTGTTGCTCTCTGGCTGTGCGACCTTTGCCCCCAACCCACCACAAGACCAGAGCAATATCTGCGAAATTTTCCGCGAACAGCCCACTTGGTACGACTACGCACGCGACTCTCAGGAGAAGTGGGGAACGTCCATTGCGACACAAATGGCGTTTATTCAGCAGGAGTCTTCCTTTAAAAGCCACATTCGTCCTGACCGCAAGTATTACCTGGGCTTTATCCCCGGCCCCCGCCCCTCTTCGGCAAAAGGGTATGCCCAAGCGCAGGACCCGGTATGGGGAGAGTACCAGGAGCAGGCAGGTAGCTTGTTTGCGCGGCGCACCAGCATGAAGCACGCCACCGACTTCATCGGCTGGTACAACCACCGATCTCAGCAGCAAGCAGGCATTTCATTAACCAATCCTGAGCATCTCTATTACGCCTACCACGAGGGCGCAGGCGGGTATCGACGTGGCACGTACCAGAGCAAGCCTCAGGTAATCAACGCAGCACGGCAGATCGTCGCTCGCACAAACCGTTATCAATCCCAGCTCAATGCTTGTGAAGCTGAATTTCAATGCCGCCGTTTTTATCAGGTCTGGCCCTTTTGCCGTAGCTAAGCAGTTTTAACATGTCCCTACTCATCGGTTCGTTCTTTGTTTTTGTAGTTTTTTTCACCTCGATGTTATCGGGTATCTTCGGCATGGCGGGCGGGCTGGTACTGATGTGGTTTCTGCTGCTCGCGTTCCCGGCGGCCAGCGCCATGGCCGTTCATGGGGCCGTTCAGCTTACCGCTAACGGGTCGCGGGCATGGTTATCACGGCGCTTTATTGTCTGGCGAACGGTCGCGTTTATGACGCTAGGCGTAATAAGCGCCGCCGGGCTGCTGGTGTTGCTTGGCTATAGCGCCAATGCCGCCACGGTGTCACTGTTAATTGGCTTGATGCCCATTCTGGTGTGGATGCCCAAACGCTGGTTCCACCTCAACGCCAACCGAACGAGCCACGCGCTGCTTTGCGGCATGGCATCGGGTGGGTTAACCATTGCCGCCGGTGTGTCCGGACCGCTGATCGATATCTTCTTTGTACGCTCTCGAATGGATCGTCGTGAAGTGGTGGCCACTAAAGCAATGATCCAAGTGGTCGCGCATAGTATTAAAATTCTCTTCTACTTGAGTGCTGCGCTGGCACTAGGTGCTGGGGATTGGGGCATGGTACTGCTGGCTGCACCGTTGGCTATCCTGGGCACTCAAGCAGGCACGCATGTGTTACATCGCCTTACCGATGCCAACTTCCGTACATGGACACGCTGGATTGTGACCGGTATTGGCATTTTCTATTTTGCCCAGGGGGCATATTTGCTGAGTCAGTAAATTGACCGTTCCGGCGTGCGTACATTAAGGCACATACCATTTATTGACACCTTCATTAACTGGCGCTATCGTCTCGATAGATGAAAATGAGAAACACTCTCTTTCTCTTATCGACGACTTGTTGACGAAGTGCAGGCAAATAACATGACCAGTGAGCAGCGACAGCTTCGCCAAACCCTTGGGTTCTTACGAACCTCGTTCGAGGCGATTCAGCACTCAATTGCAGGACGGCTGGACGACCCGCTGCCCTGCTGGCTGGATACTGGAATGCTTTCGATGCTGGCCGGAGAACTTAACCGCTGCTGCAAAGAGGCCAAACCGCTATTTGCCCCTCAAGTAGTTGAGCAAATTTTTCTCGCCGCTCAACAGTGCGAGCTACTGCTGAAACAGTGCCCCGGTGTACTCAATAGCGCTATCTGTCACCGGCAGTTAGCCGCGATTATGCTGCCGCTCAACAATGCCCTTCAGCTAATCGTCATACCTCCTAAACGGCGCTGGCCTTGGCAGCGAGATTGAGTTCATCGCGCTCAGGTACATCGTTACTTAGGCACGTCACTACCCGGTACGCTGTTAATCAACGGCGCCATCAATGAGTCCTCCAAGCCCCATCTTTATCAAGGTGGGGTTTTGTTTTATGCCTGGCGACCTCATAACAAACCACAAGGAAGAGTGGTTGGCGCTTACTAGTAAACTGGTCTATTGTGTCATCACTTTAAAGCAGTGCACGTAACAGGAGTTAGCTGAATGGCATTTGAAGCACTTTTTAACCCGACCCAACTTGGTAGTCTGTCGATTCCTAACCGCGTCATCATGGCACCGCTCACACGCGCACGCACACCGGATAGCGTGCCTGGCAAACGGCAGCAAGCCTACTATGGGCAGCGGGCCGGTTCTGGCCTGATTATCAGTGAAGCAACCAATATCTCTCCCACTGCCCGTGGTTACGTCTACACCCCAGGCATTTGGACCGATGAGCAGGAAGCGGGCTGGAAGGAGGTCGTCAATACGGTGCATGCCAAAGGCGGTCGAATTGCGCTGCAACTTTGGCACGTTGGGCGTGTTTCCCACGAGATGGTGCAACCCAATGGCGAACAGCCGGTCGCGCCCAGTGCGCTTAAAGGTGAAGGCGCCCAGTGTTTTGTTGAGTTTGAAGACGGTAGCGCAGGCCAGCACCCCACCAGCACACCGCGCGCGCTGGAAACCGACGAGATCCCCGGCATTGTGGATGACTACCGCCAGGCGGCGGTGCGTGCCAAGCGTGCGGGTTTCGACATGGTTGAAGTGCACGCAGCCAACGCCTATTTGCTGAATCAGTTCCTGGCCACCGGCACTAACCAGCGTACCGACCAATACGGTGGCTCGCTGGAAAACCGTGCGCGCTTCCCGCTGGAAGTGGTCGATGCCGTTGTTGACGTATTTGGCGCTGACCGAGTTGGTATCCGCATGACGCCGTTTATCGAGCTGTTTGGATTAACCGACGATGAGCCTGAAGCAATGGCGTTCTATACGGCGGATCAGCTTTCCAAGCGTGGCCTTGCCTATTTACATCTTAACGAGCCCAACTGGGCCGGTGGCGACATTCAGTTCCCTGACGGTTTTCGCGAGCAGATGCGTGAGCGCTTTAGCGGCAGCCTGATCTACTGCGGTAACTATAACGCCGAACGTGCCGAGGCCCTGCTCGATTCAGGCAACGCGGAAGCCGCCGCCTTTGGCCGTCCGTATATCGCCAACCCCGACCTGGCGGAGCGTTTTTATAAGAACGCACCATTGAATGAGCCTGATCACGCGACCTTCTACGGTGGCGACGAGAAAGGCTATACCGATTACCCGTTTATGGATAACGGTTATGATCGTATTGGTTAATACGCCGACGTAAATGCGTGTTCATAACAGCAAAAAGCACCACTTGTGCGGTGCTTTTTGCATATATATTCATGTTAGAACGCTGTTACTATAAAAGTTCTGATTACCAAGTCACGTCTTTTAAACGCGGATGTATTGGATATCCACCACCAGCCGGTAACGGAAGCGACCTACGCCTCCATTATCGGCTGATGAGTTCACGCTCAATGCCTTAGCCGTTGATGATGGCGCTGTTTACACCACGCCCTGGCTGCGCAGGTAATCGTCATAGCTGCCGCTGAAGTCGACAATGCCGTCGGGCTGCATATCGATAATGCGTGTGGCGAGTGACGACACAAACTCACGGTCGTGGCTGACAAACATCAGCGTACCGGGATAGTTTTCCAGTGCCAGGTTTAGCGCCTCAATGGATTCCATATCCAGGTGGTTGGTCGGCTCATCCATCAGCAGTACGTTAGGATTAGTCAGGGTTAACTTGCCAAACAGCATGCGTCCCTGTTCACCGCCGGAAATGACCTTGATGGACTTTCCAATATCGTCGCTTGAGAACAGCATGCGCCCCAGCGCACCGCGTACGACTTGCTCGCCCCCCTGGGTCCACTGCCCCATCCACTCGAAGAGCGTCATATCGACGGCAAAGTCATCGGCATGATCCTGGGCAAAGACGCCAACTTCGGCCGCATCGGTCCACTTCACTTCGCCTTTATCGGGGCGAAGGTCGCCCGCCAGAGTTTTCAGCAGGGTCGTTTTGCCGATACCGTTGGGGCCGATGATCGCAATACGCTCACCCGCTTCGACGGACATGGAGAAGCGCTCAAACAGCGGCGCACCGTCATCGTAGCCTTTGGTGATCGCATCCACGTTGACCGCATTACGGTGAATCTTCTTGTTCTGGTCAAAGCGGATAAACGGACTTACCCGGCTGGAAGGCTTGATGTCTTCGAGCTTGATTTTATCGATCTGGCGCGCCCGCGAGGTGGCCTGTTTGGCTTTCGAGGCGTTCGCCGAAAAGCGGCTAACAAACTGCTGAAGCTCGGCAATTTGGGCTTTTTTCTTGGCGTTATCCGAGTGCTGACGCTCACGCGCAGCAGTTGCTGCCGTCATGTAGTCGTCATAGTTACCCGGGAACAGAGTGATCTCACCATAATCCAGGTCCGCCATATGCGTACATACGCTGTTCAGGAAGTGGCGGTCGTGAGAGATGATAATCATGGTGCTGTTACGCGCCGTCAGAATATCCTCCAACCAACGGATCGTGTTGATATCCAGGTGGTTGGTAGGCTCGTCGAGCAGCAGTACATCAGGGTCAGAAAACAGTGCCTGGGCAAGCAGCACGCGCAGCTTCCAACCGGGAGCCACTTCACTCATTGGGCCGGTATGCTGCTCAATGGGAATTCCCAGGCCCAGAAGCAATTCACCGGCACGGGATTCGGCAGTGTAGCCATCCAGCTCAGCGAAGCGCACTTCCAGGTCGGCCACGGCCATACCGTCTTCTTCGCTCATTTCCGGCAGGCTGTAGATGCGTTCGCGTTCCGCTGCAACCTTCCAAAGCTCGGTATTGCCCATGATCACAGTGTCGATGACCCGCTCATTCTCATAGGCGAACTGGTCCTGGCGCAGCTTGCCCAGCCGCGTGCTGTTATCCAGCATGACCTGGCCAGAGGTTGGTTCAAGCTCGCCACCCAGAATCTTCATAAAGGTCGACTTGCCGCAACCGTTGGCGCCAATCAAACCGTAGCGATTGCCGTTGTTGAATTTGACGGAGACGTTCTCGAACAGGGGCTTGGCCCCGAACTGCATGGTGATATTGGCGGTTGCGATCAAGATGGTGACCCTGGTTAGCGGAGTAATTGCGCGTACAAAGGCTCGCGATTCTACGCGCTCTTGGGCAACGTTACACCCTTCGCCTAACGCAGTGTGCTATCGGGCGCGGGCAGTTCCAGCAGAAAGCGTTGCCCATCAATCGCTTGGCATAGCCGAGAGTGCAAAATATCGACAATACCGGAATGTTCACCGACCAGTCTTGTGGTCGCAACATTAAGCGTAGGGTGACGCTGTTGAGCGGCCTGGCAAATCTCGGCAATATCACCCTCTTCCCCTGCATGCCTGCCCGGTGAGAGAAACAGCATCGCCAGGACGACCGGCCCATCGTGAAAATCGGGGTTATCCAGCAGGTTTTGCAACAGCGGTTCGTTAAAGCGATACGCCTCACCTTCACGCCGCTCCATGGACGCCGCGGCCACGCAAGCAACCTCATTCGCTAACAGCACACTCAACTGCCCGGCCAGCCGGTTGCGCACGGCAGTCACTTCAGGGATAGGGCTGCCGTGGTCGACAAGCGCAACCCGGGGGGGCGTGCCATTAAGATGCTCGCGTACGTTGTCAGCCAACAGCCTGGCCAGCCGCAGGTCGTTATCACCCTGCTCGTCCACCAACGGCTGGGCAACTCGTACACTCACGTGAGGAAAGCGCGCTTGCAGGGTCGCCATACGTTCGGGTAGATAGTCGGTCAAGGCCTTGCTTGGCCCAAAAAAGAACGGCAAAACGATGATCTCGGTAGCCCCTTGCTCCGCGCTGCGCTCGGCGGCAGGCCCAAGGGTAAGGGCGGGAGTGCCCTCCAGTTCATCAGCCGGGATTTTATGGGAGTGGAGCAGTGACGCGGCACACACCGTCTCGCCTGTTTGTTGGCTAAGCAAGGCCGCTATACGGCGTAAATTGCGGGTGGCGGCCGGGCGTAATGAGCCATTATCGACCAGAAAAATAGCGCGCATGAGTGCTCCAAGGGAGAGTGCTTGGTCATGTTACCATGGCATTTTAAACCACGTGACGGGGTCCATGTTGATCGATACTACTGCCATCAACCAGCAGCGCCACTGCTTCGATGCAGATGCGGAAATCTGGATTTTCGGGTACGGATCGCTGATCTGGAAAGCGGATTTTCCCTTCCTGGAAAAACGCAGTGCTTATATTACCGGTTGGGAGCGCCGCTTCTGGCAGGGTTCCCATGATCATCGTGGCACGCTGGAAGCGCCTGGTCGCGTGGTCACTCTCACACCTGTCCCAGGGGCTATTTGCCACGGCATGGCCTACCGCATTACTCCCGAGACGTTAGCGCCGTTGGATCACCGCGAGAAAAATGGCTACTTGCGCGAGTTAACGCCCCTGTTTTTTACGGACAATTTTACGGACAGTGACTCAAGCACTAACGAGGGTGATCAAGCGCAAACGCAAGGGCTAGTGTATTTGGCAACCGACGATAATCCCGCCTTTCTAGGCCCAGCGCCGCTTGATGATATGGCCCGCCAGATTGCTCACGCGTCTGGCCCTAGCGGCCCCAACCGTGACTACCTGGTTAACCTGGCTCAGGCACTGCGGCATTTAAACGTCGATGATGCGCATATTTTCGCGCTGGAGCAGCAGTTAAACCGCCTTTAGTTGCGCTATCAATCGTACGGACACTACCAATAGCGCGGATAGCGGCGATGGCGCGCCAGGTTATTAACCAAAATTGCGATCGCCAGCATCACCACACAGCCCATGCCGATGGGCAGCAGCGGGTACCACCAGCCCAGGTTATGCACACTGGTACCGCCACCTACCGCAATAAGCGCCGCAGCAGCGCCGGGCGGATGCACCGTATGGGTTAATTGCATAATCAGAATGGAAAGCGATACCGAAAGCGCCATGGAAAGAGGCGTTGCCCCCAAAAGCTGGTAACAGCCCACCCCAATACACGCTGACAGGACACTGCCAAACAGCACATGGCTGGGCTGCGCAAACGGACTTTCCGGTGCGGCATAGATCAGTACCGACGTTGCCCCAAACGAACCCACAATCAGCAACTGCTGGGAAAGCCATGCCGAGCTTAACCAGCAAATCACCGCCATACCGGTAAATGCGCCCAACCATGACCATACAGCATCCTGCCAACCTACCCGATTGCGCTGAATACGTTCGCCCCGCATTTTGCCAAGATACGTTTTCATCTCGCTCTCATTGCACTAAAGAAGTGCGAAATGATGGCAAATTGCACCAAATAGGCAAATGATAAATGGTCATAGCGTTATGAATACGTTTCAAAACATTAACGAGAGAAACGATTAACGCCATTAATACAGATACTTAGCAAGCTTACTTAAGCATCTTAATACTGAGACTGATTACATAATGAGCCAAGAAAGAATAAATAGCGCCAACAAAATCCGCACAATGGCGCCAAACAGTGACCCGCGCAGCAGCGCTCGCACACCACCCCACAATAGATAAAGCCCTATGATTAACACCAGAAGGCTAAAAAATGACGCGTTGATCCCCAGCGAACGACTGAGCCCATCGACAAACTCTTCAAGGGCACCGAAGAAGTTGGTAAAAATAGCCAATAGGAACTCAACCACCGTACGAATTACATCGCCGATGGTTTCCCCCACCCTGTCAAAAAAACCGTTTGCCTGCATGCAATATCCTCAAACGTAACCATCGTGTTGGTTGGCATTGTCAGCTAAAACCCAGCAACGGGCAAAATAATGCGCTCGTTTACAAGGAGAGTATTGCTCCTAAAGGGGGAAGCTGCCCTGTTACCATTTTATCCACTGTAGTCTCTGATAAGCTGCTAATTCATAATCCACTTTTTCTAACGGCTACTCTCAATGCTCAACCAGCGCGCTCTGAACTATCTTAACGAGGTAATTCGCAGAGGTTCGCTGCGCCGTGCAGCAGCTTACTTGGATGTCGATGCGTCGGCGCTTAGTCGGCAAATAAAGGCGTTGGAAGAGGAGCTGGGCGTCAAGCTGTGCGAGCGCCACGGCGGAGGCATGCACCCCACCCAAGCCGGACAACTGTTGGTACACCATTTTCATACCCAGCGGGCTCAGGAAGAGGCTGTCTTATCACAGTTAATGGAACTGCAAGGGTTGACGCGCGGAGATGTACGTATCGCCGTAGGTGAGGGATTTATCGCTGACTTGATCGCCAAGCCTCTGGGCGACTTTATGTCGACGTTTAATGGCATTAATGTCGAGATCCGGATGGCCGGTGTCAATGAGGCAATATCACTGCTTAAGGATCGCGAAGTAGAACTTGCGCTACTCTACGCCCCCCCGGTTGACCCAGCACTCTACTGCCATGTGGAAACCTGTCAGCCGCTGGATCTAATTGTGCCTCCTGGCCATCCACTTTGCACGTTGCACCGCCCTATCAACTTGAACGATTTACTCCCTTGGCCACTAGGCCTTATGGATAACCCTTTTGGAATGCGCCAAATGGTCAACATGGTGGCCCACCATGAGCGCGTTCACATTGAGGCACGTCTCCATACAAATTCGGTAGCCGTACTCAAGAACTTTGTACGCTCAGGCATTGGTGTCACCTTCATGCCCGAACTCACCATTATTGATGAGATTGAGCGTAACGAAATTACTAGTCTGCCCATGAAATATTCATTAATGAATGACGCGCGTGCACAGATTGTCAGCCTCCTAGGCCAAGAACTCACTGTTGCCGGGCATGCCTGCGTGAAACACCTTAATAAAGGCATGCGTTTTTTTTCCAGTAATGCGCCCCGCCTGTTGCGTTAAAGACAACACTTTAAGTATTGAATAGTCAACGCATCAATGCTTAGTCTTCTTACGTCAATCATAACAAAGCTCTAGCAAGATACATCCTGATAACTGCCGTTTATATTATAAACAAGGAGATCTTAATGTTAACGTCTCACTTTATGCCCAAATTACTTACAGGCGCATGTATGCTTGGTTCTGCACTGCTAATCGGAAATGCGTGTGCCGCCACGAGCATTAACTTGAGCTATAACGGTGCTCCGGATCCTGAGAAAAATGCAGTTCACGTATTTGCCACCAACCTAAAAGAGCTTGTCGAAGAGAAAACCAACGACGCGATCAAACTGCAACTTTTCCCGAACAGCATGCTGGGCGGAGAAGAGGAACGCATGGAGCAGACAATGAATACGCCCATGCTCAATATCGCATCGTTTGCGGGCGTCTCCCCTCTGGTCGATGAGATATTTGTGAGCGCCATTCCGTTTCTGTTTGAAGATTTCGATGCGGCCCGGACATTTTTCGATGAAGGTGATTACTGGCTAGCCTTAAGCGACACTCTTCAAGACCGAGCGGGTATAGACATGCTCGCCGTTGTAGAAGAGGGCGGATTTCTGGCGTTTACCAACAGTGAACGGCCAATCAGCCATCCGGATGATTTCAAAGGTCTACGTTTCAGAGCAATGGACCCAAGCCAAGTCGCCCTCTATGAGTCCTTTGGCGCATCGGGCACGCCCATCCCTTGGACAGAAACTTACATGGCGCTGCGCACTGGTGTTGCCAACGGCCAGATGAATCCGCCGATGTATATCGCGCTTGCTAGTCTCTATGAAGTGCAGGACTACCTGACGCTTGCCAATATTCAATACTCCGACCAATTCCTGGTGGGCAATAGTGCGATGATCGCTGGCTGGGACGATGAGTTACGCTCGGCGTTTATGGAAGCGGTGAACGAAGCCAACAAGAATGCCCGCGAAGCCAATGAGTCCCAAGTAGACTCGCGTATCGCCTACCTTGAGGAGCAAGGCATGGAGGTGATTCGCCCCTCAGAAGAGGATCTGGAAGCATTTCGTACCGTGGGTCAGCCCGCCTACCTGGCGTGGCTGGCGGAGCGTGGCATTGGTCAAAGCTGGATAGATATGGCGCTTGAAGATGCCGGCATGAGTGAGCTCAACGATTAACCAGCTGCTTGACGCGTAATTATCGGGGCCGATTAATGTCGGCCCTTCCCTTTCGTGTTGTCGGGAATATCATCATGTTGACCACGCTTCGCCACCACATGCTGGCCATTAGCCGCCCGGTCACGCTTACCCTAGCTGGGTTGCTACTATCAGTGAATGTGCTCGCCATTCTATACGGCGTCTTTACCCGCTATATCGCAGGCGGCGCTCCCATCTGGACCGACGAGCTGTCACGCTTTTTGATTATTGCTACCGTAATGATCGCCGCTGGCGCCGTATGGTCTGAAGGTGGACATATGCGGGTTGGTCTGCTGGAACGACTCTTGCCGGCGCCGTTGGCACGTCTTTTAAACCTGTACCAATGGCTGCTTACACTATTTCTAGCCGTCGGTGGCACTTGGGTCAGCTACCGCTACGCGCTATCGGTTAATATGTTTACTACATCGGGTCTAGGTATCAGCCGCTCAGTACCCCTGCTTTCCTTGCCATTGGGGTTTGCCCTGCTGGCTTGGCATATCCTGCTCTATGGTCCCGCCCCGCTTAAAACCGTGGAGGACAGGGCATGATTATTACCATGCTGGGCGTTTTTTTAGTCCATGTGCTACTCGGTTTACCACTATTTATTTCGCTGCTGGTTACAGCGCTGGTTGGCTTTATGTTTGTCGACCCCTCCATGATTCCACGTATGATGCCGCAGCAGTTTTTTGGTGGCATCAACGTTTTTTCCTTGATGGCGATTCCGCTATTCATCTTGGCAGGTAATCTGATGAATGCTAGCGGCCTGACAGAACGCCTGATGGGCCTTGCGCGGCTATTGGTCGGCCATCTACGCGGAGGTATGGGGCATGTCAACGTGGTATCTAGCGTTTTCTTCGCTGGCGTTAACGGCTCCGCCGTGGCAGACACTTCTGCGCTTGGCTCGCTGCTGGTGCCGGCCATGGAGAAAGAAGGCTATTCACGGGCGTTTGCAGCCGGTTTGACAGCAGGTAGCTCGTTAATCGGTCCGATTATACCACCCAGCATCTTCATGATTCTGTATGCATCGCTAACCAACACCTCAGTAGGGGATCTGTTTCTAGCCGGTATTATACCGGGCCTTCTGCTAGGCATTGCCTTCATGAGCATGAATGCTTGGTACGCTTGGCGTCACAGACTGCCTAAAAGTGGTAATTTGCCGTCGCTGTATCAGTTGCTGATTGCCTTTATTGCCGCCCTTCCAGCGCTAGTGGCGCCATTTATTATCGTAGCAGGCATTGTTCTAGGATTTGTGACGCCTACCGAGTCCGGAGCACTTACAGCGCTTTATGTCGGACTATGCGGTGTGGTATTGGGTAATTTGCACCTGCGCCACTGCTGGCAGGCAGTAGCAGATACTGCGCGTCTTACAAGCGCCATTTTTCTGATCATGGCCGCCTCAGCAACCATCAGTTGGTTACTTTCCTACGCTCAAGTGCCCGCGCAGTTTGTCTCTCTGCTTACGCCCTATATCGACAATGCTGTCATGATATTACTCCTGCTTAGTGTGATTACCTTCCTGACGGGCATGTTCATGGAAGAGGTATCAGCTCTGATGCTGCTAACTCCTATCTTTGCACCGGTCGCCATGATGGCAGGTATCGATCCGGTGCACCTAGGCGTAATTATTACACTGAATATCACAATCGCCTTAATCACTCCGCCCTTGGGTGCCTGTGTTTTCGTAGCCGCCGCGGTCAGCCGACTGGAAATTGTCTCATTATTCAGAACAATCTGGCCCTTTGTACTAACGGCTATCGCCGTGCTGTTGCTAATTATTTTTTTCCCTGCGCTAGCACTGTGGCTACCCACCTCTTTTGGATAAGACAATGTCTGCATATTTGCTCTCTGATAAGGCCTTGTCGCCGATTCCAAGCCATCCTGCTCCTCACTGGGAGCAGGTGAGCCGCCTGCCAATTGCCGATAATGGAGAACGCCTGCTTCCCATGAGCCTGGCCTCGCCATCGGTTCGCGTCTTCCCCGCCTATGCCCGGCTGGGTATACCCGGCGCCGTGAACGAATGCTTTGTACGTGAAGGTGTCTACCGCGCGCTGGTAGCTGCTGCTCGTAGCCTGCCCAAGGATATCGGGCTGATTGTGCTAGACGGCTGGCGCCCTTGGCGGGTTCAACAGTATCTATTCGAAACGCTACAGGAGGCGATTCGCCATCGTGAACCTACGCTGAGCGATAGCGAGCTTTTATGCCGCACCCGCGAGTTTGTCTCAATACCTAGCCGGGATAGCAGTGCTCCCAGCCCTCACTTAACCGGAGGGGCGGTTGACATCACACTCTGCGGCTTGGATGGTGTGCCGTTAGATATGGGCACACTGTTTGATGAGACGCTGCCAGCTTCACATACGGATCATTTTGAACAACTGGGAAGCCTTAATGAATCGCAGCGTCAAGCCCGGGGCCATAGGCGCTTGCTCTACCACACTATGGCCGCCCAAGGGTTTACTAACTTACCTAGTGAGTGGTGGCATTACGACTTAGGCGATCAGCTCTGGGGACATTATTCAGGCCAAAGCAGCGCTCACTACGGTCCGGCCGAGCTTGATACCATAGAGAATCGCTGGCGTCGTCAGTTAGGCTAATCTATTGGCATCAAGCAAATAGCCATTAAGCCTTCAAGAAGCCAAGCGAAACAGGCTACATTAGGACTGAATCTATTGTGTCCGCCCACTAAAGGAGTCTTCGCAATGCCCAGCGTTTTAATTACCGGTGCAACATCCGGCTTTGGTAAGGCCGCCGCCATGCGTTTTGCAAAAGCAGGCTGGTCATTGATTTTGACTGGCCGCCGGGAAGAGCGCTTGAAAGCGCTTGAGAGCGAGCTTTCACAGCAGGTGCCGGTATTAACCCTGACACTTGATGTACGCGATAGCGACGCGGTCACCAACGCTATCAGCAATTTACCTGAGCGCTTTTTGCCGCTCACCTGCTTGATCAATAATGCAGGCTTGGCACTGGCGCCCGAGCCTGCGCAGCAGGTCGACCTCAACGACTGGCATACCATGATTGATACCAACATCACCGGGCTGGTCAACGTCACTCACGCCGCGATGCCACTGCTACTGGCGCATGGTAAAGGTGCCAGCATCTTGAATCTTGGTTCTGTGGCAGGCCAGTGGCCTTACCCTGGCGGCCATGTATACGGCGCCTCCAAAGCGTTTGTTCAACAGTTTAGCTACAACTTGCGCTGCGATTTATTAGGCACTGGCGTACGGGTTACCGACCTTGCCCCGGGCCTGGCGGAAACCGAATTCACCCTGGTACGCACGAAAGGCAATCAGGAAGCCTCCGATGCACTGTATCGCGGTACTACGCCGCTTCAGGCCGAAGACATTGCCGAGCAGCTCTACTATCTCGCCACACTGCCCGCGCATATTAATATTAATCGCTTGGAAATCATGCCCGTGCGCCAGGCATGGTCGCCGCTTAATGTTGACCGCGACCCTGAATAACGTCTCAACCCGTTAACACGCGTCTGCTTTTTATGCTGCTGCACGGGTGATACAACGCTTCTCCTTCACCAGTATTCACTCGTACAGCAGCCCTTTATTAGGCTTCTCTGCCTGTCCTTTTTTGCTGGCTAACCCGCTATTCTCACGCGCTTTTCTCCAAGCCTTCACCTTATGTCTACCCCTGCCACGCTTGACCTAAATATTTTAAACCTCTATTTGTTATATATAACAAGGCGCCTAATAAATTTCTCTACGCCGTCAAGCGTGCCCTGCCAAGGGACCGCCCATCCAGAGGTCGATGTGCATGAATGTGAACATGACGTTTCTTCAAGGGCTACTCTCCAATATCAGTACGCGTACACGTCTCTTGGGTAACGCGTCTAACACCGCACAAAGCAGTGGTGCGCACTTGCAAGCTCTCTCATCAGCCTGTGCAACGCTGATGGAGCGTGGCGGTGAAGCCTCCCAGATAATGACCGCCCAGCGTGCGCTCACTCATTATCAGCAGTTGGCGCCTGAAGAGAGACTGGCGTTCTTTTCGCTGCTGGCCAGCGACTATTCCGCTGAGCCTAGCGCCATCCATAGCGCCTACAAAGCGTACTGTGCGTCGGAGGATAACGCCGCGCTGGAACAACTGTTTAACGCTTGTGAACCGCGTCGTCAGGATTTATTGCGCCGTTTGAACCTTTGCCCAGGCGGCACCTTCGAGCTGGTCAAGATGCGTGCCGACTTGCTCAAGCAATTGCGCCATACGCCAGAGCTTGCCGCGCTCAACAGCGACTTCTCGCATCTGTTTAATTCCTGGTTTAACCGGGGGTTTCTGGTGCTGGAAAGCATCGACTGGAATACGCCCGCCGCCGTGTTGGAAAAGCTCATTCAATACGAGGCGGTGCATGCCATCAGCGACTGGCGCGACCTGCGCCGCCGCCTTGATCCAGATGATCGCCGCTGTTACGCCTTTTTCCACCCGGCCACCGGCGACGAGCCGCTTATTTTTGTGGAAGTGGCGCTTTGTAAAGGTATCCCCGACAACGTTCAGCGTATTTTGGAACATGGCGAAGAAGTGCCGCTGGAGGTAGCCGACACTGCGGTGTTCTACAGCATCAGCAACTGTCAGGCAGGACTTAAAGGGGTGTCGTTCGGCAACTTTTTGATCAAGCAAGTCGTACAGGAGCTTAGCCGCGAGCTGCCGCAGTTGAAGAACTTTGTCACGCTTTCGCCGGTACCCGGTTTCGCCGACTGGCTCGCCGAGCAGCGTGCCTCGCAGTCACTGGTACTGCCAGAGACGCTAGGCACCTTTTTACAGGACCATGAAGCAACCGAGCTGCCCGCCGCCGCGCATAAAGAGTTCATGCGCCTGGCCGCCTATTACTTAACCGAGGCCAAGCACCGTAGTGGCCAACCGCTCAATCCGGTCGCGCGTTTTCATTTAGGCAATGGTGCCAGCCTTCATCGGCTGAATTGGCTGGGTGACACCTCATCCAAAGGTCTGCAACAGGCCCACGGCCTGATGGTTAACTACCTCTATCAGTTGGAGCGTATTGAGCAAAACCACGAAGCCTATACTCGCAACCATAGCGTGGTATGTGCCAATGACATTCGCCGTTTAGCCAATCAGGCAGGCCAGTATTTCAACAGTGAAGCGAACGCCTAACAGCGAGCGCTTTGGATAATAAAAAGGACCCTTTCATGAACCACAATCTTTATCTCAAGTTCTATCCGCATTTTGAACGTCAGCCCAATAAGGTGCTGATGGATACGCTCAACGGCAAGCGCTACCGGTACAGCGATGTTCTCGCTACCAGTCGAAGAATGGCCAGTACCCTGATTGAGCTGGGCGTTTCACCGGGCGACCGAGTGGCCGTACAGGTCGACAAAAGCCCTGAGATCGTGATGCTGTATCTTGCCTGCCTTCAGGTCGGCGCGGTGTATTTGCCACTGAATACCGCCTATACCGACAGCGAAATCGCCTACTTTCTGGAAGATGCCGAGCCACACGTTTATGTTTGCCGCCCAGAGGTGCTGCAACATGCCCGCGCTATCGCCAGCGGCGTTGCCCATGTAGAAAGCCTGGGCACCAACGCCGACGGCAGCCTGATGGAGAAGGTCGACAAGGCCTCCGAAACCGAGCAGGTGTGTGAGGTATCGGCCGACGACCTGGCGGCCATCCTGTACACCTCGGGTACCACCGGGCGCTCCAAGGGCGCCATGCTAAGCCACCAGAATCTGGCCTCCAACAGCCAGGCGTTGAGCGAGGCGTGGCACTATTCCGAGCACGATCACCTGATTCATGCCCTACCGATTTTCCATACCCATGGGCTTTTTGTAGCGTGCAACATTACGCTAATTAACGGCGCGTCAATGACGTTCCTACCCAAGTTGGACGTGGATGAGCTGCTTGACCTGATGCCCCATGCCAGCGTGCTAATGGGCGTACCCACTTTCTATACCCGCCTGCTCGCTTCGCCGCGTTTAAACCGCGATGTCGTTGCCAATATGCGCCTGTTTATTTCGGGCTCGGCGCCGCTGCTGGCGGAAACCCATGAAGCGTTTGAAGCACGTACCGGCCACGCCATTCTTGAGCGTTACGGCATGACCGAAACCAACATGAACACCTCCAACCCCTACAATGGCAAGCGTCGGCCCGGCACCGTGGGCAAGCCCTTGCCAGGCGTAGAAGTACGGATTGCCGACCGTGAAAGTGGCGCCGCACTTGCCCAAGGGGAAACCGGCATGGTTGAGCTACGCGGGCCTAACATTTTTCAGGGCTATTGGCGCATGCCCGAAAAGACCAAGGCGGAGTTTCGTGATGACGGCTTTTTCATTACCGGCGATTTAGGCCTGATGGATGACCAAGGCTACCTGAATATCGTGGGCCGCGATAAGGACCTGGTGATCTCCGGCGGCTACAACGTCTACCCGAAAGAGATTGAGCAGTTGATTGATGACCTGCCCGGCGTAATGGAGTCGGCCGTTATTGGTGTGCCTCATAGCGACCTGGGCGAAGGGGTCGTCGCCGTGGTGGTCCCCAGTGCTTCAGACGCCGTTAGCGAAGCACTGGTACTGGCCGCGCTGAAGGACCAGGTAGCACGCTACAAACAGCCCAAGCGGGTTTTCTTTGCCGATGCGCTCCCTCGCAACGTTATGGGCAAAGTGCAGAAGAATCAGTTGCGTGACACCTACGCTGACACCTTTAAAAAGGAGCACACCGCCGCTAACGCTTGATGCTGGATCCCGCGCCGCAGGGGAAGGGCTAAGCCCTGACTGCGGTTAAAGATAGCTCCATACAACAACGATAAAACAGGAAGATTGCCATGGTGATTTACGGAGTTGCCCTGCTCGCAGGGTGTATGTTGGTTGGCCTATGGGCAGGTGATGTGCTGGGCATGCTGCTGGGCGTCAATTCCAACGTAGGCGGCGTCGGCATTGCCATGCTGATGCTGATTTTTCTGGGCGGCTACCTGATGGACAAGGGAAAAATGCCCAGCGGTACCGAAAGCGGCATCACCTTCTGGAACGGCATGTATATCCCCATTGTGGTGGCCATGGCGGCGAGTCAAGATGTTGCCGCTGCCTTTGATGGTGGGATGATCGCGCTCCTGGCAAGCCTGGTGGCCGTTGCCGCAAGCTTTGCATTGGTGCCCTTCCTCACTCGTCTCGGTCATCCGAAATCCTCATCCACGACAGCGGTTGCGTCTGCTTCAAGCGCCAGTAAGGCCAGTAAGTCTCGGGTCAAAACCTCTTCATCTTCTCCGGCGTCTGCGCGCACGCGCACGGCCCGCTAACCTGAGGCTATCGTTATGATTGAATCGTTCGTCACTCAGCTCGAAAAACAGCACCTAATCGCCGCCTTTGCGCTGGTAGGCGGTGCAATGTATATCTCTTATCTGGTCAGCGACAAGCTGACCAAGGGCCGCGTTCACGGCTCAGCCATTGCGATTATGGTGGGCCTCGCGCTCGCTTATTTTGGCGGCGTTCATACCGGCGGTAGCCGTGGGCTTGCCGATATCAGCCTGTTTGCAGGGCTTGGGCTAATGGGTGGCGGGATGCTGCGCGACCTGGCCATCATCGCCACAGCTTACGGGGTGCGCTTTCAGGAAATTCGTGCAGCGGGAATCAGCGGTATCATCGCGCTGTTTTTGGGCGTCATTGTGTCCTTCGTGGCGGGTGTGGCCGTGGCTTACGCATTTGGCTATCGGGACCCGGTCTCGCTCACCACCATTGGTGCCGGTACCGTCACCTACATTGTTGGCCCCATTGCCGGCGCCTCCATTGGCGCCTCTTCCGACATTATTGCGCTTTCGATTGCAGCAGGCCTTTTCAAATCGATTCTGGTGATGGTGCTGACCCCCATCGCTGCCCGCCATATCGGTCTGGACAACCCGCGCTCTGCGATGATCTTCGGTGGCTTGATGGGCACCACTAGTGGCGTGGCGGCAGGCCTTGCTGCCACCGACCCGAAACTGGTGCCTTATGGTGCCATGACGGCCACTTTCTATACCGGGCTGGGCGCACTGCTTGCCCCTTCAGTGCTGTACCTTGCTGTGCGCGCCGTTTTTTAAAGGCGTATCTAGCTGGCGATGGGCAACCGTTTGCGGCTGAAGGCCGTTAGCCCGACCAATAGTGCCGTGGTGGTAAAAATCGCCACGGCGCTCATCGCCATTCCCACTCCCGGTGAGCCCTGCTCGAATTGTCCAAATACGAATGTCGATACGGTGCTCATGCCTGCCGGCGCCACCATCAGTGATGCCACCAGCTCTCTAGAAGCGATGGCAAACACCAGCAGCATGGATACCAGAAGACTCGGCGCCAGCGCCGGCAGCAAGATACGCCGAAACGTCGTGACAAACCCGGCACCACACACTCTGGCAGCCGCTTCCAGGCTCTCCCCCATCTGCCGGAAAGTCGCACTGGCATAGCGCACAGGGTAAGGAAGCAGCAGACACGCATACGCCAGCAGCAGCATCGCCCCGGTGTTGTACACCTGAATGGGCCAATGGCTCTGGTTCCACGCCAGAATCAAACCTACTGCGACAACGACCCCAGGCAGGGTGTTGGGCAGCAACGACAGTAAATCGAGCAGCCCTTTGCCACGTACTTGAGCGCGCACCACCATATAGCCAACCAGGGCTCCCAATACGCCTGTGAGCAAAGCGGCGCCAACGGCCAGGCTCAAACTTGTCCCCAATGCCTGCATGGCACCGCCACGATTGGCAAACAGCGCCTCGAAGTGGCGTAGCGACAGGTTATCCAGCGTAAGTCCGCCCGACAGCGTTCCCGTCAGCGCTGTCGCCAATACGGCCAGCAGGGGAACGGCAACCGAGATAAACGCCACGGCTGTAAAAAGCACTAAGGTCGGCCACTTCCATTTTCCAAGCTCGGCGCGCTCCCCCGTCGCTGGCTTGCCGGTCTGGCTGATAAACGAACGCCGCGTTACCAGCCAGTGCTGGACGTAGAAGGCGGCCATCGCCAGCATCACAAGCAACAGTGACAGCACGGCGGCACCGGGGATATCGATTGGCCAGTCGGAAAAGCGCTGATGAATCCCGGTCACTAAAACGTGATAGCCCGCCTGAGCGCCCAGCGTGGCTGGCGTGCCGAACTCCTCAATCGTGAGTGCAAAAACCAGCAGTAGGCTGGCCGCAATACCGGGCGTCGAGAGTGGCAGAGTGACGCGCCAAAGCGCCTGCCATTTGCCCGCGCCACAAACGCGGGCAGCCGACGCGTAACGCCCGCCCACGCTCATCATGGTGCGCGAAACGGCAAAATAGACCACGGGAAAGACGTTCAGCACCATCACGAACACAATGCCGTAGAAAGAGAACAGAAAATGGCTCGCGTCGATACCCATTAACTGCTGCGCATAGCCGCGCGGCTGAAGCGTCAACATCCAGGAAAGCGCTGCGATATACGGCGGAATCATAAACGGAATCAGAAAAATCAGATCCCAAATAGCGCCGCCCGGCACACGGGTAAGCGCCCGCAGCGCGCCAAGCGGTATGGCCAACACGGCACAGACCAAGACCACGGCAAGGCCCAGACGCAGCGTATTGCCCAGCAGTTTAAGCAGTGCAGGGTCGACAAGCGTTGGCACGAACAGTGTAAAAGCACCAGAGAGATCACCGCGCGACCATAGCGGAAAGATGGCCTGCAAAACGATATACAGTAGCGGCAAGCCCACTAATAAAAGCAGTATCAGCACCGTGAGCAACAGCACGATACCTGCCCCGTCCAAACGAGGCAGGTTGAGGGCTTTGATCGATTTCATCACCCGCCCGTCAGCTCACGAAAGCGTTCCAGAATGACGTCACGCTGCTCGTTCATTGCTTCGCTATCGATATCAATCAGCGTCAGTTCATTCAGCGTCGGGCGCTGTGCTTCGATATCACTACGTGCTGGCATCAGGTAGCTTTCAGCAACCCGCTGCTGGCCTTGATCAGAGAGCACGTAATCGATGAACTGCTCGGCCTCATGTTGCATAGCGCTGGATTCGAGAATCATCATCGGGCGCGGCGCGATAACCGTACCACTTTCGGGGAAAATGACCTCAATCGCCTCGCCGCTTTCCTGTTGGGTAAGCGCAATATAGTCGACGGCGCCAAACACAACAGACTTGGCGCCCTGCAATACGGGGTTCAGCGCGCGAGCATTAGGCCCGGGCACCACCATACCGTTGTCCATCAGTGCTTCCAGCAGCGACCACGTTGCGTCTTCTCCCGTCGCTGTCAAAAGGCCGGCCACCAGCTCAAAAGCGGCCCCCGACTGAGCGGGATCAGGCATAGTTACCTGGTCGGCGTAAACCGGGTCAGCCAGATCAGACCAGTCGCTGGGTGGCGGCGTATCACTATTTTGGTTCCAGACCAGCGACAGCGCCGAAACGCCCTGGGCGACGTAGTCATCCGCCTGCAGGAAATCAGGCACAGTGGCCGCATTAGAAGATCGATAAGCGTGCAAGAGACCATCTTCCGAAAGCGACGTAGCGCTATCCCAAGAAGCAGAAATGACGACATCTGCCAACGGATTGGCACGCTCGGCTTCCAACCGGGCCATTACCTGGCCTGTCGTACTTTGAAACACATTCACATCGATATTGGTTTGCTCGGTAAAATCGGCCGCCAGACGTTCAATCAGCGAGTTCGGCCCTGCCGAGTAGACCGTCAACGCCTGAGCATGAGCTTGACTACCCAGACTAAAAATTGCGACGCCCGTAAGCGACACCAGCCCAGAGCGGGAAAGCAATCGAGAAAGCATGCGACATTCCTTATAGTGGGATAAATGTGTTAGCAAAGCTCCGCAGCATGCAGAGGGGAACAGGAAAGCGCCTCGCCAGTGGGTAGCCAGGCGCGTAGTGATGTGACGTCTACCGTCAGGCCAACGGATTCCGGTGGCACCAGCGTGCCATGTACGCGCAGTTTTATATGGGTATGTTGATTAAGCGACAGCGTTAGTGCGGTGTGGTCGCCCTGAAACAGCCGACCTTTTACCTTGGCAATCACATCAGCCTGAGTTGGCGACGTCAGTGTAAGTGCCCGGCGAGGTAGCAGAAGGCGTGCCAGGCCGGTGTAATCACGGTGAGCCATGACGCGTAACGTTTGGCCAGCAACATGAAAGCCATCTGCATCGAAGTGTCCATCAAGCACCGCACCGGCATCGATAAACGCGGCAATCGAGGGGGTAGCGGGCGCTTGATAAAGCGCTTCCGGGGAGGCCACCTGTTGCAAACGCCCCTCTTGCAACACTGCCACCTCATCGGCCAGAGCAAAGGCTTCGTGCTGATCGTGGGTGACAAACACGGCCGTCAGGGCGAGCTCTTCAATTAGGGCTCGGATTTCCAGTACCAGATTGTCGCGAAGCCCTTTATCCAGATTGGAGAGCGGCTCATCCATTAGCAAAAGCCTGGGCTTGGCCACGATGGCGCGTGCCAGCGCAACGCGCTGCTGCTGCCCGCCGGAGAGCGACCCCGGCTGGCGGTCGGCATAGTCGCCAAGGCCGACCAGCGACAGCGCCCAGGCTACCTGTTCTTCGCGCGCTTTGGGGTTAACGCCTTGCATTTCCAGAGGAAACGCTACGTTTTGCGCCACGCTCATATGCGGCCAGAGTGCATAATCCTGAAAGACCATGCCGAGCTTTCGATCGTTGGGGCTCAAATGACGCTGAGGCTGAGCCACAAGCTGCCCATTCAGGGAAATATGCCCGCTATCGATGCCGGTTAGCCCAGCGATACAGCGCAGTAATGTCGTTTTACCACAGCCGGAGGGGCCTAGCAGGGCCAGCACTTTGCCGCTCGATAGGTGAAGGTCGATACCATCCAGCGCTTTTTTATCACCAAACGATTTATGCAAACCTTCAATAGCAAGCGCAGGAATGGGCATAGGGTTAGCACCGTCATCAAAGGAAACTATCCTAACCAAAAATGATGACAGTCGTTTGACAGCGCTAGTGATTATAAAATCGGCACCAGCGCCTCTTTTGCTTCACGGCAAAGGTGGTGCGTTAACCCGGTTAGCAGGCGGCCTCCACTGCGCCAATAGTGCCAATAAAGGGGCACCTTAATGGCGCGCCCCGGCATCAGTTCCACCAGTGTACCTTTGGTCAATTCATCACGTACCTGAAGCTCTGGCACCATCCCCCAACCGAGACCGCTCTCCATTAGCCGTACAAAGCCTTCGGAAGAGGGGCACAGGTGGTAATCGAACCCACCCGTTACGCCAAGTTCTGCCAAAAATCGATGCTGTAGCTGATCATCGGTTCCGAACACAATCGCGGGTACGCGGCCTAACGCCTGGGCAGTGATACCGCTTGCCAAGTAGCGCTGAATAAAGGCAGGGCTTGCCACGGCAAGATAAGGCATGGCACCTAACGCTACGCTATTGGCACCCGCAACCGGGCGTTCGGCGGCACAGACACATCCTGCTACTTCACCAGCGCGCATGCGCTTTAGTCCTACCTCTTGGTCCTCCACCACCAGCTCCAGCAGCACGTTCTGGTTGGTACAGAAATCCCCTACCGCTGATGCCCACCACGTCGCCAGGCTATCGGCGTTAATCGCCAGGCGCAGGCGTTCCGGTACGGCCTCGCTTAATACCGGCACCTGACCCTTTAAGTCGCGTTCAAGTAAGCGCACCTGCTGCACATGGTTAAGCAGTTGGCGTCCTACCTCGGTGGGCGCAGGCGGTGTGGCACGCACCAGAACGGGCTGACCAATACGCGCTTCAAGCAGCTTGATTCGCTGGGAGATAGCTGACTGCGATAACCCCAGCACCTGCGCGCCTCGCTCAAAACCACCCTGCTCTATGACGGCGGCCAACGCCGCCAATAATTTGTAATCCAGCAATCACTTTTCCTAATGAGACATCAGCATTATTCGTTTTTCTTATACAGGTAATCTCTGCACACTGGCCAGCGATATTCATAACAGGAAAGAGAGCATGTGGCAGAGTTACAGCAACGGCCTGCTGGTTGGGATGGGGTTAATCATGGCGATTGGCGCTCAAAATGCGTTTGTGCTTTCGCAAAGCCTGCGCCGCGAACATCATATTCCGGTCGCTCTGCTGTGCATTGTTTGCGATGCCGTGCTGGTGACCGCAGGCGTGTTTGGTTTGGCGAATCTGCTGGCTCAAAATCCCCTTCTATTAGCCATTGCTCGCTGGGGCGGGACTGCATTTCTGCTTTGGTACGCAAGTCAGGCACTACGCCGTGCCTGGCGCCCTAACGGACTTGAGGCAGGCGGTACGCCGCCACGCTCTCTTACTGCGGTCATACTGGCGACACTTGCGGTAACGCTGCTCAACCCGCATGTTTATATTGATACCGTATTGCTGATCGGCTCACTCGGTGCTCAGCAACCTATTCCCGGCGCCTATGCCATGGGGGCTGCCAGTGGCTCAGCACTCTGGTTTACTGCCTTGGCACTAGGCGCTGCCTGGCTGGCGCCTTGGCTGTCACGCCCTCTTACCTGGCGGCTAATCGATATTGGGGTTGCGATGATGATGTCGACAGTTGCCATCCAACTGATGATAAGTGGTTTGTAGCCCCTTCATACAATAAGTATCTGTGAAGTTTTAACGCAGGTTAATACTATTTCTACAATAAAACGTTTAACCACGTACCAACTGATTTTCAATTTAAAGCTTAAGGAAACTGGCAGAAGCCAACGTTAACAAAAAAGCGGGGTAACTCCGCACGATTCCCATTTTGATCTCTGCCTGCCCTGGTTTGGCCTTAGCCAACCCATAGTCGATGCTTGAGTTAACGCAAGCAGGCTGATATCTTATCGATAATAACTATCATTAGCATAGGGAATTTCATCTCATGTACAGCATGGAAAAAAGCACTTCGCGGGAGAAAACACCGCCACCACGTGAAGTGGAAAGTCGAGAGCTACTAGGGTCAGAAGGCCAGTTGGTGATTCATCACGAAAACCGGCGCTATCTGCTACGTTTTACCAAAAGCGGAAAACTTATTTTAACGGCTTAACAACTGACCGTTACGCCCCCTTAGCATTTGCTATTAGTACGTCCCAAGCTTAATGCCAGCCAGGTAGCCGACGCACCCAGCCAGCACCTATTACCTTCTTCTTGCTGGAATGGTCTGGCCCATGAAACGCGCTTACTCGCTTTGCCCGCTTTATCTTACGTTTTGCCCTCTATTGGTAGCACCTGCCTTGGCGCAACCAGAGATTGAGCCTCACTCCTTTGATCCTGTCACTGTCACCGGTACACGAGCGCCCACGGATCTTTCCCGTGCCCCACTCATCATCGATATTATTGAGCGCGATGATGCTGTGTTGGCCACCGCAAGTCGAGTGGAAGACATACTAAGCCGTCAGCCTGGCCTACACGTTGCAGGACAAGGGCGCCGCAACGGCCAAACGCTGAGCCTGCGTGGCTTTGGCCGTGAGGGCGTACTGGTCCGCCTGGATGGTGTTCGGCAAGATATTTCCACGGGTCATATCGGTAACTTTTTCCTTGATCCCGCCTTGATTCAAAATGTCCAGATTGCTCGCGGAGCGCTCTCTAGCCTTTACGGTAGTAACGCGATGGGCGGTGTGGTTAGTTTTAACAGCGTAGATGCCGATGACCTGCTTGCGCCCGACGAGGAAAGCGGTGTACGGCTTTCTGTCGGTGGCGCAAGCGCCAGTGACGAGTTACGTGGCAGCCTTACCGCTTTTGGTCGTCGTGATACATCAAGTGGCCGCGTCGATGGTCTTCTATCCATAGGCCGTAGCAAGTCCGGTGATATTCGTCGCGCCGGTGGCGAGATGGCCGATGAAGATGCCTCGCTCAACAGCCTGTTACTAAAAGGTGGCTGGCAGCCGGATGACGACCAGCGGGTGTTTGTTAGCTGGCAACATTACGACGAGCACACCACCCAACCCGCTAATCCGCAACAGCGCTCTACAGATGCCAGCAACCCACTGCGCGACCGCGACGTTCAGAGCAACAATGTGCAGCTCGGCCACCGCTGGCAGCCAGATGCGGCTACCGAGATCACCTCACGACTCACCTTTAGCCAGCAAGATATTGATGAGCCAAGGGCCAGCCGCACTCTGGAGCATGCGGGGCTGCAAAGCGACGGCTATCACCGAATGGAGCATGGCTGGCTTTCTCAAACGCTGGTATTTGGTGCTGAACTGGAGCAGGCCCGCCAACGTCCTGAAGGCGATGCGAATGGTTTCCCACATGCCAACATTGATACGCAAGCAGCCTACCTGGATACAACGCTCACCGCCGGCCGTTACCTGACGGAGGGCGGCGCGGGAGCATTCGACATTGGGCTAGGCGCCCGCTATGACCGTTACGATGCCACCGGCCAAGGCGAGGCCAACAGCGTACATGACCAGATTTCCCCACGTTTTCGCGTTGCCTGGCGGCCCGACGACGCATTGATGCTATTTACCGGATACGCCGAGGCTTTCCGCGCCCCGAGCCTTTCTGAGTTATATGCTAATGAACGCCACTTTGCGGGTTTCTGTGCCGGGCCGTTCTTCTGTACGCCCGACAACTATTGGATACCCAACCCGGATCTTGTCCCTGAAACCAGTCATACCTGGGAGAGCGGCGTGGTTTGGCATCAGGGAGATTGGCAAGTGCGTGCCAGCTACTTTGATACCCGTGCCAATGACTTTATCGACACTCAGGTCGATATTATGGCAGGCACCACTCAAGCCGTGAACGTTCAGCGCGCCCAGCTGTGGGGCTATGATGCCCGCGTTTTCTGGCAGCCCAGCGCTTTTTCTTTCCTTACCAGTTTTGCAGGCCTTTCCGAGGTCTCCGGCAAAGACCGCGACACCAGCGCGCCGCTAGGCAATCAAACACCGCTGGAAGCGACCTTAGGCAGTGATATTGCACTGTACAACGGTAATGTTCGCTTGGGCTGGCAAGGTCGGTTTGCCCGTAATTTCGACAAACAAGGCGATGACGAGCGCTTGCCAGGCTACGGGCTACACGATGTACACCTGGCCTGGCGCCTCACTCCCGCCATTGATACCTCGCTACGCCTGGCCAACCTGGGCGATAAAGTGTGGTACCGCCCCGATGGCAGCTTAGGCGATGGGCGCAGCCTGTTCGCCACCCTCAACTGGCAGTGGTAATGCCACACCATGCACCCGATGGAGGTGAGCTCATGACGCAATCCCAACAGATCGCTATTCTGGAAGCCTTTGATGCTGCGCGGGCGGCCCAGCCGCGCCTGCCCGCCATCGACATTGCCGAGCGTCTGGCTATTAGCGAAGGCGAGTTACAGGCGGCTCGCCTGGGGCGTGATGTATGGACACTGCCCCTGCCACCCAGTGAGATCGCAAGCTATCTGCCCACGCTTGGCCGCGTAAAATCGCTGACCCGCTCGCGCCTGGCCGTCCTTGAACAAACCGGGGACTATCCTGAACTGCGCGGTGGAGCCCAAACGGGACTACTGCTCGACCCCTGCGGTTTGGATCTTCGCTTGCTGTATTCCCACTGGCACTGGGTGTGCTTGATTCGCGATGCCATGCCTTCACAAGATGGCTCGGAGGAGTGGCGCTGGAGCCTGCAAATATTTAACCAGCATGGCTGCGCCGTGCACAAATGCTTTGCGCTAGAAACACCGCTTCCCAGCGCCTGGGACGCGTTAGCAGCACTCGGCACCCAGGACACTCCGGCGTTCACCCAGAGTGCACCACGCCTTAAACGCCCGCTTCCCAACGCCCCCGACCTTGCGAGCGAATGGGGAGCGATGCAGGACGTGCATCAATTCTTCGCTCTGCTGCAGCGCCATCGCCTGGAGCGTATTGAGGCCAACCAGCTGATGGAGGGCCACTACACCCGGGCGCTACCGGCTAACATACTGGAAAACCTGCTCCATCAGGCAAGCCAACACGCCTTGCCGCTCATGCTGTTTGTCGCCAGCCCCGGCTGCGTACAAATCCGCACGGGGACGCTGCCTACGCCCCAGCGCGCACGGGGTTGGCTGAATCTGTTTGGCGATAGCTTTACCCTGCACTTGGACGACACCGCCATTGATCAGGTGTGGCAAGTGTCTAAACCCAATCGTGATGGAGGCGTCACCAGCATTGAAGCGTTTGACGCACAAGGCGCATTAGTCCTGCAAATATACGCCGAGCGCCGAGAGGGCAATCCCGAATCCAGCGCCTGGCGACAGTTATTGAATGAGCTGCATCAGCGTGAGGCCGTGGCATGAAGCAGCCTGTTCGACTGCTGCCCGGCGTTTTGTTTGCGCTGCTGTTCAGCCTGGAAACAAGCGCCAGCGAACGTTGGGTTGTGCTGGGCGGCGATATTGCTGAAACGCTTTCAGCCTTGAAGGCTGACATTAACCTGGTCGCCCGTGACGATACGGTTCTCTATCCTGAGACCCTGACAGCGCTGCCCTCTGTGGGTTATTTACGCCAGCTCTCGGCCGAAAGCGTACTGTCGGTTCAGCCTGACCGTATCCTTGCCAATCAGCATGCCGGCCCTAAAGAAGTGCTTGAACAGCTGAACGCTGTCGGCGTTACGCTGGATGTGGTTAGCGCACCCGCGACGCTAGCGGCCATTGCTGAAAAGGTTCGCGCGGTGGGTAGCTACACTGACCGGCGTGAACAAGCCAACGCTTTAGCGCAAACCTTGACTGACAAGCTTGAATACCTGGCCGATTTGCCCCCCTTACCTTCAACCCGGGCGATGTTTATTCTCCAGCATAGTGGCTTAACGCCGCGCGCTGCCGGAAGCCAAACCGCGGCGCATACGGCACTTGAAGCCGTCGGGATGGAAAACGCCTTTGCAGCGATGGAGGGCTACCACAGTGTTGGCGCCGAGGCGTTGGTGCGCGAGGCACCTGAGCTGATCATTATGTCAGCGCGCGGTTTAGACGCCATGGGTGGCCCAGAAGCCTTATGGCAATTACCCGGCATGGCTCTTACTCCGGCAGGCCAAGCGCAGCGGTTAATCGTTATCGATGATCAGGCACTGCTGGGCTTTGGGCCACGGGCGCCCGACCAGCTGTTAGCCTTACGCCAGGATGTTGAAGCGCTGCTCAACGCCTCGCCCACTGCACTGGCTGCGCCGTAATGGTCAGCTTAACGGCTTATCGTCAGCGTACGATGCAACCGATGGGGCGCGCCCCACGAGTCCTTATCGGTCTAACGCTTGCGCTATTACTTGCCTTGGCATGGGGCGCGGCGTCGGGAGCGTTAGGGCTCTCCCCATGGGCACTGCTAAGCGGCAATGCCGATACACTCAGCACACAGGTTTGGTGGCAGCTGCGCTTACCGCGCTTGCTGCTGGGGGTTGTCGTAGGCGCCATGCTTGCGGGCAGCGGCGCTGCCATGCAGGGGCTATTTCGTAATCCTTTAGCCGACCCAACGCTGCTCGGCCTTGCCAGCGGTGCCGGGCTATTTGTGGCGCTATGGATCGTTATTTTTCAGGATAGCGCCGTCAACAGCCTTTACGGCCAGTTTGCTGCTGGCTTTTTGGGCGCGCTGAGCGTATGTGTCATCGTGTTTGGCTTGGCCAAACGTCAGGGTGGGAGTGCCGCCGTTATGACCCTGCTGCTAGCGGGCCTGGCGATTAACACTCTGGCCGGCGCTGCAGGTGGCGTCCTTGCGTTTATCGCCAGCGATGAACAGCTGCGCCAACTGAGCCTGTGGGGCATGGGCACGCTAACCCATGCCTTATGGCGAACCACCGCTATCGCCTTGGTACTGATTAGCTTGGCACTATGGATGCTAATGCGCAGCGCCAGCGAGCTTGACCTGCTTCAACTAGGCGAAACCACGGCCCATGCGGCGGGGCTGGACGCCAACCGCCTCAAACGCCGCATTGTCGTGGCCACCTCACTTGGCGTCGGGCTGTGCGTAGCCCTCACCGGTGTCATTGGCTTTCTTGGCCTGCTGGTTCCCCACTGCCTACGGCTTTGGCTAGGGCCCGGACACAGGTTACTCCTGCCTGCCTCAATGCTGGGCGGTGCTTTGTTATTAGTGGTCGCCGATACCTTGGCGCGCACGGTAGCCGCTCCTGCCGAGATCCCGGTCGGGCTGCTAACGAGCCTTTTGGGCGGGCCCTACTTTCTGTATCTGCTTATGCGCCGGAGCCCGTCATGCTGACCCTGCATCACGCGGGGCTAACCTCAATTCCCGCACTAGCGCCCATGAATGGTGAGATCCATCCAGGCGAACTGCTCGCGATTGTAGGGCCTAATGGCGCAGGCAAGAGCACGCTGCTCAGCATGCTGTCAGGCTATCGCCGCTGCGAGCAGGGCACCGTACAGTTGGATGACCACTTGCTACATAAATGGGAGATCACCGCGCTCGCCAACCGTCGTGCGCTTGTCGCTCAGCAGGAGCCTGTCGGCTTCGATTGGCGAGTGGAAGAACTGGTGTGTCTGGGGAGCAACCCCGATAAAGCACTCATCGCCGAACTACTCGATGACCTGGACCTCGTCCCGCTCGCCAAGCGCAGCGTACTCTCGCTTTCGGGCGGCGAGCGCCAGCGAGTGATGATCGCCCGCGGCGCCTGCCAGTTACTCTCGCGGCGCTCAGACGCTGCCAGGGATGGCGGCCTACTTCTGCTGGATGAACCCACCAGCGCCTTGGATATCGGCCAGCAGCAGCGGCTAATGCGTCAACTACGCACTTGGGCCACACGGCATCATATGGCCATCGTATGCGTCCTACATGACCTGAACCTGGCCGGCACTTACGCCGACTGCGTTTGGTTACTGCAAAAGGGACAGCGTATAGCGCATGGTAAACCCCGACACGTTTTAAAGACTACGACCATCGCCAAGGTGTATGGAGCGGAACTTTACTGCATCCAAAGCGACATGGCGTTGGCTCCTCTTATTACCCTTGCGCCGTGATTTTTTTATTAATGAGATGAGCAAGCCTCGCATGACCAAAACTTCTTCTGCTCTGCTTCGCATGTTTCTTAACGAGCGGCATCGTCTTATAAAACGTATCAAGCAGGTTGTTGGTAGCACTAGTGTTGCAGAGGATCTGGCACAAGACACCTTTGTTAAGCTGTGGCAACGCCCCTCTAAAGAAACAGATACTGCTGGCTTGCTACACCGCACGGCGCACAACCTAGCGCTGGACTATTTACGATCCCAAGGGGTGCGTAAGCGTCATCAAACTCAAGAATTTAATGCCACTATTGATGAGCCCCCTCAGGAGCCAAGTCCAGAACAAATTGCTCATAAGACTCAACAGTGGCAGAAACTAATCGATCAATTAAATACCCTTCCCCCCAGAACTAAACGCGTATTCCTACTCAATCGAATTAGCGGTGAGACCTATCAGGCTATTGCCGAGCGCTTGGGCATTTCTGTTAGCACGGTTGAAAAAGACATGATGCACGCGATGCGCCAGTGTCGTAAATGGAAAAAACAATCAATCAATGAGGAAAACATTCAGTCCACTCGTTGTATTAATAACAACAGGCCACGTTCCCAGGAAGGGTTAGACCGTGACTAAACCAAACGAACCTTTGAGCCAGCCAGCGCCATCGCCTGCAATAGATGACGCCACCATGGATGATGCCATCGCTTGGTATCTTAAACTCAAGGATGCAAGCGTCACCCAACATGATCAACAGGCGTTCAACGCGTGGCTACAACAAAGCCCGCTTCACCACTTTGCGTATCAAGAAGCGAAACAGCTTTGGCAGGATATTGAAGCCCCCATTCGCCTGTTTCACCTTCAACAGTCTGCCACGCCATCCAAACGGCGGAATGAACGACCGTGGGGATGGGCAGTCGCTGCCCTATGCATGCTCGGCTTGCTGTTGAGCCTTGAACTATGGCGTGAACCAGCCAACTGGGATCGACTGACAGCCGATGCCGTCACGACACCAGGGCAAATGAAACAACTTCTACTGGCAGACGGCTCGTCTCTTTTACTGGATGGGAATAGCGCGCTGGACATTGAGTTTGACGAAACCTACAGAGGACTAACGCTAAGACGCGGGCGATTATGGGTTGATGTTACGCAAGATGCCCAGCGCCCCTTCACCATTACCGCTGGCGAAGCATCGATAAAGGTTATCGGTACTCACTTTGCTGTGATGCATAGCACTGACAGTGTCACCGTGACGGTGGCAGAGGGGCAAGTAGCCATTACAGACAGTCAAGGACACCAAGCCCTGTTGGGTGGCGGTAAGCAAGTGGCACTTATCAATGGCGAACTTGGCCCTGTCTCACCGGTAGCTCTGCCTGTAGCACTTGGCTGGAAGGAAGGAAGAGTTGTATTCGATGACGCAGGAATGAGTGAGATCGTTGCTCAATTGGAACGCATGCTACCAGGCCGCCTACTACTCGATACTCACGCTTTTTCTGACGTACGTCTTTCCGGAAGCTTCCCTGTCGACCAGCCGGAGGCTCTGCTTTCAGCCTTGACTCATGTATCTGACATTGAGGTTCATCGCTTACCCGGCGATTTACTGTGGCTACGCACGGGGTGAAGTACTCATAGGTAATACACGCACACACGGGGATTGCGCCTCCATTTACGTCCCTGATTTCATTCATCTCACTAAAGAGAACGACTCATGGAAACACTTCTTTCCCCTTCAAGAGAGACGAATACTCTCCCCTTGAGCAAGCGTCTAAAGTTGGATACCCATACTGCTCATGAACATGTTGATAAAGCCATTATGGAACTCGCCCCTTTTGCCAGCCTGGAAGGCTACAAGAGATTTCTAACGGTTCAATATCAGTTCCAACGTCACACTGAAGTGCTTTATCTTCAGCCTGAGCTGAACGACTGGCTGGAAGGGCTGGCCGAGCGCAGTCGTTACCAAGCAGTGATCAGAGATTGCCAGGATCTTGCCCTCAACCTCGATGACTTGACTGACGATGCTCTCTCAGTACCCGCTATCGAATCTCAAGCGGCTGCGGTTGGCTGGCTTTATGTCAATGAAGGCTCGAACCTGGGTGCGGCTTTTCTGCTCAAATACGCCAGCCAACTTAACCTCTCCATCAATTTTGGTGCCCGTCACCTCGCCCCCAGCGATGCAGGACGTGGGTTGCACTGGCGCCGCTTCACTGCACAGCTAGACGCCATCCCGCTCTCTGAAGAACAGGCAAACGAAGCCTTAAACGGCGCCAGAGCGGCCTTTACTTTCGTTAAATCGCTGGCCTCTAACGTACTAACTAATAACCAAAAATAACGCCAAAAGAAGCGTTACTAAAACGATATAACGGGGAATTTTAGTGAACCAGACTCTACAGGGACACTCGTCCAGATTGCTTGTATACGCCTTTCCTGCCGCCTCTCTGTTGCTCAACTGGTGGGCAGCCAGCTTATTCATGATTTCACTGATAAGCGGGTGTTTAGGCTCACTCTATGGGCTAATGACAGAAACACCTAGCGTATGGATTTCGCTAATGATCGCCTTGGCAAGCGGCGTTTTTCTGCATAGCGTGCTGATCGCAGTTGCATTGACGATTGCCGTGACCGCCGAACAAACCTGCTGATGCAGTTCGCTCAACTACAAACGGCGGCTGCAGAAACTGAGCGCAACACCTTAGCGAAATGCTCAGGTGTTGCACTCAGTTTTTGCAGCCAAGCGGTAATGTACGCCGAGATAAGGCACATAATTGCGGAAATTAAACACCTTGGACTCATGAATAGTCACCAACCCGTGCACTTCTTTTCGTGTTATACCCTCTTCATTGGGAGTTATAAAACCACCATCGTTAAAAACGATACAATTACTTCCGCCATGAATGACAAAAATATCGTCGCCCATGCCACCCATTCGCATACCGTCTATGGTGAAGCCTCCACCAAGATAAACGCCTGAACCATGCCCGCTCCCTCATACCGGGAGGGAGGCATACGGTGATATCATCCCACTCGATTTCCTGAGCCATACCATCCCCCCCTTGAATGTACCTAATCTGCCTTTGATTTGATCACCATAAAATATAAACAATCTCAAATATAAGCAAATATCAATTGCAATTGATTATGATTAACCCCGAAGTTGAACGAGGGGTATATAACGCATGCTCGTATGCCCAGAGGGAAACCTGCATGCATGGCATGCCACGCATCGCGTCCCATACCACGGCCCCACAAAATAATTTGGCAAAAAATTTATTTCAGATGAGGGAAATTCTCATCCCAATCGTTAATTAAGATACAAACGATTATTATTAGCGTAACAAGGGAGCTTTATTTCAATGCATTTTAAGGTTTTTTCCCGATCCCCAATCACTGCCGCTGTGATACTGGGCCTGCTTGCCGCGCAAACTCAGGTATTGGCACAGGCCCAGCCCTCTGTACCGAACTCATCCAAGGCGCTGCAGCAAAATCCTTTGCAGCAGCGCTACACGTTCGACCTGCCCGAACAGCACCTGCTCTACTCGCTGGGTGAATTTACCGCTACCACGCAGATTGCTGTCGTCCGTCAGGATGGCCAGCCCATCAACGGTACCGCACCGGCCTTACGCGGCGAAATGACTGCCGATGAAGCACTTCGCACACTGCTAGCCGACTCATCACTGACCTTTTCATACCGCAATGGCAGAACGGCAGAACTACTGGAACCAACCACCTCAATCACCGTGGGCAACCAAACAGCCTTTAGCACTCTGACCGTATCGGCAGACCGTATCGGTGACGACTGGGTCTATCATGAGCCACGCTCGGTAAGCGTGATCACGCGCGAACAGATTGATCGCACGCCGCCGCGCCACGCCGCCGATATGCTGCAGGAGACCCCTGGTGTCTACAGTGCCGTCAACGCCCAGGACCCGGGGCTCTCGGTCAATATCCGGGGCATGCAGGACTTTGGGCGCGTCAACATGATGGTCGACGGCATGCGCCAAAACTTCAACGACAACGGTCACCAACAGCGTAACGGCACCATGTATGTCGATTCCGAGCTGCTCTCGGACGTGGTGGTCGAGAAGGGGTCCAGCACGGGCGTGCATGGTGCGGGTGCCATCGCTGGCAGTGCCAACTTCCGCACCATCGATGTGGATGATGTTCTTCTACCGGGTAAAGATATCGGCGTGCGCTTACGCGGCATGACTGGCGTAGGTGGAGAAGGCAATGGAGTCAACTTTATTGGTAGCGCGGCTGTAGCCGGGCGCCTTGGCGATCGCTGGGAACTGCTGGCGGCGCGCAGCAACCGTAATTTCGGCGAATACGCCCCCGGCCGCCGTCGACCAAACTACGATTTTCTTACGGTAGGAGTCCAGGATGAGTTTCATAAAGACATCGTTCAGGATGTCGACCGAGTCCGCTTCACCGACAACGAGCAGGACTCAAACCTGTTCAAGGCGCGCTTGCATATCGATGACGACCAGTCACTGACGTTTTCCTACCTGGGTACCGAACTCTCTTACAACAACGTCTCGGATCGGCAGATAATGAGGGCTGGTGAGGTGGTCGACGGCGATGATGCCTGGCGCCGCTTTGGCGACGCCAGTACAACCTCCGACTCGGTCAGCCTGCGCTATAACCTTAACCCCTCCTCCCCTCTGATCAACCTGGAGGCTAACGCTTACTTCGTTTCAACAGAAGGGCAGCGTTATACCGAAGCTGGCCGGCCCGTGGTGCTAAACGGCACCGATATGACCGAGCTTAACTGGATGATGGGCGTCTGTGAACAGAATCCCATCCCAGATAATGCATATAGCGCCTGCCGGGCGGGGCTTGACAACAATAACCGCACTCAAATCGATACCTACGGCTTTACGCTGGAAAATACTGCGCATTTTGCACTCGGCGGGATTGATGGTTTCTCTTCCAACCACGGGGTTGAGTACTTTATCGACAAAGGCGAGTCCACCTCTGCACAGGAGCGCGGCGGCCGCCAGCTGGCCTCGATCGACAACACCATGCAGCCCAGCGGTGAACGCAGTATTGCAAGCGCTTTTAGTAACTTACAGTGGGAAAACGAAGCCTTTACCCTAGCGGCAGGGCTTCGCTACGACTATTACAAGCTTAAAGGCTCTACAAAGCTGCCTGGAGTAGAGTGGACATATCATAACCGCTATGACAGAGCGTCAAGAAGAGCTGAAAACGGTCTGAGAACCAGGAGATCCAACTGCATCAGCGCTATCATTCCAGAGCAAAGTAGGCAGACAGCTTGCGATGATATTCCGACTTGGGAAGGTTATGTTAACGACCCAACCTCTATGATCGACTATGAGACAAGTTGGCGTTACGAACCTACTTGGTTATCGGACACTGTGATGCAAGATTACGACGTCGATAACAGCATGGATAAGTTGCTACCCACATTATCCGCAGCCTATCGCCCCAATGAGAACGTCGAACTATTTGCTAACTGGGGCCGTGGCTGGCGGCCACCCTCACTCACTGAAACACTCATGCAGGGCAGTCACCCCGGCGACCCCTTCGCGGTGCTATTCCCCAACCCTCATGCACAACCGGAAACCTCACGCAGTTGGGATATAGGCACCAATTTTACCGCCCAGGATCTATTTAAAAGTGGGGATCGCTTCTTCAGCAAGCTCTCTTACTACGACACCCGTGTGGATAACTACCTGATCACCTCTATGGTTAACGTGATGCCAGGGCAGCAAGGGGGATTAGGCCATACCATGTTCGTGCCAAACCTGCTACCCATGAACTTCCGCGGTTTGGAGCTGGAGATCGATTATGACGCCGAACGTTGGTACACCCAAGCCAACTATACCCATGTACTGGGGAGCGATAATCAGTTCTGCCAGAAGATCTATCCACTGGGCAGCGGGAATATCCGTGAAGATATACCGGATGAAAACGGCAACTACTCTGACGCTTACTACGAAGCCATTGAAGCCGGTTACGACTCTTATGAGGCAATGAGAGATGACCTAACTTATTGCGGCATTGATGTCATCGGTATGAATAGTGCCAGGCAATTGCCCATGGATCGCGGAAGCCTCACCTTCGGTACCCGCTGGTTCGACCAGCGCCTAGATGTAGGCACCCGCCTTAACTACAGCGCCGCGGGCGGCCCGGAGGATTTCGACTTTGACCTGTGGCCCAGCTACGTCACCTGGGACCTCTACGCCAGCTATCAGGTCAACCCTAACCTGCTGCTGCGAGCCACCATGCTTAACGTGCGCGACCGTAACTACGTCACCGGCTACTCGGATATTTTCTCCAAGAGCTATGGGGCGGGTCGCACCCTAATGGCCGGAGCAGAACTGCGTTTTTAATTAAATTACGGCGCATGACCCGCGCCGTTTACGAACATGCCCACCCTTACGGGTATGCAGGGCAGATAATTAACGTTATCTGCCAATCACGGCCTTAAGGCCAACATTGATAGATCAAGGAGACTGAAATGTCCATTAGCTATACTTATGATGAAGCCTATTTCCCTGATACGTTTTCAACCGGCACACTGGAACTCCTGTTAACAGAGTTTCAAAAGGAGGGAGCGGGTGGAGAGCACAGCGACAATAACCCGGGTGGTATTAATACTGGAGGGTTCTTCACCAACGGAGTTAACTCAGGCTTGGCGGGCGATACTTACGCTATGGCCAACAATGATGGTGACTTTGCTTTCTCCGCCACTGGCAGCCTTTCCTATAACTTCGCTGATCATGCACTGACTGGCACCTTGACGGAGCTTACGTTGGGTGCGGGCCTCAATAATGGTGAAGTGGTTAATGATTTCATTACCTTCACCTTTGACGATCCTATCGTTGCCAGCCATGACGGCCGTGGCAACGAAGTACACGACATCATCTGGGGCTTGATGAACGGTTCGGTGAACGGTGCCGACGATAGCGCTGGCACTGGCACTGATGGTGGCTTGCTGGCGGTACTGGACGATGCAGGCTTGCTCGGCGATGCCATTCCGGCATCCGTCACCGGCGTTGCTGCCAGCGACTTCGATTTCGCCCTGGCTGCGTGAACAACGCCATCGCTATAAACACCTAATAAAAAAGGAAAGGGGAATCCCCTTGCCGCAACGTTCAAACACCGCGTCAGGGGCGTTATGCCTTGGCGCGGTGCCTCGGCATTCTCGCCAGATAAGACGAGAAGTCAAGCAGAGACGTGACCAAAGCACTAATGAGAGAACGAATTCGAGACGAATGGCTGGGCCTCAAGGTTCAAGCACATTCGTTGTTTTGTCATGTCATTTTCAGGACACGCCACCATGCCCGCGCCCCCTCGCCGCCAGTCAGGTAATGAACTAAATCAAGCACTCGGCCGCTATCGCGGCACACTGCGCTCGGTAGGGCTGTTCAGTGCGGTTATCAATCTGCTGATGCTAGTGCCGCCGCTGTATATGCTGCAGGTCTATGATCGCGTACTGGCTTCCGGCAATACCACCACGCTAATGATGCTAACGGGCATGGCGCTGGGGCTGTTGGCGTTAATGGGTGCCTTGGAGTACATACGCAGCCTGGCAGTCATTCATATTGGCGAACGCTTCGATGAACAACTGGGGGAGCGGGTTTACGCGGCGGCCTTCGAGCGCGGGCTAAGCGGCCAGGCAGCCCAGGCGGGGCAAGCCACGCGGGATCTTGATTCGCTGCGCCAATTTATCACCGGCCACGCGGTATTTGCGTTCTTCGATGCCCCCTGGTTCCCACTGTATTTGCTGGTGATGTTTATGTTCCACCCGTGGATTGGTTGCCTAGCGCTAGTGGGTGCCATCGTGCTGATCGGTCTGGCATGGCTCAACGAGCGACTTTCCCAGCCGCCGCTACGTGAAGCAGGCAAGCTTTCCGTACAGGCGAATGCCATGGCAGAAGCGCAACTGCACCATGCTGATGCCATCGAGTCGATGGGTATGCTGTTGGCCTTTACCCGCCGCTGGTCGCACCTGCACGATGGCTTTGTCGCGCTGCAGGGGCTGGCCAGCGAGCGTACCGCGCTGGTTACTTCTATCTCCAAGAGCCTGCGCATTGCGTTACAGTCACTGGTATTGGGGTTGGGCGCTTGGCTAGCGATTGGCGGGCAGATCAGTCCTGGTACGATGATCGCCGGGTCTATTTTAATGGGCCGTGCGCTCAGCCCTATTGATCAGGTGATCAACGCTTGGCGGCAATGGACCTCTACACGGCTGGCTTACCAGCGCTTGGGTAACCTGCTAACAGTACACCCGGCCCGCCAGCCAGGCATGGACCTCCCTGCCCCGCTGGGCAAGCTTAATGTGGAGCCGGTAAGCGCCATGCCGCCAGGCGGAAAGATACCCACGTTGGTTCAAGTGGGATTCCAATTGGAAGCGGGCAGCGTGCTCGGTGTTATCGGGCCTTCGGGGTCAGGCAAATCTACCCTGGCCAAACTGCTAGTGGGTGTTTGGAAGCCGAAGGTCGGCACCGTGCGGCTGGATGGTGCCGATATCAAGGGCTGGAACAGAGCGCTACTGGGGCCACATATCGGCTACCTGCCTCAGGATGTCGAGCTGTTTGCAGGTAGCGTGGCGGAGAATATCGCTCGCTTCAGCGAACCGGACCCCATGAAGGTCGTCGAGGCCGCCAAAACCGCGGGCGTACACGAACTGATTCTGGCCCTACCCAATGGCTACGACACCTACTTAGGAGATAGTGGGATCGGCCTTTCGGGAGGGCAGCGCCAGCGTATTGCCCTAGCGAGGGCGCTCTACGGCCCCCCAGCACTCGTCGTGTTGGACGAACCCAATGCAAACCTTGATGACGCCGGTGAAAAAGCACTATTGGAAGCGTTACAGCGACTGCGTGAATGCCACGTTACGGTGGTGCTGATTACCCACCGCCCTCAGGTACTCAAGGCCACTTCTCACTTGCTAGTACTACGTGAAGGCCACCTGCAGAAGTTCGGCCCCACTGAAGAGATCTTGCAAGCCTTGAACACTGCCCGCCAAGCGGTAGCTCCTGCCAATGGCGCGATGGCCACTCCGTATGCGCAAAGCGCTTATAGCTACGGCAATGTTTCCATCAATCGTCAGGAGCAGCGCGCATGACCCTTCGCGATATCTCGCAGTCGCCACCTGATGCAAAACCACACACCTCCTCAGCCATACCGGACTGGCAAGCACTCGCCATGCGCCGTAAGCGACGACCGCTTCGCATAGGGAGTTGGCTGCTACTGGGAGGCTTAGCACTGTTTGTGGCCTGGGCAGCCTGGGCACCGCTGGATAATGGTATCGCCGTGCCTGCCACGGTGGTGGTGTCGGGGAACCGCCAAGCGGTCGAGCATCCTACCGGGGGCACGGTCGAAAGGCTCTGGGTGCGCGATGGTGATCGAGTGGATCAAGGGCGGCCGTTGGTTAGCCTGGATACCACGCAGCTGCAAAACGAGGCCGAGGTGCTGCGCTTGCAGCACGCCTCGGCGCTGGCGGAAACGGCGCGCTTGGAAGCCGAGCGCGATGGGCAAGCGAGCATCACCTTCCCACCCGAACTCATGCCCTCGGGCGATGCCGATATTGATACTCTCGTCAGCCAGCAGCGCCTGCTCTTTGCCAGCCGCCGCAGTGCCCTCGACGCCGAACTCGCGGGGCTTGCGGCCAGCCTTGCCGGGCAACGCGCTCAAGTGACCGGTCTCGAAGCTTCGCTCAGTCAGCAGCGAACACGCCTTGACGTGCTCAGCGAGCAGCGGCGCAACCTGAGCGAGCTAGCATCGGGAGGCTACATACCACGCAACCGAATGCTGGAGTTCGAAGGCAGTTACGTCCAGTTGCAAGGCGACATTGCCAGCGCCAACGGCACCCTGCAGCAAACCCAACGCCAGATCGACGAGCTTGAGCTGCGCCTGACCCAGCGCCAGGAGGAGTATCAGCGCGAAGTGGGCGAAGCGCTGGCTCAAGCCCGCCTGCGCGGCCAAGAAGCCGCCGGGCGCATGGCCAACAACGCCTACGAACAAGCGCACGCGGTGATTCGTGCCCCGCGCTCGGGCCGCGTGGTGGGCTTGGCCTTGCACACCGAGGGCGGCGTGGCACAGCCCGGCAGTCTGCTGATGGAGATCGTCCCGCAAGACGAGCCATTGCGCGTGGAGGGGCAGCTTCCCGTCGACCAGGTCGACCGCGTAGCACCGGGCCTGCCGGTAGAGCTTGCCTTCACCGCGTTCGAGCGCAGCAGCACGCCGCGCGTTCCGGGCACGGTTACGCAGGTCTCCGCCGACCGCTTGGTCGACGAGGTCAGCGGCCTGCCTTACTACCGCCTGGAGGTCGAGGTCGCCAACGACGACCTGGCAGTGCTGGGCACAGCGCCGCTAAAGGCGGGCATGCCAGTGGAAGCATTCATCCGTACGGGCGAGCGCTCACTGCTCAACTATCTGCTCAAGCCCCTGTTCGACCGGGCACGCATGGCATGGGGGGATGCATGAGGTTGTTACGTTCAACGGCGGTGAAACTTAGCATCGGCTGCTGGCTCTGCCTACCACTGGCTGCCCAGGCACTGGATTTCCAGACCGCTTACGACTACGCCCGCCAATACGATCCTACTTGGCTTGCTGCACAAAACGCCCGCGATGCCGGGCAGCAGGAGCGTGCCCTGGGGCGCTCGCGGCTGCTGCCTACGCTCGGCTACCGCTACTCCTACGCGCATAACCACTCTGAGGTAGAGCAGTCGACCCCGCTGGGCACGACCACCAACGACATGCGCTACTCAAGCCACACCTCGGCAGTGACTCTGACCCAGCCGCTACTGGATGCGGCGGCTTTCGCCCAGTATCAGGCAGGCAGGGCGCGTGCCGAAGCTGCCGAGGCAACGCTCGACCGCGCCTATCAAGCACTGGCCGTTCGTGTGCTCCAAGCCTATACCGATACCCTCTACGCCGAGGACGACATCGCCTTGGCCGAAGCGCACCTGCGGGCATTGGAAGAGGAGTCGGAGAAAAGCACCCAGTTCGTCGCCTATGGTGAGGGCACGCGTACCGATCAGTTGGAAATTGCCGCACAGATGCGACTGGTCGAAGCGCGCCTAATCGAAGCCGAGGACCGCTTGCAGGACGCACTCAACGCACTCGACCTGCTCATCGGCCAACGGCCTGCTTCCCCCCTGGCACCGCTTCGCCCAGACGCCTGGGCAGTGCTGGCGGAGCAGGCACAAGCCAGTGCCTCCACGTTAGACGAGTGGCAAACCTTGGCACTGGCCTACAACCCGGAGCTTGCGGCACAGCGCAGCGCCCTGGATGCCTCGCGCCATCAGGTGCATGCCCAGTACGCAGGCCACTTGCCCACGGTGCAGCTTTATGCCCGCAGCCAGATCTCCGACTCCAGCAGCGAGAACACCATCGGCCAGCGCTACGATACCAACAGCATCGGCGTCGAAGTCAACCTGCCGCTCTATTCGGGTGGGCGGGTCGTGGCCGCCAGCCGCCAGGCACAGAGCACCTTCGAACAGCATCGCCACGAGTTGGATGCGACCACAGCAGAAATTCTCAACGACGTAGAACGCCAGTACCGGCTGGTGCGTAGCAGCCAGCGGCGCGAAGAGGCGTACCGGCAATCCGTCGAGGCCGCCACCCAGCGCGTGGAAGCGACACAGCGTAGCCTGGAAGGCGGCGAGCGTACCCATCTGGACGTGTTGGATGCCGAACACCAACGCTTCGAGGCGTTGCGCGATCTGGCGCGGGCTCGCTACGATTACCTAGTGGCCTGGCTGAGCCTGCGCTGGCAAGCGGGGCAACTTGACGACAGCGATATCGCCCAGGTAGCGAACTATTTCTAAACGATTTCCGGCGATACTGCCGAAGCCTAGAGAGCCACGACACATGAAAGAAACGCCCCCTTCATCGACATCGCCCCAGCGTGAGCCTGCACGCAGCCCGCTGGCCCGCGCCCTATGGGTAGCACTGGCCGCGCTGAGCTTCGGCATTGGAGTCGTAGGTATTTTCGTGCCACTACTGCCGACTACCGAGTTCATGCTCGGGGCGATCTACTGTGCTTCCAAGGGCTCGCCACGCTTCGAAGCCTGGATTCGTTCGCGGCGCTACGTGGGGCCATTGATCAAGAACTGGGAGTGCGAGCGCGCCATTTCACGTCGCGCCAAGTACGTGGCGGTGAGTAGCATCATCGCCAGCGCCATGCTGCTGCTCTGGCATTTGGGGGAAGGCTGGTTGCGCTGGGCCATCATCGCACTGCTGGCCGGGGTGGCGGTATGGCTGGCAACGCGCCCAGAGCCCACCAAGCAGGATTGATGTGGCAATAAAGATTGCCCAGGACGAGACTAGAGGGTCAGGTTTTCCGGCTGACCGATATCTTCCTCACCGTTCGTGTACTTTATCCACGTTTTACCCAGATGGTTGCGCAGTTCATCGCCGACGCGTGCGGCGTCGCGGGCCTCCAAGGCCGCCATGATGGCCTCGTGCTCCTCCATGGCTTTCGCCCATTTATCGTTCTTTTGATTGGACAGATAGCGCACCCGATAAAGCTGCCGACTGAGGTTGGCGTGTATATCAATTAGGGTCGTGTTCCCCGAAAGCGCCACGATCCGGTTGTGGATATCCTGGTTAAGCCGAAAGTAGTTCTGCCGATCCCTTCTTAAGAACGAAGCTTTCATTTCGTAATGCAGCGCCTGTAACTCAGCAATATCTTCGTCGCTAGCCCTGACACACGCCAGTTGCGCGGCTGACTGCTCAAGGACGCTTAATACATAGGCCTTTTCTTTCATATCCGCAGCGCTGACATCCGCAACCACAGCCCCGCGGTTGGGGGAAATCACCACTAAACCTTCTGTCGCAAGAATCTTGAGCGCCTCGCGTAGCGGCGTACGCGACACTTGTAACTCAACTGCCAGCGTGCGCTCGGGTAACCGCTGTCCCGGTTGGAAATGATCCATGACGATATGTTCGCGCAAATAATGCGCGACTTTTTCAACAAGCCCGGCGTTATGGGTTGGAGCGATATCTTCCATGGAGTTGTTCACTTTGATTAGCGTCTATTAATAATGGCATACCAAAAAACTCTTTTCAAATAATCACATATAAAAAAACACTCCCTCAATAACACTTAAGCCATTGATTTAAAGAAAAACAAATCTACCAACGACTAAAGTATCATCCTTCTAGCGTTGACCTCTCTAATGGTATACCACTAAATTTCACATCTATATATTACGCCTACGTTGAAAAAAGAAGCATCTATAAGTTCATGGCCACTGTAAAAATACTTTTGCCAAACATGGAATGCCATTATTTATGAATTACTTACAACACTTTCATACGACCAAAATAGTTGAAGTCTGTATCGCGGGCGCTGGTGATTTTGGTCGTGGCGTATTGCGTCAAGCCCGCCAGATGCCAGGATTGTCAGCGCGTATTGCGATCGACATCAATCCTGAAAAGGCGGCTGAAGCCTTTCGCCACGCGGGTTTTCCCAGCACAAAAATAATGGTATGCCACTCTACGAGCGATGCCGAAGACGCTTGGCAGAAAGGCTTTTTCATTGCCACAGCTTCTTTCGATACGGTCGCGGCACTTCCGTTCGATATTCTGGTTGAGTCTACCGGCATTCCTGATGTCGGCGCCCATTATGCAGAAGCGGCCTTACTGGCGGGTAAGCATGTCGGTATTGCCACCAAGGAAACCGAGTCGGTTGTCGGACCCTACCTGACTCGCCTGGCCGAAGACCAAGGACGCCTTTTCACGCCGCTGGATGGCGACCAGCCAAGCCTGCTGATTGGCCTTGTCACATGGGCCAAAACGCTGGGGTTTGAGATCATTTCTGCTGGCAAGAGTAGCGAATACGACTTTATCTGGGATGAAGCGCAAGGCACCGTGACCTGTAATGGCACCCAGTACGATGCCACTGAAATTGCCGCCCTCTGGAAGCTTGACGATAGCGATGCACGCACCACAGTCAAATCCCGCGGCGAGGCCTTGTCAGCTATTCCGCAGATTTCCGTGCCTGACCTGTGTGAGATGGTCAATGTTGCCAACGCTACAGGCCTACAGCCAGATCTGCCTGAATTTCATGCCATGGTGCTCAGAACCATAGAAGTGCCCACGCTTCTGGATACCCAAGCAGAAGGCGGTGTTCTAAAAGGTAATGAGCGCCTTGAAGTCTTTAACTGCCTGCGCCGCCCAGATGAGCTGAGCTTTGCTGGCGGTGTGTTTGTAGTGGTGCGCTGTGAAGACCCGCATGTCTGGACACTGCTGCGCGATAAAGGTCACGTACTAAGCCGCAGCGGCAATAGCGCCATGGTATATCTGCCACGCCATTTGCTAGGCCTGGAAGCGCCCATCTCGCTGCTGGATGTGGTACTCAACGGCTTAACGTCCGGTGGCGGCCATGCCACCACCCCTAAATTCGACCTGACTGCGCGCGCCACCCAAGCGATCAAGGCGGGCCAGCGGCTCGAGATGAAGGGCCATCATCGGCACATCGAAGGGCTGCGTCCGGAGATTCACCCCGCTGCGGCGCTTTCAGATGACGCCAAAGTCCCTTTTTATCTGTTACCAGGCGCCGAAGTTATTCGCGATATCGCACCTAACCAACCCATTACTTTAGCCGATGTCACGTTACCACCTTCTCGACTACATAAGCTGCGACTTAAACAGGACAAGCTGTTTTACGCAGGCGACAGCCAGTAACTAACGGTAGAGTGCCTTTAAGGTGCTCTACTTCGCATATTGATGGACCCTAAAAGCAACAATAATCACCTTGGAGAAAATTATGCTTATCAAACATAATGTTAAATACGCCACTTTAGGTCTTGCCATGCTCGGCGCGGCTACCAGTGCCAGCGCCAGCGATGCCGACAACTTCCCCAGCAAGCCAATCCAGTTCCTGGTAGCCGCAGGTGCTGGCGGTGGTACTGATAACTTTGCTCGGGTCGTTCGCCCGATGTTTGAAGAAGCCATTGGCGGCGCGAGTATTACAGTGGTTAACCTGCCAGCCGCGTCCGGTGCTTTAGCCCATCAGCGTGCCGCCACGAGCGAGGCTGATGGCCACACTCTAGACTTTGCGTCCACTACGCTTGTGACCTCACTTGCGGCGGGCCAAAACCCCGTGGGTCTGGATCAGTTAACGCCGGTTGCGCGCATGCAGTCTGACGTAATGGCGCTTTTTGTTAATCCTGAGCGTTTTCCTGATTTTGATTCTTTCGTGAAATACGCTGAGGAAAACCCCGGTAAAGTCACCGTTGGGGGCACCCATACGGCAAGCCCAGATCATGTAGCTTTCCTGTCGCTGCGTGATGCGTCTGGGCTAGACATAAATTTTATCCCTTACGACAGTACCGGCAACGCCACTGCCAATGTGCTGGGCGGCAATATTGATGCGACCACCACCTCGCTAAGCCCGCTATTAAGCTACATCGAAGCCGGCCAGATGATGCCAATTTTGGTCTTCAGCGATGAACGCCTTGAAGACTACCCAGATGTGCCGACCACGGTTGAAAACGACGGGGACCTGACAGACGGTAACGATCGCGCCATATTTGTGCATGCTGATACGCCTGCGCCGATCATGAAGCGTCTGGAAGATGCCTTTAAAGACGTATATGACTCTGAGGAGTACCAAAGCTACGCAGAGCGCGTAAACCTTGATTACCGTGAAGGCTGGATGAGTAGCGACGAGTATCGTCAGCGGCTTGAGAACAACTACGAGCTTTACTCGCGTTTGCTGCAAAACGACTAAACCAGCAGCTACTGGTTGGTGGAAGGGCATGTCCCCTCCTATATCCATCTGAAAGATCGGCCTCGCGGGGCCGTTCTTCCACTATCCCCATCAAGGTTTACCATGCACGCTAGGATCACTCTTTTTGCGCTTGGGGTCGTGTCACTCGCGATGGTGAGTCTTTATCCCACGCTGCAATTCCCAAGCTCTGCGCAGGTGTCCACGTTTATCGGCCCTCGCGTTTGGCCGCTGACCCTGCTGATCGTTCTGTTTGTGCTGGGAATTGTCCTGCTCGCCATTACGTGGCGTGACCGCAAACAGGCACTGGTCAGCGACCCCCAAGCTGATTCGCCCCCCCCAACTGAAACGGCACCAATCTCATCATGCTTCTCCCTTGGCCGCACCCGCCATTGGTGGTTTATAGCAGCGGCTATCACCTACACGCTATTGATACAAAGCATCGGCTTTTTAATCGCCAGCCTGATATTTACGTTTATCGGTACGCTGTTGCTGGGCGCCCGTTCGTGGACGAACATTGCCATTACGTTAGTTCTTGCCGCTGTACTGATGCAGGGCGTTTTCGTGTCGCTGCTTGGCATTCCCATGCCGTAAGGCTGATCCATAACAGACCCAACCTTCCAGGGAGTCGACCATGCTAGAACATTTTTTGGCCGGGTTAGCCGTGGTGATGCAGCCACTCAATCTACTGCTCTTAACCTCTGCCGTGTTTATCGGCTTTATCGGTGGTGCACTGCCCGGCGTTAGCGGCGTTATTCTAGTGGTTATCCTGCTGCCAGTTACTTATGGCATGGAGCCGACCACAGCCTTTATGGTGCTGACCGCCATCTATGGCGCAACGGTCTTTTCAGGTTTGATTACGGCCATTCTATACCGTGCCCCAGGCACGCCTGAAGCGGTAATGACGGCGTTTGATGGCTATCCCATGACTCAGCGTGGAGAGGCAGGCAAAGCCTTGGGCATCGGCGTTTTAAGCTCGGCTATCGGCGGGCTTGTGGGTACCGTCGCGCTTATTATATTCACGCCCATGCTTGCCAAGATGGCCTTGAAGTTTTCATCTCCTGAGTACTTTGCCTTGGCGGTACTCGGTTTAACAGTGGTGGCTTCACTAGGCGGTCGCCTCATATTTGGCTTGATTGGTGCGGCGCTAGGCCTATTCATTGCGACCATTGGTATTGACCCGCTCACCGGCACCAGCCGCTTTACCTTTGGCAATCTTAATCTGACCGAAGGCGTGGGCTTGATTCCGGTCATTGTGGGTCTGTTTGCCGTTTCAGAAGTCATGAAACGTACACTGGACCATGAAAGCCATCAGCCCTTGAAAAAGGTGAAGGTCAAGATTTTCGATCTTCCTATCCTGCGCCAGATCGGCATGACCCTGTCGCGTTCATCTATTATCGGGGTCGTCATCGGTATCCTGCCGGGTATCGGGGCCAGCACCGCGGCGATGGTGAGTTATAGCGAAACGGTCCGCTGGTCCAAGCATCCCGAGAAATTTGGCAAGGGTGCGCCGGAAGGTATTGCCGCCCCTGAGTCTGCCAATAACGCAGCGGCCATGGGTGCACTGGTACCGCTTTTTGCACTGGGTATTCCGGGTAGCGGCACTACGGCCGTTATTTTGGGCGCGTTTATCATGCACGGCCTGCAGCCTGGACCAATGTTTATGCTGACTAGCAGTGACTTAATCTATGCGGTGTTTGCCGGGCTATTTATCGTCAATTTCATGATTCTGCTTTTCTCAAAGCCGTTCATCGTGCTGTTTACCAAGCTGCTGAATGTACCTTATTCCGCACTCGGCCCCATTATTATCATGTGCTGCATCGTGGGTACCTATTCGGTGCGCAACTCCATGTTTGATGTATGGTTGATGATGGGCTTTGGCGTACTGGGCTATCTGCTTGAGAAGATCAACTTCCCTCTGGTATCCATCATTTTGGGACTGGTATTGGGCCCTATCGCAGAAAGCGAGCTGCGCCGTGCGCTATCCATGTCACAAGGCGACTTCAGCATCTTTATTGAGCGTCCTATTAGCGCCACGCTACTGAGTATTGCTTTCCTTTTGCTGGCCGTCACGCTGATTACGCCGCTGATCAAACGCGCACGTCGTAAGGCCACTACCTGAAGCCCGTATCCTGGAGAATGCTATGACCATCGTACTGGGCGCTATCGCCGACGATTTCACCGGCGCCACTGACCTTGCCAATAACCTGGTACGCGGCGGCATGCGCTGCGTTCAAGTGATTGGCGTGCCGACCACCTCGCCCGATTTAAGCAACGTGGATGCCGTGATAGTGGCGCTTAAATCGCGCTCCTGCCCGGTTGAAGAGGCCACTAGCGATTCACTGGCAGCACTTGACTGGTTACGTGAACAGGGTGCCCGGCAGATATTTTTTAAATACTGCTCGACCTTTGATTCAACCGATAAGGGCAACATCGGCCCAGTTGCCGATGCACTACTTGATCGACTCGGCGTCTCGCGAACCGTGATGGTCCCGGCATTTCCGATTAATGGCCGGACGGTATATCAAGGGCATCTGTTCGTTGGCGATCGCCTGCTTAACGATAGCGGCATGCAGCACCACCCGCTGACGCCCATGACCGATGCGGATCTTGTACGCGTGCTTTCGCGCCAGACTTCCCACGCCGTTGGCTTGGCCAGCCGCTCCACGCTAGCCAAAGGGGCCGAAGCCACTCGCCAACACTTTGACGCTCTGGCGGCTAAAAACGTACGCCACGTGATTTGCGATACCGTCGATGATAGCGATCTGGACGTCTTGGCGGAGGCAACGGTAACGATGCCCTTGGTAACCGGCGGTTCGGGGCTAGGCCAAGCCCTGCCTGCCCAGTACCGCAAACAGGGTTGGCTTGCCGAGATAGCCGAGCCCGGGCGTCTTCAACCCGCCTCGGGTAACATGCTGGCACTGTCTGGCAGCTGCTCACGGGCAACGCTTGCCCAGGTTGCTGATTTCCTCGAACACCATCCTGGCGCTGGTTTTGCGCTTGACCCGCAGGCTCTGGCGAAAGACGACAAACAATGGGAGCAAGCCCTGGCCTTCGCGTTCGAGCGTCTTGAACAAGATGCACCTGCCTTGATCTATGCCTCAGCTGATCCTGAAAAGGTCAAGGCTGCTCAGGTGGAACTGGGCGTCGATAAGGCCGGCCTCATCGTCGAAAAAGCGCTAAGCCAGCTTGCCGTTACTCTGGTCAATGAAGGCGTTGGCCGACTGGTAGTTGCCGGTGGCGAAACTTCAGGTGCGGTGGTGTCTGCCCTGGGCATTTCAGCGCTACGTATCGGCGAGCAGATCGATCCCGGCGTGCCCTGGACACAGGCGGCACTTGCCAACCGCGAGGCCCCACTTTCTCTGGCACTCAAGTCGGGCAACTTTGGCAGTGTGGATTTCTTCACACGCGCGTTTGAGGTATTGGCATGAGTACTCACGACCAGAACTGCCTGCGTGAACAGATCAGCACGCTGGGGAAATCGCTGTTCGATCGAGGCCTGACCATGGGCTCCAGTGGCAATATCAGCCTGCGCCTGGATGACGGCGGCTGGCTGATGACGCCTACCAACGCTTGCCTTGGGCGTCTGGACCCTGCACGCATCTCGCACCTGGATACCCAAGGCCAGCTAATCAGCGGTGATAAGCCCACCAAAGAGCAGTTTCTGCATATGGCGATGTACGATGAGCGCCCTCAGTCCGGCGCTATCGTGCACCTGCACTCCACGCATTCGGTGGCGGTTTCCTGCCTGCCGGGTATCAACCCTTGCGACTGCATTCCGCCGCTCACCGCCTATTACGCCATGCGCGTAGGCAAGCTTCCCCTGGTGCCTTACCACATCCCGGGCGACCAACAGCTGGGCGAAGCGGTACGCGGCCTAGCAGGCAAGCACAGCGCCGTGCTACTCGCCAACCACGGCCCGGTTGTCGCCGGTAAAAACCTTGAAGCGGCGGTGTATGCCACCGAAGAGCTCGAAGAAACGGCCAAGCTGTTTCTGCTGTTGCGCGGCGAAAACCCGCGTGTGCTGACGCCTGAACAGGTTGCTGAATTGGAAGCCCGGTTTCCGAGGGACTAAAGCATTCCGCCACCGCACTTGAAACATAAGGGCAAAGCTCATTGAGTTTTGCCCTTATCGATGACTCCTCATATAACTACTATCCACCATTCATCACCGTGGTCAGGATTCAGTGCTCCTCTAGCAAACGAATCAACTCCGGCACCGCCATGGTCTGATCCTCCACGCCTGCGTACAGCGCCGCTACCGCGCCGGCGACGCCTCTTGTCGTATTAAGCTCATCGGTCATGGTGTGGTAGTAGCCGAGATCTTTATGCGCGTTCGCCACGCTAAAGCGAAACCCCGAAGCATCGCCTGATTCAATAAAGGGACGTAACCGTTCCAGCACCACGCCGCCCCCGCCGCCCTTGGTCAAAACCTCCAGAAAAGCGTGGTCATCGATACCCGCCCGCCGGGAAGCCGCAGTCGCCTCGGCCAGTACGGCTGAAAATCCCAACGACACGTAGTTATGCAGTAGCTTAAGAGTATGCCCTGAGCCTACGCCTCCCGCGTGGGTAATGACCTCAGCGAAACTTTCGAGTAGCGGGCGCAACGCTTCAAACAGCGTTTCGGATGCACCGACGATAAGGTTCAACCGCCCCTCCTCAGCTTCCTTGGGCGTGCGTGTCATCGCCGCATCGACCAGGTGGCCACCCGCTTCTGCTACCCTGGCGGCAACCTTAGCCGTGGAACTTGGCAACGAGGTAGAGCAGTCCACCACGATGGAACCCTGGGCGAGCCCCTCCAGCACGCCATCCGGCTCAAACAGCACGGCCTCTACTTGGGGTGATCCCGTTACGCACAGCAATACCACGTCGGCTTTTTCGGCCACTTCCCACGCGCTTGAGCACGACACGGCGCCTGCCGCCAGTAGATCGTCCACGGGCTGGTTCCCAGGGTGGTCCAGAAAGGCCAGGGAATACCCCGCGTTGAGAATGTTCTTGGCAATGCCGTGGCCCATTAACCCTACACCCACCATGCCGATGCGATGCTCTGTACGAACGGATTGATTCATGAATAAGCTCCTAGCCTAATGTAGTTACGATTTTGTTCTAGCCATGGCGAATAGCGACCGTTTTTATCCGGGTATAGCTGCGCAGCCCCTCGAAGCCTTTTTCCCGCCCGTGCCCGGAACGCCCGACACCGCCGAAAGGCAGTTCAATACCGCCGCCCGCACCGTAGTTATTGATAAAAACCTGGCCGCTGCGAATGCCTCTCGCCAAGCGCAATTGACGACCACCGTCGCGCGTCCAGACACCGGCGCACAGCCCGAAGTCGGTTGCATTGGCCAAGCGCAACGCTTGTGCTTCATCGTCGAATATCTGCACGGCCAGCACGGGGCCAAACAGCTCTTCGTGCAGCACGTCATGTTCATCGGGAATGTCCGTAAGCAGATGCGGGACGACGAAATGCCCGGCCGGTGAGGCATTTTTAGCGAGCTGCCCTCTTGCCGCAACTCGAATACCGTCCGCTTCGGCCATGGCTAGCCGATTATCGAGCTGCGATTTTTGACGGGCATTGATCAGCGGGCCGCAGTCGGCATCTTCCTCGCCCGATGCACACTGTAGCGCCGAGAAGCGCTTTATCAGACGATCCGTAAACATTTCCGATATATCGCGCTGTACTAACAGGCGACTGCCCGCCGAGCAGGTTTGCCCGGCATTCTGAATAATCCCACGCACCACTGCGTCGAAAGCCGCATCTAGATCGGCATCTGCAAAGACAATCTGCGGCGACTTGCCACCCAGCTCTAGCGTGACGGGCACGTGATGCTTTGCCGCCGCCTGGGTTACATGGGTGCCGGTCTCAGGAGAACCAGTGAATGAGAGATGATCAATCCCCGGATGCGCGGCCAGGGCAGCACCGGCTTCACGCCCAAGTCCCGGCACCACATTGAGCACTCCGGCTGGCAGACCGCAGGCTATCGCCAGCTTTGCCAAGCTCAAGACGCTCAAACAGGCATCTTCGGCAGGCTTAAGAACGATAGTATTGCCAACAGCCAAGGCGGCTGCCACGCAGCGGCCAAATATCTGTGACGGGTAATTCCAGGGAATAATCTGCGCGCAAACACCATACGGCTCACGCAATGTCATGACGGTGTAGCCCTCTTCATAAGGCAGGGTCTCGCCATGTAATTTATCGGCGCCACCGCCGTAAAAGCGAAAGTAATGCGCGCAGGCTTTAATATCCGCACGCGCTTGGGTTAAGGGCTTTCCAGTGTCCAGGCATTCTAAAGCCGATAAATGCTCATGGTTGGCCTCGATGGCATCAGCAAAGTCAAATAGCCAAGCGCTGCGTTGGCGGGCACTCCACTGCGCCCACTCTCCCAGCTCACCTGAAAAGGCGCGCCGCGCTGTGGCGACGGCATCATCGACATGCTCCGGCGTGCAGCGGGCGATATGCGTGACGACTTCGCCACGAGCGGGCGCCTCTACGGGTAGCGTCGCGCCGGTATCAACCCAGATATTGCCTATTAGCGCCGCCTGGGGTGGAAATTCGGGCAAATCAATCATCAACATACTCCTTAGCCATACAGCAGGTTAACCAGGCCCATCGAGATCCAGGGCATATAGGTAATTGCCATCAGACACGTCAGCACCACCAGCACAAATCGCACCAGCCAGGGCAGCATCTGATCAATGGAAATCTTCGCCACTGCACACGCGGCAAACAGGTTTACGCCCAGCGGCGGAGTAATCATTCCCAGGGCCAAATTAACCACCATGATCAGTCCGAAATGTACCGGATGAACGCCAAACTGCATGGCGATCGGCGTAAGGATCGGTGCCAGTACCAGGATCGCCGCGCCGGTCTCGATAAACATCCCCACCACAAGCAGCAGGGCGTTGACGGCCAGCAAAAAAGCCCAGGGGCTTTCGAACATCGCCGTGACTCCAGCGGCGACTTGGGCGGGAAGGCCGGAACGGCTAATCAGGAAACTAAACAGAGCGGCCGCTGAGATAATCAGCATCACCGCAGCGGTAGACACAACGCTTTGACGCAGTACGGGAATTAGGTCGACCAGCTTAAGCTCTCGGTAGCAAGCACCGACCACCAAGGCATAAAACACCGCCACCGCCGAGGCTTCAGTGGGCGTAAAAATCCCACCATAGATGCCGCCGATGACCACCACCGGCATCAGCATTGCCGCCCAGGCACGCTGGAAGGCCGTCGTAAAGCGAGTGCGGTCATTGCGATCTTGAAGACCAAAACCGCGCAGCTTGCAGAAAATATAAACAAAGACCAGCAGCGCACCACCAACCAATAACCCTGGACCAATGCCTGCAATGAACAGCTGGCCAATCGAGGTATTGGTACTTACCCCAAATAGAATCAAGGGAATAGAGGGCGGAATCAGCACCCCCAGCTCTGCCGATGAAGCCTGGATGGAGGCGGCCAAGGGTTTGGGATAGCCGTGCTTGACCATTGCTGGAATAAGAATCGCACCGATAGCAAAGGTCGTCGCCACACTGGAGCCTGATACTGCCGCAAACATCATGCAGGTCAGTACGCAGGTCATCGCCAACCCACCCTGAACGCCACCCACGATTGACTTGGCCAGATCAACCAGTCGGCTAGAGATACCACCGGCTGCCATCAGGTTGCCCGCCAAGATGAAAAAAGGAATCGCCATCAGCGGGAAGTTATCCAGCCCTACAAACAGCTGTTGAGGCACCATCATCAAGGGAAAGCGCGAAAAAAACTCAATGCCGATGATCGATGCCAGCAGAATGGAGATTGCGATCGGCACGCCGGTGGCGAACAAAATCAACAGAGAAAGACCAATGGCTAAGTTCATAAGCGCGGCTCACTCGGGGTAGCAGGCGGCATGCCGGACGTTGCTGCAGCCTCTTTCTCGACTGTCTCATCATGCATTGGCCCTAAAGTTTCAAGACCGCAACTTTGGGCCAGCAGCCGCGCAATAACGGCCAGCATCGCAAAGGCACTGCCCACTGGAATAGCCGCATATGCCCAGGACATCGAGACCTCAAGCGCGGACAGCGTCTGATTGCTAACCCGCTGGGTCATTTGGATGCCGTAGAATACCAATACAGAGAGCACCAGAAGACAGCACAGACCGATAAACCATTCAAGCGCCAGCAGGGTGGGCTTGGGCACGAGCTTGTAGATAACCTCTACGGCCATCATAAAGCCGCCGCGGAACGTGGCGGCAGAGGCCATAAACACACACCAGATCATCGTCGCCCGTGACAACGTCTCCGACCACGTCGAGGGTGCATTGAAGAGAAATCGTGTAAGCACTTGATAGAATCCCAACGACACTGAAACGATCAACATCAAAATAGCAATCGCCAGCGCTAACCGAGTCAACACATGTTCGACACGCAGAAACCAGGACACCATAAATCACCTCACCCCGTCAGGTTATGGGCAAGTGGCGCCCAGAGGGCGCCACGGGATGGGTTCAGCAGCTACTGTTACGAATGCGCTCTAGCATCTCCTCGCCATACTGCTCAATAAAGTCAGCATGAACGGCCTCTACTGCTTCCTGGAACGGTGCTGGATCGATATTATCAGTGACCGTCATACCCTGTTCTTGCAGGAAAGCCACGCCCTCCTCTTCCAAACGTGTAACCTCAGCGCGGGTGGCTTCGGTAGCAGCTTGAGCGGCCTCATTAAACCATTCACGCTCCTCCTCGCTCAGCCCATCAATTAGCACCGGTGAGCCGAGCACAATGGCAGGCGAGTACACATGGCCGGTCAGCGATAGTTGATCCTGGACCTCATAGAGGTTCGCAGCCACAATCACCGTAATGGGGTTTTCCTGACCGTCCACCGTACCCTGCTGCAGGGCGGTAAACAGCTCCGGCATGGCCATGGGCGTCGGGCTGGCCCCTAGCCCTTCAAAGGCCTGCTGATGAATACGGTTCTCCATGGTGCGAATTTTTAAGCCACTAACGTCTTCTGGCTTTTCAATGGCTTTTTGGCTGTTGGTGATATGGCGGAAACCGTTTTCCGACCAGGAGAGGCCGACCAGGTCGTGGTCGCCCATCTTATCGAGCAGTTCCTGACCGATCTCTCCGTCAAGTACGCAGCGGGCTTGTTCGTAACTGGTGAACAAAAACGGTAGATCGAGAACATAGGTCTCGGGGACAAAGTTACCCAAGGGTCCGGAAGAGGTGATCACTATATCGACGGTGCCGATCTGCAGCCCTTCAATCATGGCCCGCTCTCCGCCAAGCGAGCCACTGGGATGATCCGTCACGGTAAAAGCACCATCAGAAAGGCTTTCAAGCGTCTCTTTAAAGGCGCGGGAACCAGCGCCATAGTGGGAGTCGCTGGAAATGGCGTAGCCAACGCTTACCTCTGTAGCGGCCTGAGCCTGAAATGCCAAGCCGGCCAGGGCCAGCGTGGTAGCGGTGCCAATAGCGGTCGCAAGCGTACGCCGAGCGAAACGAGTGGTCATGGTGATACTCCTAATTATATTTATTGGTAAGAACGATGGGGAGTAGTAGCCCCTTATTGCTCGCCCGTCAGGCAGGCGAAGATCCATTAGCGATGCTCTGCCACATAGGCATCGATAATCTGTTTGAAATCTCGGTCACCGACAAAACCCAGCTGGTTCGCTTTAGCAGTTTCAAAGCGCGCGGGCCAGCTTGCCACCAAGGGTTCGATACGCGGGTCTGGCTCATGACGTACACGCGCCACCGCTTCTGCGCCCGCCACCTCACGCAACGCCTCAAGCATTTCGGAAACATCGGTCGTGATGCCCGGCAGAATAAATGCGCGAAACTTACCCAACGCTTCTTCCTGCACTTCGGCGCCATGTATCAACGCTTCGATCACCTTATCAGGCGACATAACGAAAAGCGCCTGATCCAACGGTACGGGACAAATGGCCTCCTCCCCGTTTAAGGGTTCGCGCAAAATGCTGGACGCAAAGCTCGACGCCGCGGCATTCGGCCGCCCAGGACGAATCACAATGGTCGGCAAACGCAGTACCCTGCCGTCAATCAGGCCGCGTCGGCTGTAGTCGTTGATGAGAAGCTCACACATTGCTTTTTGCGTGCCATAGGATGTTTGCGGCTGCGAAGCCGTCATGTCATCCAGCACATCAGGCAGATCCCCGCCGTAAGCCGCCACGGAGCTTGCCATGACTAAGCGTGTCTTATTCAACTGCCGGGCACGGCAACCTTCCAGCAAGGCGCGAGTAGCATCAAAATTGACCGCCATGCCTAGGTCCAGACCAGCCTCAGCCGCAGAGCTTACGACCGCAGCCAAGTGGAAGATGACATCGGGCTTTCGATCAAGCGCACTGCCCAGCGCATCTGGAGCAGTAATATCCACAGCATCGTTGCGGATCGTTATATCAGGCGCGTCGGGTACGGCAGCTTGGGTTTGATCGACCAGCGTTAAGTGGGTGATCGGCTGACCGCACAGCTCTTTGCGGCTAATCAGTCGATGTAAAAGACGCTTTCCCAAAAACCCAGCGGCGCCCGTGATTAAGATATGCATGATTAAGGTGTCCTCGCTTTATTGTAGGTTGTTAGCGTTTGAGACCATGTTTTGGCTACTCGATCATGAGTGAAGCCCATAATGTCGACCCCAGCCCAGACCTTGGCGCGTATCGCCAGCTGGCCTGTATTCACAGCCAACCCAGCCGCTATAGCCCAGCGCTTCTAGCCTGGCAAATAGTGCGGGGTAGTTGATCTCGCCAACATCGGGCTCGTGCCGTTCCGGCACTCCCGCCACTTGAACATGACCGATAGCGCTGAACTGTCGCTCAAGATGGCGAATAAGGTCCCCCTCCATGATCTGACAGTGGTAGAGATCAAACTGCAGCTTAAGATTGTTCGCCCCCAGCGCTTTCAATACCGCCATGGCTTGCGCTTGTCCCGACAAGAAGTAATGGGGCATATCACGGGTATTGATGGGCTCGATCAATATGCCCTTGCCCAGTTTGGCGGCCTCAGTAGCAGCGAAGTGCAGGTTACGTAGGTAAGTAGCCTGATGATCGGCCAGGGTCGTCGCATCGGCATCCTCAGGTAGTAATCCCGCCATGGCGTGAACGTGTGGGCAGTTAAGCGTCTCAGCATAACGTAGCGCCTCGATAACCGAATCACGAAACTCGGCTTCGCGCCCAGGCAGGCTGGCAAGCCCTCTTTCACCTTTTTCCCAATCACCCGGCGGCAAGTTAAACAACACTTGTTCCAACTGTGTTTCGTCAAGCGCCTGGCGTAGCTCTGCAGCGCTATAGGCGTAGGGAAACAGGTATTCAACCCCTTTAAACCCCGCATCAGCCGCCGCTGAAAAGCGGCCCATAAAATCGTGCTCGTTAAACAGCATACTGAGGTTGGCGGCTAATCGAATCATGGTGTATCGGTGCCTCTTTGTTTTTATCGCAATGCGGGCTAATCCCGAGGAAACCGCGCCTCAAGCTCCGCGACCTGTTCAGGCGTTAGCCCCCGTGGGTTTTCGCCGCGCAGTAGCAGAAACAGTTTGGCCGTCTCTTCAAGCTCTTCGGTGGCGTACACCGCCGCTTCCAGATTCTTGCCTGCCACTACCGGACCGTGGTTGGCAAGCAGCACAGCGCTGTGTTTACCCGCCAGGCCCCGTACCGCTTCGCCCAGTTTTGGGTCACCGGGGATGTGATAGGGCACAATCGGCAGTTTGCCCACCCGCATGACATAGTAGGCGGTGAGCGGCGGAATGCAGTCGCAAGGGTTCACGTCCGGCAAACACGAAACCGCCACCGAGTGGGTAGAGTGAAGGTGCACAATAGCGCCCGACCGAGGGCGCTCTGCATACATCGCCATATGCAGGGACTGCTCTTTAGTAGGCTTATCGCCACCAAGTAGCTGGCCGTTATCATCCAGATGGGCGATTCGCGCCGGGTCCAGCCGCCCCAGGCAGGCGTTGGTGGGCGTCATCAGCCAGCCACCGTCATCCAGGCGCACGCTAATGTTGCCGCTGGACCCCATGGTCAGGCCGCGATCAAACAGCGACTTGCCAAGCGTGCTGATCTGCTCGCGCAGGCTGTTTTGATGATGGTGGCGTAAGTGGACGCTCATGCCAACACCTCAAAGGCTCGGGTAAAGAAATCGACACCGCCAAAGTTGCCCGACTTCAGCGCCAGCGAGAGCGGCGCTTCACGACCTTCCAGCGGAGCCTGGGTCCAGGGCACGCCGGGATCAATCTGCTCACCTATACGTAGGGTGGAAATTCCCAGCGCCGAGACCACTGCCCCCGAGGTTTCGCCCCCGGCGACCAGCAACTGACCAACGCCTTCGTTAACCAGCGTTACCGCCAATTGGCTCAGTGCCTCTTCGACCAGCGCCCCCGCACGCGCAACACCCAATGCTTGCTGGGCAGCGCTGACTTTCTCTAGATCCGCCGAGGCGTAAATCAATACCGGGGTCTGTTCTGAGAGCCGCTGTCGCGCAAAGACCAGCGCCTGCTCCAACTGTCGGTCACTTTCGGCAAGCGACAAAGGGTCTAGCGCAAAACCGCTGTTAGGATGGCAAGCCAGAAAATCGGCTACTTGTGCCAGGGTTGCTGTAGAACAGCTCCCGGACAGCACCAACACGCTGCCTGATGCAGGCTGTAAACGCCCCGGTTCCGTAATGGGCTTAAGCCAGCCTTGGGCACGGTACTGGACGGGTAAAGCCTGCCCCAAGCCGGAGCCACCGGTCACCAACGGCATCAGCACGGTAGCTTCTGCCAATATATCCAGATTCTGCTCATCAAGCGTGTCGCAAATCACATGGCGAGTGCCCTGCTCGGCAAGTGCGGATAAGTGGTCAAAAGCGGCGCCGGCGCCTTTGGCTATTACCGAGTGACCGAGCAAGCCTACCGGGAAGGGTGTTTGGCGGGATAAGACCCGCACCAGGTCAGCGTCCTGCATCGGGTTGAGCGGATGATGCTGCATACCGCTATCGTTAAGCAGGCGATCACCCACAAACAGATGGCCCTGATAAACCGTACGACCATTAATTGGAAACGCCGGTACCATCACCGTTTGAGAGGCACCCAGGCGATCCAGCAGCGCATCGGCCACGGGCCCGATATTGCCTTTATCCGTAGAATCGAAAGTAGAGCAATATTTAAAGAATAGCTGTCGAGCACCCTGCCCACGCAGCCACTCAAGAGCCGTGAGAGAATCCGTGATGGCTTCATCAACCGGGCAGGAGCGCGATTTCAAAGCTATCACCACCGCATCAACGTCCTGGAGATCAATCGTCTCCTGCGGCACGCCGATCACCTGCAGGCAGCGCATGCCACCGCGCACCAAGTTATTGGCAAGATCGGTTGCCCCGGTAAAGTCGTCGGCGATAGCTCCAAGGACTATGCTTTCAAGGGCTATGTTTCCAAGGGCTGTCTTTTCAAGGGCTATGCTCTGCACTGTGCTCATGATTAGGTTTCCTGAGCATCGTTCGCCGCTTCAGGCAACGTAATGCCTGATAGCCGCTGGTAGACTTTGATAACCGCAGAATCATCTTCTCGACCAAAGCCTGCCCCACTGGCCGAGGTGAACTGCTGCAACGCGCTGGCAGCAACCGGCGTTGCCATCGAAAGCTCGCGCCCGGTCTGGTGCACGATATTGAGGTCTTTAATAAAGATATCCACCGCTGAAAGCGGCGTGTAGTCACCTTTGAGAATATGGGGCACACGATTCTCGAACATCCAGGAGTTGCCCGCCGAGTGGGTAATCACCCCAAAGATAACCTCGGGGTCAAGCCCCATCCGGATACCCAACGCCATGGCTTCAGCGGCCGTCGCGATATGTACGCCTGCCAACAGTTGATTGACCAGCTTCATACTGGACCCCACGCCGGGGTCATCGCCCAGGCGATAAACCTTGGCGGCCATGCCATCAAGCACGTCACTTGCGTAGCTAAATGCCTCCGCGGCGCCCGATGCCATAACTGATAGCTCACCGCTTTTGGCTTTTGCAGCACCGCCGCTAATCGGTGCGTCCAGCATCATCAATCCCTCTGCTGCCACGCGCTCACCAAGCTGTTTCGCCTGACTGGGCGCCACCGTGGCGCACTGTATAATCAGGCTGCTTGGCGCTAGATGGCCCACCACGCCCTGCTCACCAAACAACACCTGCTCAACCTGGCTACCGTTGACGACCACTACCAGCACAATATGACAGTGAGCAAGCTCCATCGGCGTTGCCACACTCTTGCCCCCAGCTGCTATAAAGGCATCGCGTGCCTCAGCGGCAATATCACATCCAGTTACGTTAAATCCCTGGTGATGTAAGGCAGTAGCGGTGCCCATTCCCATCGCACCCAGGCCAATAACGCCTACTTGACGTGATTGCTTATCGTGTTGACTCACCGGTCGACACCTCGCTGTTGTTGTGTGGGTTACTAGCGTTGCGATGCCTTATTTTTTCCTTGGGTCTTCTCTTATTGCCTATCATGACAAGGAAAATGGTAGCGCTGTCATGATAGCGCTACCATTACTTCTAGATTACTCTCAGCGTATCGACAAGTTGAACATCAAGGACGTGCGACTAATGTCTAAAGACCTCTCGGCCGCTAACAAGTCACGCCGTCGCTCCGATCAAATCACGCTCAGTCAGGTGGCGCAGGCCGCAGGGGTTTCCCCGATTACGGCATCGCGGGCACTGAACCACCCCGACAAGGTGAGCGACAGTACCCGCCAAAGCGTTTTGGAAAGCGTAGAGCGTTTGGGCTATGTGCCCAACCTAGTAGCGGGTAGCCTGGCATCTTCCCGCTCCCGGCTGATTGCCATCATCGTGCCGTCGCTGATCAACAGCGTGTTTGTGGAAGTCATAAAGGGCCTGCAGGAAACACTAGAAGCGCAGGGGTATCAGATCCTGCTCGGCAATACTGATTACGATCTGGACCGTGAGTATCAACTGGTGCGTACGTTTTTAGGCTGGTCATGTTCGGCTTTGGTCACCGCCGGGCTACGCCATAACGATGCGTGTCGGACGCTATTAGCTAACTGGGGCCATCCGATTATGGAAGTGATGGAGCTCGGTAAAGGCATAGATCTCAACGTGGGGCTGGATCATTTAGCTGCCGGCCGGTGCATGGCCAGCCATCTTATCGACAGAGGCTACCAGCGAATTGTGTATGTTGGCGCACGGCTCTCCCACGATTATCGCGCGGGAATGCGCTACCTAGGGCATAAAGAAGTACTGGAGGCAAAGGGGCTTGAAGCCCCCTTGCTAGAACTGGACACTTTGGGCAGCCTGCAGGCGGGCGCGGAAAGCCTAGCCCAGGTTTTGAAAGGCTACCCCGCCACGCAGGCCATCCATTTTGCCAACGATGATCTTGCCGCAGGTGCCTTGCTGGCCGCCCAACGCCAAAATCTTCTTGTGCCAGATGATATTGCCATTGCAGGCTTCAACGGCTTACCGTTAGGTCAACATATCACGCCGAAACTCACTACCATTCTCTCCCCACGCGAAGACATGGGCCGTCTGGCCGCACAGGAGCTCATTCGCAGACTTCGCGGTAAACATGTTTATCGCCGACAACACGATGTAGGCTTCACGCTTCAAATCGGTGAAAGTACATAAGAGACCGCAAAACATTTTCGCTAACTCCAAGCCCCGCCCACGCGTTTTTTCCCGCTAGGCGTTTCAACTTCAGGCTTTTTAGGAATTGCCATGCTGCCGGACTACTCCATTATCGCTTGGCTATTGATCGGATTTTCGGTGTATCTGACGGGCGTCTCAAAAGGCGGCTTTGCTGGTGGTTTTGGCACGCTTTCGGTGCCGCTGATGGCACTGGTGATTAGTCCCACGCAGGCCGCAGGCCTATTGCTGCCGCTACTGCTGGTAATGGACGTATTGGCAGTGAAAGCATGGTGGGGCAAGCATGACATGGCCGAAGTATGGCGATTTTTGCCAGGGCTCTTCGTCGGTGTTGCGGTGGGCACGCTGCTCTTTGGCAGCCTGAGCGAACAGGGCGTTCGCCTGGTATTGGGTGCGATCTCAGTGGTGTTTGCTGCGTATATGCTGTTAAAGCCATTGGCCGCCAAGCCTATCTCAACGCATTGGGCGCTGCCTGCCGCCAGCGTGTGTGGCTTCACAAGCTTTATTGCCCATGCAGGCGCCCCACCACTCAATCTTTACCTACTACCACGAAAACTGCCTAAAGAGACCTTTATCGCCACCTGCGTTGTCACCTTTACCGCGGTTAACGTGATTAAGCTAGGCCCGTACCTGTGGCTTGGCGAAATCAATATGGCCAGTGCCTGGGCATCGCTACTCCTGGTGCCAGTCGCGTGGGTAGGCGTACGTAGCGGCCTTTGGCTACAAAGCCGGGTTAATGAGCAGTTGTTTTATCGCCTGGTAATACTGGCCATGTTCCTAGTGGGTGTTAATTTGATTTGGCAGGCATTAGCGCCTTAAGAGATAAACGTCTTCCAATACGACGTTTGCGCAGAGGGTCTTTACAACCGGCTGCTTTGTAGCGGCCAAGTTCGCCAGTCCAACCGTTGCCATCCTTCAAGGCTTGCGACCTCAGCCAGTACCGGGTCGGGATTAACGACCACGGGGCAATCGACATATTGCAGTAGCGGTAGATCGTTGCGGGAGTCCGAGTAAAACACCGTGTGGCTGGGCGTAATTTGTTGCTCCGTTAGCCACTGCTGCAAACGCAACACTTTACCGCCGCGGTAAGAGAAAATGCCCTCACTCTCGCCGGTATAACGCGCTTTTTCTGCCTCTTTATCAATGCTTAGGTCCACCGCCAGCACGTGGGCGATACCCAGCATCTTGGCAATGGGTGCGACCAAGTGGTGCGATGAGGCAGAAATCAGCACTAACGTATCGCCCGCCTGACGATGAGACGCCAGGCAGGCTAAGGCTTGAGCAAATATACGCGGCTGAATATGCGTCGCAACAAAACGCTCTACTTCTTTTTCGACGTCAGTCACGAGCCTGTTCTTAAGCGGCGCCAGCGTCATCGCCAGATACTCTTCCAGCTTTAATTGACCCGCATGATAGGCCTGCTGCATCTGCTCAGCCCGGGCGAGAAAGGTCTCGGCGTTGCTGATCCAACCCTGCTCGAACATCCATAAATTCCAGCGGTCGCTGCAATCCCCATCCAAGAGAGTATCATCAAGGTCAAACAAGGCCAGCCGCATAAAGCACTCCTATCGTCGCGGATTGACGGCGCGTAGGGTATGTCACTAACCATGACAAAAAGATGACGCCTTTAACAGTTTGGGTACTGCTAAGACGTCGATCAAGCGAAACACCTTTTGCTACTGAGCAGCCAAGCTATCTCAACTATTCATCGCATAAGGCAGATAAAGCGCTATCGCGGGAAAAGCATGCATTAAAGCAATCGCCAGCAACATCAGTAGGAAGAAAGGCAGCGTCGCTCGTGTGATGGTTAAAATATCCTTGCCGGTCAGGCCCTGAATAACAAATAGGTTAAAACCGACAGGCGGGGTAATTTGCGACATTTCCACCACAACCACCAGATAAATACCAAACCAGATAAGGTCGAACCCCGCAGCGCTGACCACCGGCATGATAATCGCGGTTACCAGCAAAATAAGCGAGATACCGTCTAAAAAGCAGCCCATGATCAGCAAGAGCACAGTCAGGGCGATGAGCAGCATGGAGGGTGATAATCCCATCTCGCTAATCGCGCGGGCCAGCTGCATGGGAACTTGGGTAAAGCCCATCGCCGAGGTCAGAAACGAGGCGCCGGCAATAATAAACGCGATCATGCAAGCCGTACGAATAGCCGCGAATAGCGAGCTTTTAAATATCTGGGCCGTAAAGTGGCCGTTCCAGCGGGCAATCACCATGGATAGCACGACACCGACCGCCGCGGCTTCGGTGGGTGATGCCAGCCCGCCGTAGATCGAAATGATGATACCGCCAATCAACAGCAGAATAGGCATTAATGCCCAAGTATTACGCAGCTTCTCTGTGAAGCTCATGTCAGACTCATCTTCACCGGTAAGGCCTTCCCGATTCCCTTTAACAAGTGCCCAGAGTATGAGGTAGGCCATAAACATTGCCAAAATCATCAGCCCTGGGCCGACGCCTGCCATAAATAGTCGGGAAATGGATTGCTCGGTCACTACGCCGTAAACAATCAGCATGATGGAGGGTGGGATCAGCAGGCCTAACGTCGAGGCACTTGCCAGCGTACCGATGGCCATATTGCTGTCGTAGCCACGGCGTTCAAGCTCCGGCAGAGTCATTTTACCCACGGTGGCGCAGGTAGCGGCGGATGAACCACACACGGCTGCGAACATGCCGCTACCGATAATATTGGTATGCAGCAAACGGCCGGGTAAGCGGTTGAGCCAGGGCGAAAGGCCGCGAAACATATTGTCCGCAAGCCCAGATCGAAACAGGATCTCGCCCATCCAGATAAACATCGGCAGCGCCGTTAAATCCCATCCATAGCTCGCCCCCCAAAAATCAGAGGCAAGGATCGGGCCCGGGTCAAACGGGCTAAAGAATGCCAATGCCACCCACGCAGTACCGATTAGGGCAAAAGCGATCCAAACGCCCCCGCCCAGCAAAAGCAATAACGTAAAAATCGTTGCCAAACTGAGTGTTAACACAAGGTCTTCTCCAACATAACGTGGCCAAGCAGTGATGGCAGAGAGTTAGTGCATTTCGCTGTCATCGGTGGATGTCGCTTCACGAAAACTGGACGGGTCACGTGTTGCTATCCGCAATGCAATAATCAGCGCCTCGATCAGAGCAAGACTAAGTAGCCCTACACTGATGACCAAGACGCTTTGGGGTATCCACAGCGGTATAGATAAAAAACCCGATGACACATCGTTGTATTGAAGGCTTTCTCTTGCCAACCCAATCAGCCCATACCCGAGTATTACGCTAATCGCTAAAGCAATCAGCAGGCAGGCCACTTCAAACCACACCCGAATGGCAGAAGGCAGCCGTGAAATCAAAAGCGTCACGCGAATATGGGCGTGATGCACAAAGGTATACGCCAAGCCCAAGAAGGTAGCACCCACCAATAAATAGGCCGCCATCTCGGAAACACCGGTAATACTGATGTTCAAGCGGTTGAGCCCCACCAGTATCAACAGCGCATCGATGGCACGAAAAGCCACTTGCAGTGCAATGAGGGCACAAATCGCGATCATACACACCGCGGCTCCCCAAGCACCTAGACGGTAGAGTCTGTCGAATTTAAACGTCATGTTCGTTATCTCACCGAGCGCGTGGGTGAAAAGAGGCGGCCAGCGCCGCCTCCGTAAAGGTTTTATGCCGTTTAGCTACCTTACTGCTCCCGGTAACCTTCCAAGGCCGCTTCCGCTTCGTCATCAGCACGGCTCAGCCAATCCTGAAAGAGCTTATCGCCCGCTTCCTGGAGAGCTGCGGCGACCTCTTCATTCGGGGTCGCTACAGTGATGCCGTTTTCTTCAAGTGCAGCGAGGCTCGCGTCGTTATCGTCACGACTCATCTGCCAGCCACGCTCTTCAGCGCGTTCAGCTGCTTCCATCAAAGCCTCCTGAGTTGCCTCATCCAGACGGTCAAAACTACGCTGACTGATAAATACAATGTTTTTCGGAAGCCATAAGTTGGCGTCGGTGTAATAGGACACGTAGTCCCACGCCGTCATGGAATTACCCGTAGAGCTTGACGTAATCATGGCGTCTACACGACCGGTACTGAACGCGGTGGGAATGTCCGACTCTTCGGTTTCAGTGGGACTACCGCCGAGGTTATCCACAAACCGCTGGGTATTGATATTAGGTGCCCGCACCCGCAAACCTTCAAACTGCGCCGGATCTGTCAGTTCATTGGCGGTATAAATCCCCTGTGCAGGCCACGCGACGGCATACAGCGGAATCAAGCCTTCACCAGCAAACAGCTCTGTAATCATGGGCTTGGTGGCTTGCCATAACGCATAAGCATCATCGTAGCTACCGGCTACACCGGGCAGCGTATCCACCTCAAAAATCGGGGCGTCGTTGGATAGCACCGACATGAAAACTTCACCAGCATCAATCGTACCGCGGCGTACCGACGGCTTGATTTCCCCGTGGGAGACGAGCGAGCCACCGCTATGCACGGTGATGGTCAATTCGCCATCGGTCGCTTCAGCAACATCTGCAGCAAACTGCTTGGTATTGTTGGTGTGAAAACTCGCGTCACCATAAGGTGTTGCCATGTTCCATTCAGCCGCTTGGGCAGAGGCTGTCGCAGCCAAGCCATAGGCGGTGGCAAATAGTAGGGGGGTCGCAATGCGCATACGCATGGGATAATTCCTCTTATTCATATTAGTGGAGGTGTTGCGTTGGGGTTGGTAACGAGAGCACTTGGCTGGACCCAGTGCCCTGGAAATAACGCATTGGTCATCTCGACACGGCGCTCCTGCGCGTAGGCACAAGCCGTTTTTTGGGCTAAACGGCCAACGCCTCTACAAAAGCGGGGATGATTGGCGTGACGCCATATCACATCATAGTTCATCGCCGGTAGCGGTACCGGTAATGCCAAGCGCAAGAGCTCGCCACGCCGCCATTCATCAAGCACCGTGGCAACCGGCAGCGCACCGATACCCAAACCTTCCATCGTCATTCGCACAATCGTCATCAGGGTGCTAACACTATGGATACGCGGGCTGGTAACGCCCTGCTCGGCCAGGTACTGAACCAGCTCTTCATAAGGGCGGGCCAGTTTTCCAAACGAAATAAACGGCAGCTTTGTGCGCCAGGCTTCAGTGTTTTCACTGAGCATCTCGGCATGGCGTGGAGATACGAACATACCCATCTCGTAAGGGCTTAACGCTTCGTATTCGATCTGCTTGGGCGGTAGGTAGCCATTCATGGCCAGTAAGATATCCAGCTCATTACCCATCAGCCGCTCATTGAGCGCTGGTGAGTAATCCACCGTAAGCTCGATGGTTAAACGCGGATAACGTTCGGTAAGCTGGCGCATGAACTCAGGGAACCAGCTGTGGGCAATGGTTTCGATAGTGCCGAGTCGAAGGGGGGCCGAGTAGTCCTCTTCGCTGTCGAAGAGTTTCATGGCTTCATCACGCTGGCTGAGCATACGTTCAGCATGCAAGAAAAACTCACGCCCACGCATCGTGGGTTGCACCGGGCGGGCCGAGCGCTCCAGCAGCAGTTCGCCTACCGTCGCTTCTAAGCGCGAAATACGTTCTGAGACTGAGGGTTGAGTCAAATGCAGGCGTGCGGCCGCCTTGCGAAAGGACCCCAATCTGACGGCCCAAACAAAGGCTTCAAGTTCTTTGAAATCGAGCATAATGTTGCCTAATCCACGCGTGCAATGACCAAAAGATATCGGTGCTGTCTATCGAGGCGCATCGATTCACAGAGCAGTTATTTGGCTCACAGAGCAAGCTACTACTGCAATGTAATTTCAAGCCCAACGCTGGCAGTAAACCGCCCCGTTGATGGTACGTGGCTGGCAAGTGCATGATTCACCCCGGAAAACGCTTTTTTATCGACCCATTTATTGTGAGTAGCTTGAGTCAAATACGCGTTTTTCTTTATTGTTTTATCGAGTGCTTTATTTAGTTGATAATCGTATTACTTCCTATCGTCAACTATTTTTATAAGAAATAACAATACGATAGAAGCTGCCGATATTAAGTATCGTGAAAAACGATTGGTAAATGAAAGAGCCTCTCCCCTATATTAGTTTGGGTTTAATAACGCATCCCAAATAACCTCTGTAATAATAATTGGAGTCGTTATGGTCATTCCCTTACTCAACTGCGATATGGGCGAAAGCTTCGGCAACTGGACACTTGGCCTTGATGCTGAGGTCATGCCTTTTGTTGACTGCGCCAATATTGCCTGTGGCTACCACGCCTCCGACCCTCACGTTATGCGTCGTACCGTGGCACTGGCTGTTCAGCATGGGGTGCGGATCGGCGCTCACCCAGGCTATCCTGACTTGATGGGTTTTGGGAGACGCTCCATGGCCTGCTCGGCGGCTGAAGTCGAAGATATGATTCTTTATCAGGCGGGCGCGCTTGCCGGTATTTGCCGCGCCGAGGGTAGCGAACTTAGCTATATCAAGCCGCACGGCGCCATGTATAACGATATGGCTGCCAACCTTGAGCTGCTGGAAGGCGCGATGCGTGCCGTTCGAGCGTTTGATGCAAGCCTTCCGCTGATGGTAATGGCCACCGCCAATACCGAGCCGCATCGCGAGCTGGCTGCTAAAATGGGCATCACGCTCTGGTTTGAGGCCTTTGCCGACCGCGCCTATGAGCCCAACGGCCATTTGGCATCGCGTCGCTTGGCGGGTGCCGTTCACCACGACCAATCGACTATCGTGGCCCAGGCCATTGCGCTGGCCAAGGGCGACGCCCTGACCGCCCGCGACGGCTCAGCGCTGCGACTTCCTTGCGACACGCTCTGTGTTCATGGTGACAACCCTGAGTCGATTGCCGCCGTACGTGCGATCCGTGAAGCTTTCAAGGTGTTGGAGTCCGCGTGAAACTGCGTCTGGAAACCGCTGCCATGGACGCCCTCACGGTGCGTCTTTTTGATGAGATCAATGAGCGCAATATGGGCTGGATCATGGCCGCGGACACTGCCCTGCGCCACGCCTTTAACGATGCGCTGATCGATCTTATTCCTTCTTATACGACCCTGCTCGTTCACTACGACTGCCAACGCATGACCTTCGTTGAGGCAACGTCGCGAATCCGTGAAGCCCTAAAGGGCCTTCAGCCTGCCGATACACAGCAGGGCCAGCTGCATGAGATCCCGGTGTGGTACGACGCAAGCGTGGGGCCTGAACTACCGGCAGTGGCCCAAGGCGCCGGGGTAAGTATTGAGCAGTTGATTGCGCGCCACTGCGGTCACGACTACTGCGTTTTTGCGCTTGGTTTTGCGCCGGGTTACGGCTTTATGGGGCTGGTGGATGAAGACCTGGCCACTCCTCGCCTGAAAACCCCGCGACGCCGGGTGGCGGCCGGAAGCGTAGGCATCGCCGAGCGCCAAACGGCTATTTACCCTCTGCTTTCGCCTGGTGGTTGGAATATTCTTGGCCGCACGGCGATGCCGCTTTTTGAGTACGCAAAACGCGGCGAACCGCTGTTGCTACCCGGCGATAAGGTACGCTTCAAGGCCATCTCTCAAGCCGAATTTGAAGCTGCCGGTGGTGATACGACCCCGCTAGAGGAGCGCGTATGAGCCAAGCTAGCATTACCGTAAAGCAGGCAGGCCCCCTTGCGCTTATTCAGGATAACGGGCGCTTCGGCGTCGGCCACCTGGGCGTTACCCAAAGCGGCGCCGCCGACTGGATCTCCTTTCGCTGGGCCAACTGGCTGCTGGGCAATCCGCTTGAGAGCGCCGCGCTAGAGATTGTGATGGGCGGCAACCTGACATTGGAAACCGACGCAAGCGTGTGCCTGGCGTTGGCCGGTGCCGACCTTGACGCGCGTATTGATGATAAGCCGCTGGCAGTTAACGCGCCCTTCACTCTACGCCCTGGGCAAGCACTCACGTTTCGCCAGCCACGTGCCGGGCTGCGTGCCTACCTCGCCTTCCCCGGTGGGCTTGAGGCGCCAGTCGTATTGGGTAGCCGCGCCTGCACGGCCCGAGAGCAGCTGGGCGGGCTTTATGAGGATGGCAGACCCTTACAGCTCAATGACCGCTTGTATTGGCAGGGCGCGTCCGTGACGCCACGCCGACTTCCAGCAAGCGCTCAACTGCCGATCCCCAACGGCCACTGTCTACTGCCAATGGTATTAGGTGCCCAGGCGGCCTTCTTTGCGGGCCGCAGCCTCTATCAATTATTTAATCAACCATGGCACGTTGATCAGCGCGCTGACCGGATGGGCATTCGACTTACAGGGCATGCGCTTGAAAGTAAAGTAAGCGGCGTGATCTCAGAAGGCATCCCGCTGGGAGCTGTACAGGTACCGCCCGATGGCCAGCCGATCATTTTGATGAATGATCGCCAGACCATTGGTGGCTACCCACGCATGGGCGCGATTACCCCCAGCGCCTGTGCCCTGCTCTCCCAGTGCCTGCCCGGCACCGAGGTGTGGCTACAGCCGGTGAGCGCTACTCAGGCTCAGGTGAGCCATCGCCAGCAGTTGGCAGAATGGCGTTAATCACCGGGCTTATACCTGGCAGATACTTTTACGCCGAGGATGCGTCAACCTTCACACGCTTATTGCGCTCCATCACTTCTGTTATTGCCGCCAAAAAAGCATCCCTTGAAGCGGCATGAGGGGTGGTGATGAAGCTTACGCCCACAAAAAGCGCTGCCGCTACCACGATGCCCCAAATACCGGCCGGCAAACCCATCAGCGAATTACCGGTGGCATACATTAACAGCACAAAAACGCTGGTCCCCACGATGCTTGCCAATGCCCCCGCTGCGGTGCCTTGCTTCCAGTAAAAAGCGCCGATAATCGCGGGCACCATGGCGACCAGCCCTGACGAAGCTGCCACGGAGAGTACAGCAATTAAATCCAGCTGCAGCTCAGCAAATCCAAGCGCCAGCAGGGCAATAACCGGCACAACGATCTTGCCCACCAGCAGTTGGCGCTGTTCATTTACGCCGGGTTTAGCGTTGGCGTAAACATCCCGAGAAAACATGGCGGCCAAGGTTAACATGATGGAATCAATCGTTGAGACCGCTGCCGCCATAACACCCACCATCACGATCACTCCCAACACGGGGGGAACAAAGTCAGAGGCCAGCAGTGTAGGTGTAGCGAGATCAGCCCGCGCAAGATCGGGAAACGCTGCCAGTGCCGAGAATCCCCACAGCACGGACACCAGCGTATAGATAAAGCCAAACACCAAAAAGCCAATCAGCATTTGGCGCATGGCGCGCAACGACGCAGGCATAAACAGACGCTGGCTGACCTGCGGGTTGGAAAGGCTAAAAAAGAACCAGGGAATACTCAGCCCCAAAAAGGTCACCAGGCTAAAAAGCCCCGTGCCAGGAACGGTGAGGGCTGCAGGATGCTCCGCCTCAAACGTGCCAAACAGGCCGCTGAAACCGCCCAGCCCCTGGACCACCAGCAATGCGACCAGCGTTGAGGCAACAATCATCATCAGCGCCTGTAACGAGTCGGTCCACATCACCGAACGAATACCGGCAATATAGGAAAAGAAAACGGCGATTAACGTCGCCATTACCACCCCGGTGGTAAACGTGATGGCGCCATCCGTCATGCCTTCCAGCAGATAGCCCACACCGGCCAGCTGCACAGCAGAGTAAGGGATCAGAAAGATACAGCTGGTGATAGCAACGGCCATGGCGACCGGCTTACTGTGATAACGATACCCCAGCATTTCGCTGGGAGTAACAAAGCCAAATTTTTTGCCGACAGCCCAAAAACGCGGACCGAAAACAGCCACCAAAGAAACACCCGCAAAATAGATAATTTCAAAGCCCAGTGCACCGACGCCACCGGCGTAGGTTAGCCCCGCCAGCCCCACCATCATAAAGGCGCTATACGTGGTTGCGCTGTAGCTTAGCGCCGAGACAAACCCATTCATCTGCCGGTTACCCAGAAAATAGCCCGACATACTGTTCGCAGCCCCCTGCCGCGAGAGAACCGCAATCCCGACCGCTACCAGTAGGTAAAGGGCAATGGCCCCCCAGATCATCGCCTCAGTCACGATCGTGTTCCTTAAAATCCTGGGTAATAAAGATATTAAGTGCAATCACCACGAGTCCAGCGCAAGTCCAGAAAAGAAAGCTGCCGTACCAAGCGGCGGTATTTGTCAGAAGGGTGTAAGGCACTACGCAGCTGAGCAGCACCACTAGCCAAACGGCCACTATCCACTTGCCTCGTTTCACGGTTCACCTTGGGTTGTCAAAGCTGGGAGAAGGCGTATGCAGTGCCACTATGGTTTCTAAACCACACCAACGCGCTGCCCGAGTTTGCCAGAGTAGCGATTTGCCTGCGTCTTGTGTACGTCTACTGAAGATTAATTGCATCGCTAATGCTTTCTCAGGCAATAAAAAAAGCCCGCATCTTTCGATGCGGGCAAGAGGGGGTACACCAATAACAGTGACTGCTCACGCGCCCCTTATAGGGCGCGTGGCATTACGCTAAATCAAACCGATCAGCGTTCATCACTTTTGTCCAAGCGGCAATAAAGTCGCTGACAAACTTCTCGACGTAATCATCCTGAGCGTAGATTTCGGCATAGGCACGCAGAATCGAGTTGGAGCCAAACACCAGATCAACACGGCTAGCTGTCCACTTCACCTGACCCGTTTGACGATCACGAATCTCATAATGGTCGCCCGCCGGATGCCAGGTATTGGCCATATCCACCAGGTTCACGAAGAAATCGTTAGTCAATGCGCCTTCGCGCTCGGTGAGCACGCCATGTTGGGTGCCTGCGTGGTTGGTGCCTAATACGCGCATGCCGCCGATCAGTACGGTCATTTCCGCTGCGGTCAGGCCAAGCAGTTGGGTGCGGTCCAGCAGCATCTCTTCGGGGCTGACCACGTAGGCGTCTTTCTGCCAGTTGCGGAAGCCATCCGCCAAGGGCTCAAGCACCTCGAACGACTCGGCATCGGTCATTTCATCCGTTGCATCACCACGGCCGGGGGCAAAGGGCACCGTGGCGCTTAAGCCAGCGGCTTTTATTGCCTGTTCGATACCTACGTTACCTGCCAGCACAATGGTATCGGCAAGGCTTGCACCGCTTTCTTCAGCAATCGGCGTCAGCACCGACAGCACGCGGGCCAATCGCTCTGGCTCGTTACCTTCCCATTGATTCTGGGGCGCCAGGCGAATGCGTGCGCCGTTGGCGCCACCGCGCATGTCAGAGCCACGATAAGTGCGTGCGCTGTCCCAGGCGGTGTTGATCATGTCGCTGATACTCAAACCGCTAGCGGCGATACGCGCTTTCAGGGCGTCAACGTCGTAATCGGCCGGCCCTGCGGGCACCGGGTCTTGCCAGATCAGGTCTTCCTGGGGCACATCCGGGCCCACGTAGCGCACTTTCGGGCCCATGTCGCGGTGGGTCAGCTTGAACCAGGCGCGGGCGAAGACATCATCAAAGTACGCCGGGTCCGCCATAAAGCGCTGGCAGATCTCGTTGTAAATTGGGTCGACCTTCATGGCCATATCGGCATCGGTCATGATCGGCATGCAGCGGATGGAAGGATCTTCCACGTCTACCGGCATGTCCTCTTCCTTAATGTCGACAGGTTCCCACTGCCAAGCGCCGGCAGGGGACTTCTTCAATTCCCATTCGTGGCCAAACAGCATCTCGAAGTAGCCCATGTCCCACTGCGTCGGGTTCTTAGTCCAGGCGCCTTCAATACCGCTTACCAGGGTGTCACGGCCAATGCCACGACCCTTGGTTTTCATCCAGCCAAGGCCCTGAAGCTCGGGGCCAGCCGCTTCGGGTTCCGGGCTTAGATCGCTGGGTGTGCCGTTACCATGGCACTTGCCGATAGTGTGGCCACCCGCCGTCAGGGCAACCGTCTCTTCATCGTTCATCGCCATGCGTTTGAAGGTTTCACGCACCTGGGCGGCGGTCTTGAGCGGGTCAGGCTGGCCGTTCACGCCTTCGGGGTTCACATAGATCAGGCCCATCTGCACGGCGGCCAGCGGGTTATGCATGGTGTCGGGCTTTGCCACGTCGCCGTAACGGCCGTCGGAAGGCGCCAGCCACTCTTTTTCAGCGCCCCAGTAGGTGTCCTTTTCCGGGTGCCAGATATCCTCGCGACCGAACGCGAAGCCGAAGGTTTTCAAACCCGCGACTTCATAGGCCATGGTGCCGGAGAGAATCATCAAATCGGCCCAGGAAATCTTGTTGCCGTACTTCTTCTTGATCGGCCACAGCAGGCGGCGGCCTTTATCGGTATTGGCATTATCCGGCCAGGAGTTCAGTGGTGCAAAACGCTGGTTGCCGGTACCACCGCCGCCACGGCCATCCGCCAGGCGATAAGAACCTGCTGCATGCCAGGCAACCCGGGCAAACATGCCTACGTAGCTGCCCCAGTCCGCTGGCCACCACGCTTGGCTCTGGGTAATCAGTTGGCGAAGGTCCGCTTTCAGTGCCTCTACATCCAATGTTTCAAGCGCTTCGCGATAGTTAAAATCTTCACCCAGCGGGTTCGTTTTTGTATCGTGCTGGTGCAGGATGTCCAGGTTCAGAGCGTTAGGCCACCAGTCGGTATTGGACTTGCTGGCGGCTGTGTTACCGCCGTGCATTATCGGGCATTTACCACTCATGTGTTCATCTCCCTTTATTGCGCTTACCCCCTGGCGTAACCAGAGGAACACCCAATGACGTCTCTCAACATGACGCTTTCAAAACGCGCGAGCGGGCGACTCATTGACATGGCACTGTTTTAAAGCACATTAGCTATAGCTACAACTTGCATTTAGCAAACAACGTGATAGTAATTTTTAATCCACAAGCAACAAGACCCTTTCCCGGTAACCATGACAGTGAGCGAGACGTGCCGATTAAACGCGAACAGGGCGCCCTTGGGCGCCCTGTTCGTTGGGTTGCACTGCGTTGTGGAGCGTTAATCGACCAGTGGCAGCAACGCGTTCAGGCTATCGCGGGCATCACCGTAGAACATCCGGCTGTTCTCCTTGAAGAACAGCGGGTTTTCGATACCCGAGTAGCCAGTGCCCTGGCCGCGCTTGGAGATAAACACTTGCTTGGCCTCCCAGACCCTCAGCACTGGCATACCGGCGATGGGGCTGTTGGGGTCTTCTTCGGCGGCCGGGTTGACGATGTCATTGGAGCCAATCACGATCACCACGTCGGTGCTGGCGAAATCGTCATTGATTTCATCCATCTCCAACACGATATCGTAAGGCACCTTGGCCTCGGCCAGCAGCACGTTCATATGACCCGGCAAACGCCCCGCCACGGGGTGAATACCAAAGCGGACGGTCTTGCCTGCCGCACGCAGCTTGCGCACCAAATCGCTGACGGCGCTTTGAGCTTGCGCTACCGCCATGCCGTAACCAGGCACGATGATCACGCTATCAGCATCGTTCAAGGCACTGGCCACACCGCCGGCATCAATCGCCACCTGCTCGCCTTCGATCTCCGCTGCGGGCCCGGTGCTTCCGCCAAAGCCCCCCAAAATCACGTTAACGAAATTGCGGTTCATCGCCTTACACATGATGTAGGAGAGAATCGCACCGGAGGAGCCCACCAGCGCCCCGGTCACGATCAACAGATCATTAGAGAGCGTGAAACCGATAGCCGCTGCCGCCCAGCCGGAATAGCTGTTGAGCATCGACACCACCACCGGCATATCGGCGCCGCCAATCCCCATAATCAGGTGATAGCCGATAAAGAACGACAGGGCCGCCAATACAATCAACGTCCAGAAGCCAGCGCTGTTAAGGTACAAAATCGCTAACAGCAGTGACAGCACCGCCGCGCCGGCGTTAAGTATATGTCCACCGGGCAGTTGGCGAGGTTTGCCGTCCACTTTACCAGCCAGCTTACCGAACGCTACCACCGAACCGGTGAAAGTCACTGCACCGATAAAGATAGCGAACACCACTTCAATCTGCAGAAAAGTGAGTTCGTCAGGCGCCTTGGTGGCTACCAGCGCGGCAAAGGCAGAAAACTCCTGCATAACGCCATCGGCCGCTTGTGCCGCCAGTACTCGGCGGCGCTCTAAATCCGCGCTCCAGGCGACAAACACCGCGGCTAAGCCGACAAAACTGTGCAACGCTGCCACTAGTTGCGGCATTTCGGTCATCTCGACCTTGCCCGCCACATAGACACCGATGCCAGCACCAATCACCATCATCGGAATTAGCCACCAGTAGCCGCCAATCCCCGGCCCTAAGGCAGTAAAAAATACTGCCAGCGCCATACCCACAATGCCGTACCACACAGCACGCTTGGCTTTTTCTTGGTTACTCAAGCCGCCTAGCGACAGAATAAACAGTACGCTTGCCGCGATCGCCGCGGCAGATACGAATCCTTGACCTAACATATCGTCTCTCCGCCGCTCAGGATTTCTGGAACATGGCCAGCATCCGGCGTGTCACCAGGAAGCCACCCACGATATTGATGGTTGCGATCAGTACCGAGATCGCCGCCAACACGCCCACTACGGCGCTGCCGGAGCCAATCTGCAGAATCGCCCCCAAAATAATGATGCCCGAGATCGCGTTGGTCACCGCCATCAGCGGTGTATGCAGCGAGTGACTTACGTTCCAGATCACTTGGAAGCCGATAAAGCACGCCAACACGAAGACAATAAAGTGCTGCATAAAGGACGCGGGCGCAATCTGGCCGAGCAGCAGCATCAGCGCTCCGCCGATGGCCAATATGCCGACCTGGCGCTTGGACTGGGCCTTAAACGCTGATGCTTCTGCAGCTTTTTTCTCCTCGGGCGTCGGCTGTTTTTCTTTCTTCTTCGGTTTGGCCGCAGCAATCGCTTTTACTTTGGGCGGGGGCGGCGGAAAGGTCACTTCGCTCTGGTAAGTCACTGTCGCGCCACGAATCACGTCATCATCCATATTGTGATTGATCACGCCATCTTTCTCAGGCGTTAAATCGGTCAGCATATGGCGAATATTGGTGGCATACAGCAAGGACGACTGGGTCGCCATGCGTGAGGGGAAGTCGGTATAGCCGACCACAATCACGCCGTTATCGGAGACGATACGCTCATCGGGCTGGGTTAAATCGCAGTTACCGCCTTTTTCAGCCGCCAGATCAACAATCACCGAGCCGGGTTTCATGGCCGCGACCATATCCTCAAGCCACAGCTTGGGCGCCGGGCGCCCGGGGATCAGCGCAGTGGTAATAACGATGTCCACATCGGGCGCCTGTTCGCGGAAACAAGCCAGCTGCTTTTCGCGAAACTCAGGGCTTGAGGGCGAGGCATAGCCGCCGCTTGCCGAGCCATCCTGACTATCTTCGCTGTCTTCGCTGTTTTCAAAATCCAGGAACAGGAACTCAGCGCCCATCGACTCGATCTGCTCGGAGACTTCCGGACGCACATCAAAGGCACGCACCACAGCACCCAGACTGGTGGCGGTACCAATGGCCGCAAGCCCGGCAACGCCTGCGCCAATTACCAGCACCTTAGCCGGAGGCACTTTGCCCGCAGCAGTTACCTGGCCGGTAAAGAAGCGGCCAAAATTATTGCCTGCCTCTATTACCGCGCGGTAACCGGCGATATTGGCCATGGAGGAGAGCGCGTCCATTTTCTGGGCACGAGAAATGCGCGGCACCATATCCATCGCAATCACGGTGGCGCCTTGGGCACGGCACTTCTCAAGCATCGCTTCGTTTTGAGCGGGCCAGAAAAACGCAATCAGCGTTTGTCCTTCTCGTAGTCGTGCCGCTTCTTCATCAGAAGGCTCGCGGACTTTAATGACCACCTCAGCGCCCTGCCAAAGAGCGTCAGCACTATCCACTACGGTAACGCCAGCATCACGATAAGCGTTGTCATTAAAGCCCGCCGCAAGACCAGCGCCTGTTTCAATCAGACACTCGTGGCCCAGCTTTTGGATCTGCTTTGCGCTTTCAGGGGTAAGCGCCACACGTTCTTCTCCCCGACTCGTTTCCTTAGGTGCGCCTATTCTCACACGGGTACTCCCTACGGTTTGAAAGCCGACAATAAGCTGTCATGGTTTGTTCTGATGCCAAGTACAGCCCGCTTGACGGCGGTTGATTTCGACCACCACATCTTTATAAAACGTTACAGGTTCTCATGTTGCGTTTTAATAAAGCCATTCAACCTTTGATGTATGCATGGCATGAGCTTTTCCAAACATCGTCACTGGCAGGAGCAGTATGCGCAAAAATCAAGCGGTATAATTACCTCAATGCGACCTGATCGTAAGCTGTACAAGACGGGTAACCAGTGGCCTGCCACTTACATGCCCGCTGCTATCCTGCTTGTCAGCTACCAATGCTTGCCCTAAGGGCAATGCATCAATCAACACCGGTGCTACTTTAGGCATTACCGCTGGCTATTCTGAAGGCACTCGGCAATTCATAAGCGCCCACTGCTCGATAATTTTTTTGTGTAAAAAAACGTCAACATCGTGTTTATTAGAAACTTTAAATATTTTCGCCAGCGAACAACACCATTCCAAGCACAATAATAAGCAATAACAGTGTTTCCAATACCATTAATATCACTGGCTTCCATCCTACGACTGCAAGTTTCTGGAAAGAGGTTTTAATACCCAACGCTGCAATGGCTATAACAAGGCACCAGCGTGACATCGTTGACATTCCGTCATTAACTATCTCTGGAATTAAGCCCAGGCTATTAATTATCACAAGAACGACAAAGCCCACTAGAAAACCTGGTAGCATTGGAACCCTTGTAGCCCCCCCTTCGCCCTGACGTGACGAGCGAAACATCCACATAAAAATCACAACAGTGGGTACCAACATGGCAACGCGTACTAGCTTCACGAGTGTTGAGGTATCTCCGGTTTCCTCCGATATCATATAACCAGCACCAACCACTTGGGCAACGTCATGGATAGTCCCTCCCAAGAAAATTCCTGCCTGTGTGTTAGCAAGGTTCAGAACCCCTGCAATCAATGGATAAACCACCATAGCAACGGTTGAAAGCGTGGTTACCCCAACTACTGTAAGAATAGTATTACGCTCACTATTTTCATGACGCGGCATGACTGCCGAAAGCGCTAATGCTGCCGATGCGCCACAAATAGCAACAGAGCCCCCCGTTAACAGGCCAAGATCTTTCGGCAGCCCGAGCACCCTGGCTAAAATTGCTCCCATAATAATAACGATAGCAACAGACCCGATAACAGTAAGCACAGGCACTATGCCAAGCTCACCTACTTGCTCAAATGTCATTCTTGCTCCCAACAATGCGACCCCCACCCTAAGAACAGTACGAGACGCGAACTCAACTCCTTGGCGACAACGCTCTTCATCACTCAGAAAGTGCAGTGACATACCAAAAAGGAGCGCATAAAGAAGCGTTGGCCCACCATAATGATCAGCAATAAAAGTTGTCGCTAATGCTATCGTTACACATACTAATAGCCCCCGGCCAATATTTCGGAAACTACTTATCCAACGCATTAAGCGAGTAAAACTATTTTCTTCAGACGGCACGAACATAGGCAATCTCATCCACCTGCTCTCCTAATACACATATGTCTATTCAAGGCATATAACTGATGTAAGCTGCGCATTTAAAACATCACAAAATAGCCTCGCAAGAAACTCTATTATCTTTCTGATCTTAATAACTTCTTAAAGCTACGATATAACGCACTAAAATTGGAAACAATTACTTATACCAACCAAGGTCATAAGCAACCTCATCTCAAAACATTAGCCAAATATACTTATTCGCAAAAAGCATTCAGCACACAACATATACTCGAGAACAAAGAAGGCATCCAACTAACTATAACAATCTTTACTTTAGCTAAGATACTTGCTCATAGAGTTACTCGTAAATTCCGAGCAAAGTATTTTATTAGAACCATGCCAAACATTATGCTCTTAAGAATCGAACCATTGGCACAAGAACACTGGTTATTAATTTGCCTGTGCATGGTTTTCAAGATCGTGTACTAAAGAAGTGGCTATCGTTATATTTTCACCTCTTTCGCGTCGTTGCTGAAAGCGACGTTCGCCGGGGACTCGGACACCGGGCTGGTCTAGCATAGCGGCAAATAACGTTTCAGCATGTTCAACGAACCCCGGCGAGAAACGCTGAGGGTCTATCAGTAGAATCAGTTGGGCAATGCCGGGTGGTTTACCTTCTGCATCAAAAAAGGAGCTTGCCTGAAAACCAAAGTTACTTCCCGTAAGACCAGCGGTGAGTAATTCAACCATCAGTGCCAAGGCTGCTCCTTTAGCATCACCAGCAGGCGTCATACTGCCTGCAATTGCTTTATCGGGATCAGTTGTTGGTTGTCCATCGGTATCCAATGCCCAGCCTTCCGGGATCGGCTCCCCCTTGATCTTTGCCAACATCACTTTTCCACGTGCTACTTTTGATAACGATAAATCAATCAAAAGCGGATCACCGGCACGACGAGGGCACGCGAATGCGATGGGATTAGTACCAAATAAGGGTTGTTTGCCACCCCAGGGCGCCATTGCAGAAGGGGCATTACTGAAAGCCAAGGCCAAGTAACCTCGCCGTGCTGCAGCTTCTACCGGCACACCGGCTACGCCGAAATGATGAGAGCGAGCGATGGATACTGCCGCAATGCCTGATTTCGTAACACATGTATAGCCAGCTTCCAGACCACGCTCCACAGCAGGAAACGCCAGTCCGTATTTAGCGTCAACAAGTACCACGGCGCCATTAACCTCGACAGCAGGTGTTGCTGATGCATCAACTTTGCCACTTGCGGCTTGGTCCAGATAGAACGGTAACCGCGAAAGACCATGTGATGGTAAACCATCGTGCTCAGCAGCCAGCAAGGCCGTCACTGTAGCAGCAGCCTCAACCTCACCAAAGCCGCGCCCCCGCATAGCAGCCATAGCTAATTCACGGACCTGCGCCACGTTTAGCTCAATGTTATCACTCATACATTCACGCCCTCTTTGTCCAAGACTGTACGAACATTGTCTGCTGTCATCTGGCTGATACGAGCATTGGACTCATCAGTAACACCAGCGATATGAGGAGTCACGATCAGATTAGGAATATCTTCAAGCACCGAACCTTGCATCAATGGCTCCTGCTCAAACACATCAAGAAGAGCGCCGGCCAACCGGCCTTCACGCAATGCTGTTGCTAATGCGCCTTCATCAACGATGCCGCCTCGTGCCGCGTTGATCAAAATGGCGCTGTTTTTCATTCGCTGAAGAGCAGCAGCATCAATAAGGTGTCGAGTATCCTCGGTCAGGGGGACATGAAGACTGACTGCGTCAGCTGCCTCCAGTAGGGAGGAGAGACTTTCATAGCGTTCAATACCGGTCCACTCCGATGCATCAGCTGCCAAGTGGGGGTCGAAAGCAATGACTCGCATGTCCAAGGCAAGTGCTCGTTTTGCCGTTTCCCGGGCAATGGCGCCAAAACCGACCAACCCCAGCGTGCAGCCGCTCGCTTCACGACCAATCAATGCTTGGCGAGGCCACTCTCCTGCCAGCATTTCGCGGTTCGAAAAATAAGCCTGGCGGCGTAATAGCAAAATACCCGTCAGCACATATTCGGCGACTGAGCTTCCATTGCCTCCGTGCGCCGGTTTGACTACGACGTCTTGCGACTCGCATGCTTTTAGATCGATGTTGTCAAGCCCCACGCCTAAACGCCCCACCACCTTAAGTTTCGGAGCTGCTGCTAATAATTCGGCATCAACCTGAGTGCGGTTTCGCACAATAATAGCGTCAGCATCGGTGACTGCTTTAAGCAAGGCACGACGGTCTTCAACCAGCTCTGTATCAAAGACCACCTCAAATAATTCTCTAAGGTGCGCGACCACCTTTTCATCCATGAATTCAGAAATCACTATCTTAAACATAGATACTCCAGTTTTATTACCGGGCTAAACCCAGCATGAATTGTTGTATATCACCACAAAGCCGCTCTGCTACACCCACCATCGCCCTAGTGGTAACGGCACATTGAGCAATAAAGCAAAAAGCGCGTAGAAAAATGCAACCAGTAAGACACCTGTAAGTAGATGCCCCATTAAACGCCTTGGCGTCCATGCCTTGTACTGAGCAATCATCATCAAACTGACAAAACTTGCCAGTCCCGTCAGCAGAAAACCCGCCCACGGCATCACTAATGCCCAGGCTGTCATCACGACCACTAGCAGCACCCGCCTAGGGGTAGACCCCTTGTCACGTTCTGTATTGCTTAACACCCCGCGCACTACTAACTGAGCAAGCCGCAGTAACCCCGCGATGATAACCACGACAGCAATGGTGACGGGAAAGATAGCCCCCAGTTGGCTCATGTCCTGGCTTTGCCATAGGCAAACACCGCCAATGCCGATGAACAGCAGCGGCATCAGGAATTCTGAGCGTGCTGAGCACGACGCCTGGAGTTTGGGAAGTGATTTGCTCATGATGAAACCTCCTGACGGGAATCATCCGCACCATTCGTGTGACGCCGCTGTGATCGACGCGCTTTGATCACTGGGTAGAAGACACTGAGGATCGATAAGGCGATGATCGTCAACGAAATTGGCCCACCAAAGAACGTCATTGCGTAGGAGCCGCTCGCACGCCCCATTAAGAAGCCCTGAACAAACCCCTGCTCGGCAATGGGCCCTAAAATCAATCCCAATACGATAGGTGAGGGCTTAAAACCGTAGCGGTTGAGCACCCAGCCGATTACCCCAAGTGTCAACATGATGATGACGTCGCTAACACTATTACGTATCGCATAGGTCCCAATCACTGTCATAAAAGCGATGGTGGGCACCAGCAATTCCTTCGGAATGCTAACAATTGATTTAAATGCGTAACGACCAATGAGTAAGCCAAGGGGCAGCAATAAGCACGTAGCGATAAACAAGCCCCCAACAAAGGTGTACGTTATGTTGGCATTGGTCGTAAAAAGCTCTGGGCCAGTACGAAAACCCTGCACCAAAAGAGCCCCCAGGATAACGGCGTCCGGTGGCGTACCCGGAATCCCCAATACCAATGTTGGGATAAATCCTCCGCCCACCGTAGCGTTATTGGCCGCTTCGGTCGCCAGTACTCCTTGAGGGTTACCCTTACCAAAAGAACTAGAGTCTTTAGCAGCACGCCTGGCTTCCGAATAAGACACCAAACTTGCAATTGAGCCCCCAGCACCAGGCAAAATGGCGACCCCAGTGCCAATAGTGGCTGAACGTAATAGATTAAATTTACCGATCCATGCATGCATAAGACCTTCACGTAAACGGACTCCACGCTGTTTTTCATCAACTTTAAGATGAGATTCAGGGGAAGCCACAAGATCAATAAGCACCGGAATGCAGTACAAACCTATTAACGCCGACACTATCTCGATTCCACCCAACAGCACTTGAGAGCCAAAGGTGTAGCGGATATCGCCTCCTACTACGGCGACGCCTATAGTCGATAACAACAGACCGAAACCTGCCCCCATGAACCCTTTCAGGGTAGAGCCTTCCGAAAGAGCAGAAATCAGTGTGAGCCCAAAAATGGCTAGCCAAAAGTACTCAACGGGACCGAAACTCAGCGCTACCTGAGCTAAAAGGGGAGCCACCGTCAACAGGGCAAATACGCCAACCAATCCACCTACCACCGAGGCCAAGGTGGAGAGGGTAACCGCGAGATCGCCATCGCCACGCTTGGCCATAGGGAAACCATCAAAGGTCGTCGCTATCGCCGATGGCGTTCCAGGTGTATTAACCAAAATGGCGGAATAAGACCCCCCATAAATGGCACCTGTATAAATAGCGCCCAGCATAATGAGTGCTGACTCTGGCGTCATCCCAAAGGTCACCGGGACGAGTACCGCTACGGCCATCGTGGCTGAAAGCCCCGGCAGTGCCCCGATGATAATCCCCGAGGCAACACCAAGCAGCGCCAGCCCTAGGTTCAGGGGTGACAGGGCGCCTAATGCATGACTGAGAATATCCATACGACTTCTCCCTTAGAGGTCAGTCGATTAAGCCGAGTTCACGTGCAGAAGCCTCGTAAACATCCATTTGATCGCTCATGAATGTATCCATTTCTCCCATTGGCACATCTATCAATACAAAGCCAAGGTCCTGCATTTCCTGCTGGAACTGCGGGTTTTGATTAATCTGCTGGAAGATATCGGAGAGTTTCTGCTGAATCTCCTGGGGAGTTCCTTCAGGCACGGCCATACCACGATAGGCACCACCTACCATGTCATAGCCTAACTCCTGGAAAGTAGGTACATCGGGGAACATGGGGTGACGCTCTTCAGAGGCCACCGCCAGCATGCGAACCTTGTCGTTATGGTTAGCTGCGATCGTGGTATATCCCCACTCCGCCTCTACCACTCCGCCTAGTAACGCCGTAACAGCCGCTCCAGACCCACCAAAGGGAATATACGTTGTGGTTACATCCGCCAATTGTTGAAAACGCGTGTTGGCGACATCATTTGCGCTGTAGGTGCCACTGCCAGAAAAAGTGACAGCGCCAGGGGCTTCCTGAGCAGCCTGAATTAGATCATCAAGCGTCTGATAGGGGCTTTCGTTGCGGACGAGGATCGCATCGGGGGAGTAGTGAAAATAAAAGAAATTATTAATGTCTTCGGTTTGAAAACCAACATCCTGGCCCATGGGTTTGAGGATGATATGAGGCAAATTGGATCCCATAATCGCATGGCCGTCGGTCGGCATGTCGGATAGTTGAGACCAGCCAACAGCGCCACCTCCACCAGGCATGTATTGCACAATTAGCTGCTTACCGGTTATTTCTTCAAAGTATTTCTGCTGAAGACGAGCACTAATATCAGATTCACCGCCTGGGCCAAAAGGCATAACGTACTGAATGTTCTTCGCAGGAAAGTCGTCCGCTATAGCGACTGTCGTAAGCGCACTGGCGAGGGATAAACCGAGGCCGGCGGCTAAACCGATGGATAGAGAGATTCGCATAATTTTTCTCCAAGTATCTTCGTTGTCATTGTTAACTTGCGAGCAAGTGCACCGGAGTTACGATAAATTACGGCGCGTTTTTAGAAGGCGCGACTCTTACAATCTTTACTTTATTACCAGGTAACTACTCCTGAAAAAGTCCCAAGACGACGCCCTAACAAACGTCAGGGCGCCACAATTTCGTTAAGCACTTTCGTAGAGACGAGTCATTACAAATTCACGATGACCTAACGCCTCAGCAGCTGTATGGCGGCCATTGGCAGTACGTAGAGTCATTTCCAGCAATGCATCCCCCGCCTGATCCATATCCATCTCACGCCTAAGGATGTGAGTTACATCAACATCAATATGTTCGCTCATGGTACGCATGGTGCGTGGATTAGCGCAGACCTTAATAACCGGCAAGATGGGGTTACCAATCACATTGCCTTGGCCAGTCGGAAAGTAATGCACAACATAACCAGCAGCTGCGCATAGCGTCACCATCTCGGCTGCTGCTGATGAGGAATCCATAAACCAAAGCCCTGCGCCAGTAGGTGCTTCGGCCTTGTCGAGTACGCCATCTACCTGGCAGCGCTTACCAATCTTCTGGATATTACCTAGCGCTTTTTCTTCAATGGTGGTTAGGCCACCTTCGATGTTGCCTTTGGTCGGCTGGGATTCAGATAAGTCACTGGTCTTGTAGCGATCAATCATATCGCTGTAGCGATCGAACATTGCCTGAAACTGTTCACGCACTTTAGGTGTAGCGCACCGTTCGGCAACGAGATGCTCACCGCCCGTCAATTCGGAAGTTTCGCCGAATACCAACGTACAGCCCGCATCGTAGAGCTTATCAAAGGCGTTACCTGTTGTTGGGCAAGAAGCTAAACCTGAAGTGGTATCAGACTCACCGCACTTGGTAGAAACCCAAAGCTCATTAATATCACACTCTTCACGCTGCAGTTCACTGGCGTGCTGTACGAACTCCTTGGCCTTCTTGGAAGCCGCGCAAATAGTGTTGTGATCCCCATTTTGCTCGATCCAGAAGCCTTCCACAGGCTTACCTGTCGCCTTAATGCCATCAACCACCTTGTTGGTCCAGCCTGGCTCGATACCAATTACGATAACAGCGGCGACGTTAGGGTTAGAACCGATACCGATCAGAGTACGGAAGTGTAGATCCAGGTCAGCGCCAAACTGCAACCGGCCATAGGCATGCGGCAACGCCATAGTGCCCTTAATGTTATTGGCAACTGCCTCAGCGGCAGCGTTAGAAATGTCATCAACAGGTAGAACGATAACGTGATTACGGACACCAACACGCCCATTTTCGCGGCGATAGCCCAGAAACTTGCGACCTTTGATTTCCATTTTTACCACCTCTTGGTTTTAACGTTGTGAACGTGCAGATGTTCGCCCTTCTCGATCGGCTTGATGGCGCGGCCGATATCGACGCTGTATTTCATGACAGCGTCATTTTCAGCCAGATCACGAATTGCCAACTTGTGCCCAATAGGAATGGAGTCGCTTACTGTAAAAGTAATAGTTCGGTCACCTTGCATGACCCATCCAGTCAGTTCTTGGCCAGCCTGGATGCCTTCGACCACCGCGACGCCGACACTATCGTCGGCATCATGTACTACGAAGTCGATGCTCATGATGTCTTCTCTCTACTAGGTTATTGATATTGTTACTGTTATCAAATCAAGGATGCCAGATGGAACCGGCTTATCTAAATCGCATCCTGTATCATATATATGATAGATAACATAAGAGTTCAAGTCATCTATATCTTTTTTTGATATTATTGTCTTAAATCAGAGCGGCTATGACTGAAAATAGCTAACATCAGGGCTTTAGTGTTCACTGTCATCAGCATTGAAGCACTAACGTCTCTAGCGCATGGCGTACAAGAAACACGTCAAGGAACCGGATATGAACGACCACCCAGCACCTTCTTATCGCCCTCTATATCAGCAAATAAAAGAAGCGCTATTGTCACGCATCGTTTCGAGTATTTGGCCGCCAGGAACCTTCATTCCTAGCGAGTCGGCTCTTTCTCAAGAGTACGGGGTTAGTGTTGGGACTATACGCAAGGCGGTGGATGCACTGGCTAAGGACCACGTGGTCATTCGCTATCAAGGCAAAGGCACCGTCGTCGCAACGCATGACAGCGATCGCTCATTGTTTCAATTTTTTAACTTCATGCGTTTGGATGGCACTCGATCACTGCCTGTGTCTCGTGTTCTGCTACGCGAACGCCGACGCGCCAGCAATGAAGAGTCGAGAGTGCTAGGGCTTGAAAGAAAAGCCATGGTAGTGCATATCCAGCGAGTCAGAGTTCTGGATGAAATCCCAGCGTTATTAGAAGACCTGATAGTCGATGCAACGCGCTTTCCGAAGCTCGAAAGCATTCCTGAAACATTGCCCAATACGCTGTATCAGCTCTATCAGCAGCAATTTAAGCAAAGTGTTTCAAAGGCAGAAGAGCAGCTGTTCGCTGTTGCGGCAGGTACCCAAGAACAAAAACATTTGGGTGTAGAATTAGGTTCTCCACTTATCGAAGTTCGTAGAGTTGCCAAAGGTCTTCAAGATGAAGCTATTGAATATCGTGTTTCACGATGTGTTACGCAACAACACTGCTACTGGAATATTCTGTGAAAGCCTTAAAACAAGATGTCGAAGGCTTTTAGGTGTTTAATTAGTTTTACTGACCACGTTCAGTTGCCAAGCTTTCCAGCACATTCTGAAAGGCTTGGCATATAAAATTCTTTCTCTCCATACATGCATCGCTTCGATAACACCTCGGATGCATGCATGGCATGACTTTCCAAACATCGTCACCGGCAGGAGCAGTATGCGCAAAAATCAAGCGGCATAATTACCTCAATGCGACCTGATCGTAAGCTGTACAAGACGGGCAACCAGTGGCCGTACTACCAAAATGCACACAAAGGCGCTGGGCATGGCTACCCGATAGGCGTGCCATACCTGGCTGAAATAGTGATCACTCACTCCCGCATTAACGGCGGTAATAATCAGGGTCATTAAGAACGCCATAATCGTCGACATGTATAATGCAAATATGACCGGCGTAAAACGTGGGTGCAGCTTGCGCGCTGCAAGCAGGCGCTGTTCTGGGTAGCGGCGGGTTGTCATGGGTGAATTACCTTACCTATCAAACGTGTTTGCGCACTCTACAGTGACTCGAACCAATTCAGAAGCAGGTTCACGATAAGCACAGCCGTAAGTTAATATTACGAGTGGCGCTAAAGATTAAGGTATGGCTTATGGTTGCGTTACGCGGTATCGAGAGTTTTGTGAAAGCAGTTGAAGCAGGCAGCATTGCGGGCGGCGCGCGCCGTTTGGGTATTAGCGCGGCAGCCGCCAGCCAAAACATCAGCCGATTGGAAACCCACTTGGGGGTGCGCTTGCTCACCCGCACTACGCGCCGTTTAGCGCCGACGGAAAGCGGTACCACCTATTACGCAAAAGTGCGTGAACTGGTACAGGAATTGGAGCTTGCCGGTCAGGCCGTCAGCGCGCTGCATGACGCACCCAGAGGGCGTTTGCACATCGCCTCAACCGGTGCCTTTGCCCGGCACCTATTGGCCCCCATGATCCCAGCCTTTAATCGCCGCTATCCCGACATCACGGTCGAGCTCAGCATTGCCGACCGCCACGTGGACCATATCGCCGAATCGGTTGACGCCAGCATTCGCATTCGCCATGCGCTGGAAGAGGGTTTGGTGGCACGTCCTATTGCGCGGGTGCCATCCATCTTCTGCGCAGCACCTCGCTATCTTGAGCAGGCCGGATACCCGCACACCCTGGAGCAGCTTAAGGAGCATGACTGCCTGGTATTTCGGTTTCCTTTGGATGGGCGCTATCTCGGCTGGGGCGCGGTACGCAACGGCATACGTTTCGATGTGCCGGTGAAGGCACGTATGATCAGCGACGACATTGATGCACTGGCCCAGATGGCCATTGAAGGTGGTGGCATCACACGGTTAGCGGCGTTTATTGCAGAACCGTTAATTGCGCAGGGCAAGCTCGTCGCACTGTTTACGCCGCCGTTTGCGGCTGATGAGCCCCTGGAGGTTGACCCACTAGAGTTTTATCTTTGTGTCCGGCATCGGCGTGAATTAACGCCCAAGGTCCTGGCGTTTCAGCAGTTTCTCACCGAGACTCTCCCTGCCCACTGGCGGGCCTAGGCCGACATCACGCGTTGCAGCATCCCTTCGGCTTCCGTTTCACTTACTCCCAGCATTAGCAAAATCTGGCGCTGGGTCGCCAATAACACATGCTGACGCTCTTCCTCACCGGGTAGGCTTTTGGCAATGGCTACAGCCCCCACCAGCGCGGCCAGAATAACCCGCGACTTATCGGCAATCACTTCGCGGTCGTGGGCAAAGGGGAGTTTTTTTAGCTTACTCAGGGCAAGCAAGCGCATTTCAAGCATCTTTTTCATCCGCAGGTAAGACGCCTCAAACATGGTACGAATCTCGGCTTTCTCGCTGCCTATTTCATTAAACAGCACCGCTTCCGGCCCTGGCTGTTGCTTACGCTCAAGCTCCTGGAGATTCCAGTAGTTAGAGACCAGCTCCGTTAGATGCTGCAAGGAGAGCGGCCCTTTTACCAAGCGTGCCGCCCGGCTGCCATCCAGCGTTTTACGCACCGAGGCATCATACAACGCCTCTTTGGAGGCGAAGTGGGAATAAAAAGCCCCGTGGGTCATTCTAGCCAGCTTCATGACCTGACCGATGGAGACTTTATTAAAGCCGTATCGGCTGAACAGTTCAGTGGCTGACGCCAGGATACGCTCTCGGGTTTTCGCCTTATGGCTTTTGGGATAAGGCATGTTGACCTCGTTATGTACTGCTAAATCGTTCGGCTAAATTGTTTGGCTAAATAATCCTGCTAAATATTATCTTGATCATATAATGCGTACTGCTAGCGTAGCCGTATTTAAAGCACTGAGGAGCCGCTATGCACTCACCTATTGTTATCACCGGCATGGGCATGGTCAGCCCGCTGGGATGCAACGTCAAGACAAGTTGGGACACTCTGCTGCAAGGCCGTTCAGGGATTCGCCAGATTACCCGCTTTGATACCGCTCAAACGCCTATCAAAATTGCCGGTGCGGTTGCCCACTCAACTGATGACCCGCAGGCAGGGCTTTGTCTGGATGGTATCGCAGATGCCAAAGAGCGCCGCAAGCTGGACCTGTTCAGCCTTTACGCCATGGCAGCGGCAAAAGAGGCGCTTGAGCAGGCTGGCTGGCAGCCAACGGACGAAGCACAACGCCGCGCCACGGCGACCATTATCGGTTCCGGCATTGGCGGGTTCCCCACGATTACCGAGGCCCAGCAAACGCTACAGCAGAAAGGTTACCGCCGGGTGTCGCCGTTTACTGTACCCGCGTTTCTAGCCAATATGGCGGCGGGCAACCTGTCGATTCGCTATGGCTTTCAAGGGCCTTTGGGCTGCCCGGTGACGGCGTGTGCGGCGGGCCTGCAAGCGATTGGCGACGGCATGCGTCTAATCCGTAGCGGTGAAGCCGACGTGGCGTTAGTAGGCGGCGCCGAGGCGTGTATTGATCCACTATCATTAGCGAGCTTCAACGCGCTCAAAGCGCTTTCCACCGAGCATGAACAGCCTGAAAGTGCATCGCGTCCCTTCGACAGCACCCGCAACGGTTTTGTGATGGGCGAAGGTGCGGGCCTGCTGGTGATTGAAACACTTGAACATGCACAAGCGCGCGGCGCCACGCCGCTGGCCGTCATTAGCGGCTACGGCACCAGTGCCGATGCCTACCATATTACTGCCGGGCCAGAGGACGGTAACGGCGCCGCCGCGGCGATTCATTCGGCGCTGAAAATGGCGGGGCTTAACGCGGATGAGATTGGCTATATCAATGCTCACGCCACCTCAACGCCCGTGGGCGACCGGGCAGAAATTGCCGCCTTACGGCGTGTGTTTGGTAGCAAACTGCCACACATTCCGATCTCTTCCACCAAATCGGCAACGGGCCATTTGTTGGGGGCGGCGGGCGGTGTTGAGAGCATCTTTTCAGCGCTTTCTGCCACCACCGGCCAGCTGCCGCCCACGCTTAACCTGACGCACTGCGATGAAGATATGCAGGACCTAGACTTTATCCCGCTAACAACGCGCACCCAGCCCACCCCGCATGTGCTGTGCAACGGGTTTGGGTTTGGTGGCGTCAACGCGGCGCTGATTATCAGCCAGATGTAGCGCCTGGCCGTCGGCTTTTAACCGCCGTTCGCGTATCCTCTTGGCCTGCTTTTAGCGGTGGAAGAACATGAAACGCTACGAACGCTTTGCCGAGGAAATATCCGAACTTATCCGCAGTGGTGTGCTGGCGCCAGGGGAGCGTGTACCCTCAGTTCGCCAGGCCAGCCGCCACTACGCCATTAGCCCATCGACGGTGTTTCAGGCGTACTACCTGATGGAGAAGCAGGGGCTAATCGTGTCGCGGCCACGCTCGGGCTACTTTGTCCGCGAACAGGCGCAGCAGTTTCTCAACGAGCCCGAAATGACCCAAGGCCACCCTGAAACGGCCGACATTGCGGTAAGTGAACTGGTTTTTTCGGTGCTGGGGTCGCTTCAAAATGTCGATACGGTGCCTTTTGGCTCGGCCTTTCCAAGCCCTGAGCTGTTTCCGCTTCCCCGCTTGGCGCGCAGCATGGCCAAAGGGCTACGCGAGCTTTCTCCCAACGCCATCATCACAGATATGACCGCAGGCGATACGGCACTGCGCCGCCAGATCGCTCTGCGTTACCGGTTGGCTGGCGTGCACCTACCGCCCCAGGAACTGGTGATTACCAATGGCGCCATGGAAGCCCTGAACCTGGGATTTCAGTGCGTGACCGAACCTGGTGATCTTGTCGCCATCGAGTCACCGGCCTTTTACGCAAGCCTTCAGGTATTGGAGCGTTTGAAGTTAAGGGCAGTCGAGATTCCTGTTCATCCGCGGGAAGGAATCGACCTGGACAAGCTGGCAGACAGCCTTGCCAAGTACCCGATTAAAGCCTGTTGGCTGATGAGCCATTTGCAAAACCCGCTTGGGGCGAGCTTGAGTACGGCCAAAAAGCAGGCGCTGTATGGGCTGTTGAAGCAGCATCAGGTGCCGCTGATCGAAGATGATGTGTATGCCGAGCTCTATTTTGGCTCCAAGCCCCCCGTACCCGTTAAGCACTTTGATGATGAAGGATTGGTGATTCACTGCGGGTCGTTTTCAAAGTGCCTGGCGCCCGGTTATCGGGTCGGCTGGGTAGCCGGAGGGCGCTACGCCGAAAGCATTTCCCGGCTGAAACTGATGACGACAATTTCACCCTCGGTGCCCGCTCAGGTAGCCATTGCAGATTACCTTCAGCACGGCGGCTACGACCGCCATTTGCGCAAACTGCGCCTGGCACTGGAATTTCAGCAAACCCGTATGCTCTCGGCGGCGGCACGCTACTTTCCCAAGGATACCCGCGCAACACGCCCGGCTGGCGGATACTTTCTGTGGTTTGAATTTCCCAAGCCGGTGGACTCGCTGCGCCTGTTTCAAATAGCCCTGGCGCAAGGGATCAGCATTGCACCTGGGCCTATCTTCTCTGCCACGCAGGGGTATCAAAACTGCGCCCGCTTAAGCTATGGCCACCCATGGACACCGCGCAGCGAAGAGGCCATGGCGTTTTTGGGCGAGCAGCTAAGAGCAATGCTGGCATCTTGTTAAGCGCTGCTTTTCAGGTGTTCATTTTCAGGCGCTCGTTTTAGCGACTTACGCCTTTTGGCTATGCAGATGACGGTTGTCTGCCGATGTTAACCGGGCAAGCTTTCCAATTTGATACAGGTCGTGCAGATACATATCAAGCCGGAAAATGCCGTGAGAGATGGCGATCAACACGAAGGTTAATAGCATCAGCACCGGGGGTTCATTCAGCCAGGTAAAGGCGGCCGATGAAAAGGGGTATAGCAGCGTATAGATGCTCATTCCACCCAGGAACTGCGCCAGCATGCTGTTCACAATCACCAGTGAAATCATCAGCACGCGGGCATCCCATGTTGGCAGCCGGGTTTTACAGAATGACAAATGCCGCACGCGCAATTCGCCGCTGACATCAAGCTGCCCCCTGCGGCGTAGAAGAGGAATGGCATAGGTGCCCGCTTTTTCCTCTGTAAACGCCAGGAGCGCCATATGATGATTCATCTGAGGCCCAAATGTGTGGGCGACCGCTTGGTCAAAATCGGCTGACCCGCCTGTTTGCTTCGCCAACAATGCTTTATGAGAAAGCTCGCTTAAGCGCTCTTTATCGGCATTTGAGAGCTTCAAGTCATTGGCAAAATTAATATTATAATTAACCTCATACACCTGATATAAAGCGGCGGTGACACCCACAAAAATCATAAAATAAATGAAAACAGTTAGCATAGTAGCGCGCCTCTTAAACGTTTTATCACCCTAACAGCCTGACGTCTGGTTAACGAATGCCCTGCTCGCCATCTGTGCGTTTTTGAATTCTGCCTTGCACTGCCGTTTCAGTACAGACTCAGAACGTTACGATAAATACATATCAGCTTAAAGGCTGACCCAGCGCAAGCAAACCCGGCTCGCGTGACGCCTTCGCCATTTAGCTAACCTTAATGATTTTGCTATACGTGAGTAGCGTCATACAGCGCATAGCGCATGAAAGCCATCAAAGACTGAGCTAACATAGCGGCCCGCGATCAGAATCGCTTAAAACAATAATGACATTTCAATAAAATCTCGCTCACAAGGAGCCCACCATGCCCCCTCAAGAATCCAGCACGCTGACGGCTTCTCCTCCGGTCACATCCATGTATGCCAAATACCTGGCCGCGCTTGGCCCCGGCTTTTTATTTGCGGGGGCAGCCATTGGCACGTCTCACGTTGTTCAATCAACGCGTGCTGGGGCGGAGTATGGCATCGGCTTACTGGTCTTTATTTTACTTGCCATACTGCTTAAGTATCCGTCTTTTTTCTTCGGGCCATTTTATGTCAGCGTCACAGGCAAGTCGCTGGTTGAGGGCTACCGCCAGACCTTTGGTAAATCCGTGGTGGCGCTGTTTGCGCTGGTCCAAATACCTGTCTCGGCGATTATTATTGCCGCCATTGCGATTACCACGGCAGGTCTTGCCGGCAGTATCGTGCCTATGACGTTAAGCCCGCCAGCCATCGCCGTGATACTGATTGCCCTGTGCTGCGTGCTGACATTTGCAGGCGGTTACAAGCTACTGGATTGGGTCAATAAAGTCTTTATTGTCATCTTAAGCGTCACCACCCTGTTGGCCGCCCTGGTGGCCGTGCCCCTGGTCGACTGGACCTTCTACCCCGCGACAGCCGTCTCTCCGCTTTTTAGCACAGCCACCTTTATTACCCTGGTAGCGGTGCTTGGCTTGATGCCATCTGATATTACGCTCGCGGTGATGAACTCACTGTGGTCAGAGGCGCGTAATAAAAATCAGGGCGTGCGCAGTGGCACTGCCGCCGAAAAAATCGACTTCAATATCGGCTATATCGGCGCGGCCGTTCTGGCGGCCTGTTTTGTCGTAATGGGCGCTGGCGTGATGCACAGCCAAGCAATAACGCCCGCCGATGGCGCCGTCGCTTTTGCAAGCCAAGTGATTGGCCTTTATACCAACACCTTGGGCGAGTGGAGCGGCGTGGTCGTGGGTATTTCCGCGTTTACCGTCATGCTCACCACACTGCTGACCGTGCTGGATGGCTTTCCACGCATGATCACGGCCTCTTACTATACGTTTACACGCCCGGAAGGCGCCACGGAAGAGAGCCGTACGATTGAGGGCAGCCGCGCATTTTTTGTATGCATGGTGGGCTTATCACTACTGGCCGTGGTGATTCTGTATACCTTGATGGGCAGCTTCCGGCTGTTTATGGACTTTGTCATGGTCGTGGCGTTTTTGATAAGCCCGGTGCTGGCTACCCTCAACCACCTGACGGCAAACGGCTCAACCGTGCCGGTGTCCCAGCGCCCTTCACGCCTGATTAATGCCTGGAGCTGGCTAGCAATCGCTACCCTGGCGCTTCTGTCACTGGGCTATATTTATGTTCGCTTTATTCACTAACTCGTAAGTACTCGCTAGTCAGCGCCTCGCGAAGCCGCTTTAGTGCATGGCTGAGCGCTAACTGGCTTAAGTGCAGTTTTTCGGCCGCGCAGGTATTGATAGGCTCGACCCCGCATTTGCACCGTGCACCGGCACACCGGTATGTGGCGGTATGTCGACCGACTTACTGCTAAAAGTTGATATAAAGAACTATCGCCCTTCATGGTCCTCAAGAAGGGCGAATTTTATGGTCTATTTCCAATCCAAGGCTCTTAAAAATTTGTTTCAAAAACATGACGCAAAAGAGATTTTGGTGCACGTTTCAGCGTTTTCCTTCCCGAAAAAAATCCTATCTAAAATCCGCTATTAACAGGCTTTTTAGAAAGCATCTCGCTTGCCAATCTAACTTTCCTTTTTTTACTAAATTAACCTTGTTAAGATGCTTAGAAAACTAATCAAATCGATTAAAATTCGTTAGGGAACGCTGGTTTTGAAAAATTCAACTTCACTTCCATGCCAAGCTTCTTTTGATCTTGCTTTATTGAAACCACTTTTTTAACGCTGGCTTATCTGAACCAGTCAATGAGTGGTTCCTCAAAGTAAGGTATAGGCATGACATCTCTGTTGCTGCATAGCGGTAAGACAGACCAATATCGCGCCCTTGGCGAGACGGGGCAGCCGGTTTTTCACTCTGCGCTTCAATTACGTAAAACTATTGCACGCCGCCTAAAAGGAAAAGAGCGCCACCTTGCTATACCACAACGCGACCAGCAGGGAGAAGGCGTCGATTGGTACAGTGGCATCCCCGGTGACGTAGTGCCTTGGAAGAATGCTACTGAAGGTGAACGAGAGGACGCGCGTATTCAGTTGGAATCTTTTAAAAAAGAGATTCAAGCTGTCGAAATGCCCGGTGACGGCCAGGGCGGTGACCACGAAGTATTCGCACGCTTAGTCAAATGGTCTTGTCACTTCCCAGATGAAAACCATGTTTATTTGGTGGACGGCACTCCGGTACTCACCTTTTGGGGCTTTATACATCCTGAAGCCGACCGGCACGCTAATCCTTTGCAGTGCCTCTATCCCGAGACTGAGCCAGCACAGGCTCCTGCGCCCATATCCCCGCCTCTAGCTCCACTAGCGGCTGCCGTGCCTAGCAATGAGCCCACTGCTGTGAAACCGCGCCCTTGGTGGCGCCGTTTATGGTGGCTATTGCCCTTGGCTTTACTTTTAGGCTTGCTGTTGCTGCTGGGATTGAAACGCTGTTCTACACCGCCGCTAGAACCCAAGGTTGAGCTAAGTCTACCGACGGTCCAAACGCCTTCTTTTGCTGTTCCTCAACTGCCCTCGCAGGGCTTGAATACTTGGCCTTTTAGTATCGGCCCTAAAAATCTTGCGCTGCCAAATGGCGTTTTTGGGTTAAACGCTGGAGCCAGCATGCCAGCCCAGGGAAGCTCAACTGGAACGCCTGCTATAGCGTTATCTGATAACAGCTTGGCAAACACGATGCCATCTCAATCAAATATGGATTTAGCGCTTTCTGAGCCATTGCCACCTGTCAGTGAGCTGCCCGTCAACGCGTTATCACCCAGTGCCACAGAGCCGCCAGCAGGCAGAGCCAATACAGCCCAGAGCCCAACAGCCCTCCCTGAGCCACTAAACCTTCCTGCCAACACGCCAGATGGAACAGCTGCTTTTCTCGACGGTAATTGGCAAGGCGCAGGCGTAATGGATAGCCAGAGTGGTCAGCCTCTTCAAGTACGCTACGCATTCAACCAAGGCGAAGGACAGATGTTTATTCGCCGCGGTGGGCAGGCTGGTGTGATGTGTTCAGGTCCTGTGACTGCCGTGATGCAAAGTGGTGAACTCCAGGTTGAAGCCCAAGAGCGTGCTCGCTGTGAAGACGGCAGTAATTACGAAATGCCGCGCGTAGAGTGCCATCAAAACGAGGGCGAAATGGCCGACTGCGCAGCCAGCTATGACGATGAACCTTTTCCCATGCGGCTTCAGAAAGCCAGCGAATAGGACGGTAAACGGATTATGTTACCTGAGATTATTAATTTCGAAGAGGTGGCAACTCTGGTTAGCCACTCCGGCGTTCAGTTCCTGGACTTTGGTTTAACACTGGAGCCTCGCAAGGAGCCAGCTGGGGAGTTCATGTATCTGGCCACTACGGACAAGATGCTGACTCGCCTGCTGGTTAATGAAGAAGATGGCTCTTTATTTCATGAAGTAGAGCCTGGCGAGTTTGAAATCGTTAAACGCCCTCAATTCGACATGGCGATGTCGACAAGTCTTGAGCAGTTGGATAAAGCCTGGCTCCCGCTCCCCTTTTTCCGTTTTCGGCCGCCAAGCAAGTTTGATGAAGGCCCTGCCAACTGGGCCCGCATGCGCTTGACGGCCTTGGATGAGCCCGATATCGACGGCCATACTCATCGCCTGACGTTAGCCTTTGATACACAAACGCTGCCGCGTCGTGATAACACCGCATACCTTTGCCCAACGACGGATGACGTCAACTCAGGCACCAACTTCCGCCTGGCCACCAGCACGTCGAACATGCGCTGGTTTCTTGACCAATCCTGGGTAAGAGAATGGCTTGAAGAGCTTTTCCGCGAAGCCAATCCCAAGCTTGATAGCCAGGAAATGCGTGACGCTCTTGAAGAGTGCCAGCATTTTGCACATTACCTGAACGTACTTAGCCTGCTGCGCCAGCCTATCGAAGAAGAGCACAGCAAGCAGGGCAAACGCGTTCATATTCCTGACATCAAGGTTATCGCCCAGAAAGAAGGGGTAATTCCCGTCGACCTAGTGCTCGATGTCGGCAACTCGCGTACGTGCGGGATTCTGATAGAAGATCACGGCCAGTCGGGCATGGGGCTGAGACACAACTATGTGCTTGAGCTGCGTGACCTTGTCGATCCTGAGCGGGTTTATAGAGACCCGTTTGATAGTCGTATTGAATTCTCACAGACCTTTTTTGGCAAAGACCACTTATCCGTCAAGAGTGGCCGTCATGACGCTTTCTTATGGCCTACCATCGCCCGGGTTGGCGTGGAAGCAGGACGTTTGGCCGGACGGCGGCGGGGCACCGAAGGCTCCACAGGTCTATCCAGCCCCAAACGTTACCTGTGGGACGATGAGACATATCACCACGGTTGGCGCTTTAACAGTGCGTATGTGCGTACCGACACGGAGCCACATGCCACCGCCGCCCCCTTCTCTCATCTGATTAACGAGCTGGGGGATGCGCTCTACACGCTGGATGAAGAAGATCAGCTACCTGTCTTCAAGCCGCACTACTCGCGCAGCTCGCTGATGACCTTCATGCTGTCAGAAGTGCTGGCACAAGCATTGATGCAGATGAACAGCCCCGCTCAGCGTGCCCGGCAAGGGCATACCAACCGCCCTCGCCAGCTACGCTCTATCACCCTGACAGTGCCTCCAGCGCTGCCACAGGCAGAACGCAGCCTGCTGGTATCACGGCTTGAGCAAGCGGTTGCCCTGATCTGGAAAAGCCTGGGCTGGGATCACGGTGAAGAAGAGAGTAATCCGTTTGAAGCAGAAGCTGACGGCACCTTACGCGTCCCGATGCCGAGCTTGCGTGTAGAGTGGGACGAAGCCTCCTGCGGCCAGTTGGTTTACCTCTATACGGAAATCAAGGAGAACTTTGCCGGGCATCCAGAAGAGTTCTTCGCAACGCTTGCACGCCCTGATAAACCCCATCGTGAGCAGGTCAGCCTTGCCACTATTGATATTGGTGGCGGCACCACGGACCTGGTCATTACCGACTACCATCTTGACCGCAGTGGATCAACGAGCGGAGGCAGTAATGTCTCCGTCGTACCACAGCAGCGCTTTCGTGACGGTTTCCGCGTCGCCGGAGATGACATCCTGCTTGATGTCATTCAGCTGTTCGTACTTCCCAGTTTTGAGGCCGCGCTCAAGCAGGCAGGAGTAGCATCGCCTGACTCGATGATGTCGCAACTATGCGGGCAGGACAACGCTAATGCCCAGAATCAGGTTCTACGCCAACAGCTTAACCTGCAGGTTTTCACCCCGCTCGGCCTAGCGCTACTTGAGGCCTATGAAAGCTTTAACCCCGAGCAGCCTTGTGGCTCAGAGACACTCACCTACGGTGAACGCTTAGGCGAGCACAAGGTAAGCACATCGGTGCACCGTTATGTCGAAACGGCACTAAGGCACGAGCTGGGCATGGACCTTACGTTTGATTTGATGAGCATTCCGCTTACGTTCAACTTGCTGGACGTTCATCGTGCCTTTTTGCAAGATCGCTTCAACATCTGCAAAACCCTGGCATCGCTGTGTGAAGTGGTTTTCCAATATCAGTGCGACATGCTCTTGATTACCGGCCGCCCATCACGTTTACCGGGTGTCCAAGCCTATTTGCGCAAAATGCTGCCACTACCACCGGGGCGCATCCTGCCACTGCAGGGTTACCGCACAGGCAGTTGGTACCCCTTCCATCGCAACGGCCGTATAGACGATCCTAAAACCACGGCTTCCGTAGGCGCGATGTTGTGCTCACTGTGCACCCGCCATGATCTGTCCAACTTCTTTTTCGATGCTGCGAAGCTGAAACCCTATTCAACGATTCGTCATATTGGTTTGATTGATAACAATAATACGATCCCTGATGCCGATATCACCTATCGCGATATAACAACCTCCGAAGACGGCACCATGATTCATCTGCAAGAAGATGAAACAGGGGAAACGCCCGCAATCGAAATGCGCGGTGCACTTCGAATCGGCTTTCGCCAGCTAGCCGCTCAGCGTTGGTCAGCGTCTCCGCTCTATACGCTGACGTTTACCCCGACCGGGACGGAGAAGTTCGAAAAAGCCAAAGCCAATACGGGCCACGCTTTCATATTGAAGGTACGTTTAGCGGTGGATGAACGGGCCAGCAAAGGCAGCCTGATCAGTGATCGCCTGAAGATCGCCAGCGTTGAAACGAGCGGTGAAGGCAGCTTTAGCTCACGTGACCTGAAGCTGCAGCTCAATACACTTAATGATGCCGGACTGGGCGATACCAACTACTGGCTGGACAGCGGGAGCGTAAAACGCACATGAACCAGTTGACACCCGAACAGTTGTCACCAGGACAGCTGACGCCAGAACAGAAACAGCTCAGCGAAGGCTGGAAGTCCTTTTATCAGGGCGCAGGTGAAGCCCTGGAGTGGATTGACTCAGTGCGCCAAAGCGCCCCTAGCCTCGACAGTGAAGCAGACACGCTGGGGCTTGCCCTTTATCGATCCCGTAACCTTGCGAAAAGCTTATCGCATGCCGCCACGACACCAATGACCGTCGGCTTTTTTGGGCTCTCTCAAGCGGGTAAGTCGTATCTTATATCCGCACTGGCGGCTGGCGAAAACGGCAAATTGGAAACGCGTTATGGCTCGGCTCGTTTAGACTTTATCGAACACATCAACCCTGTCGGTGGTGGTAAGGAAGCGACCGGCCTGGTCACACGATTTAGCCGCACGGCAAGCTCCGGCCCCAGCGAATTCCCGGTTGAACTCAAGCTGTTCAGCGAAGTGGAAGTAGCGAAAGTATTGGCGAATGCCTGGTTCAACGACTTCGACCACGAACGCGAAGACGTTTACGAAATTGATGAAAGCAAAGTCGCGCGCCTGCTGTCGCTTTACGCTGCTGAATCTGATGAAAAGCGCCAATCAGGGATAACGCCGAAAGGTGTAACGCCCGAAAATGTGGTAGAGCTTTGGGACTACCTACAGGCGAGCTTTCCTAAATCCGTCAGCAAACTCAACGCCCGCTACTGGCCGCAGGTAGTCAAGCTTGCCCCGCAACTTACCAGCCACCAACGGGCTGAGCTGTTCTCCATTTTATGGGGCGAACAACCCGAACTTACCCACCTTTATCGCCAACTCGCCCAGACCCTGGATGCCTTGGGCCACGCCGCTCGCGTTTATGCCCCGCTTCGCTGCCTGGTAGTGAGCGATGGAGACGGCTTTAGTCAGCGCGACAGCATCATGAACGTCGACATACTGGAGCGCCTGGGTACCGCAAAGGATTATACGCTTGAGGTTTGCCCCTCAATTGGCGATACCCTGGCCGCGCCGGTTAGTTTATCGGTTGCCCAACTCGCAGCACTCACGGCGGAACTGACCTTTCCTCTGATCGAGCCTACCCGTGACCCGCGGGTAGAGCAGGTGGACCTGCTGGACTTCCCCGGTTATCGCGGCCGTTTAAGCCTACGTAATATTGGTGAATCAGGAAGCCAGGAAGGCCTTTCTCAACTCTTGCTGCGTGGCAAGGTGGCCTACCTGTTCGAGCGCTACACGGACAGCCAGGAAATGAACGGCTTGGTGGTCTGTACAAGTTCAGACAAGCAGAGCGATGTGACAAGCGTTGGCCCGGTCTTAACCCGCTGGATCGAAAAAACCCAAGGCGAAACAGCCGCCGAACGCGGCCAGCGCGATCCTGGGCTGATCTGGGCGCTCACCATGTTCGATAAGCGTATTTCCGGCGCGTTGCAACAAACCGAAAGCCAGTTGCGTGAAGGCTGGGAAGGTCTGATCAAAATGACCATGCTGGAGCGTTTCGGAAGCTTTGAGTGGATGCAGGAGTGGTCACCCGGCCAAGCGTTTAATAATACTTTCTTGGTGCGCAAACCGCGTTTGCCTGTGCCGTTCCTGGTAAGTGAAGAAGGCCGGGAAGTTGCCATAAACGAAGCAACACAAGCAGCCTTGGCAAGCATGCAAAATACCTTCATTGAAAGCCCGACGGTACAGCAGCACGTTCAGCAACCCGCCGATGCCTGGCAAGCAATGCTGACGCTAGATGATGGTGGCATGGCCCACGTTGGCGACTACCTGGGCCGCATTGCAGGCTTGGAGTACAAATTAGGCCGGATCGAAAGCCAGCTCAAGGAAACATATCGTACGCTGGTCACGGATCGTCTTGCTACTTGGCACTTCAATGACGCCGATGGTGAAGTAGAGCAGAAGCGCGCCATTGCAGGCCGTTTCTGGAAAGAGCTTCAGGTGCGCTGGCAATCAATGGGAGAGCTGCAATATCACCTGGAACTGCCCGACGAAACCGTTCGCGACCTCTACCTCAGTGACAGCGAAGACAGCCTGTCATCATCCACAGAAGATGACGACGACGCTAGCGTCGACAATGGTGGGCTATATGGCAGCAGTAGTGCTGGCCTGGAAGCTGACTTTGGAGCGCTTCCTTTTGGCGACAGTCCTGGCGAACCAACCGATATACCCGCCCAGGCACCAAGAGCGCCCGTGCTGCAAAGTGCTGATCACCGCTTTGCCAAGGCCGTCTATCACGCCTGGGTAGGTCACTTGCGTGAGTTTCCCCAGCGCCAAGGGCTGTTACGCATGCTGGGGCTGGATCGTGATTTGATGAAGCTATTGGCCGATGAACTGATTACAGGTGCCAGCCGGTCAAAGGTACAAGAGAAACTGCAAGAAGCCCTGCTGCAACGCATTCAAAGCGGCGCCCGCCGGGATCGGCTCGTGTCACGGCAAGTATTGACGGCCCAGCTCGTGCTGCGTGATTTCATTGCCTGGCTCGGTTTTCACTACCTTCCTGTGGATCAGCGGCCTGCAAGCCTTGTGGGTAGAAAAGGTCCCCTATTTGGCTATCAGCGTGACCACCTACCCAACGGCGAATTACCGCAACTACCTGACCAGCCCGTCAATCAAGCGCAGGTGTATTTTGGCAACTGGCTATCCGGACTTTATCTCATGACTCAAGAAAATGCCGGGCATAGCGGCGGTCGCGAAATCACCATTGAGCAGAATGAGCGCCTCGGTGAGGTACTTGCGTTATTCACTACCAAGGAGAAGGCGTATGCGTAAAGTTGAGCTTCGCCCCCTGTCTGATCTTAAACCCGGTTATGCCCAGCTAGTAATGATCGGTGGCACTCCTCCGAGCGAAGGTCTGTCGGTAGACATTCAGCGCAACCAGGATGAACACTTTTTACAAGCCGATGGAAAGTGGGGAAGCCACTCTTTTAAATTCACGCTGCCAACGCTGCAAACCAATGCGGACGGCCACTCGACGGCTGTGGTCGATGAGCAGATCGTTGACCCACTAATCGAAAATCCGCATGCCACCAATATGGTTCGGTTTTACGCTGCTGATGGCACGGAGTTGGGGCGCGCACGTTTAAAGCTAGCCCGTGACCTGATGCCATCCGGCGCCAGTGGCAGTACGCCCTCATTAGCCGCAGGAGCGGCCCTACATTCACCGGCGGCGCCAGAACCCGAACCAGAGCCTGACCCCATACCGGTTGAGCCATCACCCGCCGAGGTTACAACGCCAGCGCCAGAAGCGCCCCAGACAGCAAAAAAGGGCAATAAGCGATGGCTTTGGATAGTACTGGCTATTGTGCTTTTGGCACTTCTTGCAGCCGCCGCCTGGTTCGGCCTAGCGATGCGCAATGCGCCTTCAGACGCTGCCAGCGAAGCAGAGCAGGAGGAAAGTCAGCCTGAACAGCCGTTGGAAGAAGAGCCTGCTGCCCCAGAACCTGAACCTGAACCTGAATCTGAACCTGAAGCTGAAATAGCTCCGGTCGGTGAAGAGGGCCCGGCAGAAGGGATTGCCGCTCCCTGCTCTCTTCAGCGTATGACCGAACAGGGCGAACTTGAGTTTATTCAGAGCTGCACCTCTGCTGGGATTGATTCTGACGTCATGCTGAGCGTGATTGACGACGCGCTAGCGAATGAGCGTTGCGGCATAGCACGTCGTCTTTACGCCCATGAGGCGCTTAATGGCGATATTGACGCCGCGCTTGGCTATGCCCGCCAATTTGATCCTGAACAGCATGCATCCAGTACCTGCTTCCCAGAAGCGGATGCTGAAACCGCTATCTTCTGGTACGAGACCGCCCAAGGCATTGACGCCACAAATCCAGAAGCTAATCAGCGACTTGAGGAACTTCAGCCATGACACTGCACAGGATACTGCTGAGCCTGACGGTAGGCATGTTGGCAGCTACTCAAGCGCTCGCTGACGACCGACCTTTATTACAAGAAGGAAAGGAAACACTTTACCAACGCGTTTTGACAACGCCAGGCTGTCACCTCGTGCAAGATGCAGGCGGTGCAGGGGGCGAGCTCCAACCTGCCTTTAGCCGTTTTTATGTGTATCAGTTGAGCGAGAAGAGTGGCGAAAACTGGCTAAAGGTGGGCCCCGATAGTTATGGCAGCGCCATTGGCTGGCTGCCTGAATCCTGTACGGTCGATTGGAAAATGCAGCTCACACTGTCATTTACCAATCCTGCTAATCGTGAACGTCTGATGTTCTTTAAAGAACGTGACGGACTGATGCAAATTTTTGACGACTTTGAGCCTTCCGGAAAAGTAGCTCCCTTACGTGCTCAGCTACGCCGTGATGGTGAGGCTTCGGGGATCGTCGCCCAAGAGCCTGAGTACTTTGTCGATCTTCAAGAACAGTTTTATTTACTGCCTATTCTTGAAGGCGAAGAGATCATGACTGAGGCTGGCTTTATGACACGCTTGCTGCGTGTTGCTTCTGTCAGTGAGGCGGCTGAAGAAGGCCAGCAGGATGATACCCAGAAGGATCCTTCAGCGCAGTTACGTGAGTTTAATGCCGGTGTTGTATTTGTCATTGACTCCACCTCTTCCATGGGACCCTACATTGAGCGTACCCGTGAAGCCGTTGAGCGTATATACCAGAGGATTGAGGACCAACAGCTCACAGACCAGGTAAAATTTGGCCTGGTTTCCTATCGCGACAGCGTAGACGCAGCACCCGGCATTGAGTATGTCACCCGTATGTTCGCTAATCCTGCTGATATTGAAAGCGGCAACGATTTTATGGCCCGGGTGGCAAGCCTCAGCGAAGCCCAGGTTTCTACCGTTGGCTGGGAGGAAGATGCTTATGCGGGCATCATGCAGGCAGTCGAAGAGATTGAGTGGAGTAATTTTGGCGCGCGCTACATTGTTTTAATCACTGACGCCAGTGCAATTGACAGTGATAGCGAGCGCTCGTCGACAGGGTTTAGTGCAGACCAGGTTCGTCTGGAAGCCGCCCGTCAAGGTATTGCAGTCTATACCTTGCATTTAAAAACCCCTGGCGGCGAGAGCAACGGGGACCATGCTAAAGCTGAAGCACAATACAGCAACCTCTCTACGTTCGCAGGCACGGGCACCTCACTCTATTACCCTGTTAATACAGGCGATGTAACACTTTTTGGACAGCGTGTTGATGCTTTAGCCTCCGCGATTACGGACCAGGTTCAAGCGGCATATTTAGGCGATGAGGCCATCGGTAGCGCTTTAAACGCCGAGCCCACTGAAGACCCAAGTGAGCAACGTTTGATGGATGATATGCAGGTCATTGGCCATGCAATGCGCCTTGCTTACCTTGGCCAAGTAACGGGAAGCCAAGCTCCACCCGTATTTGAAGCATGGATTAGCGACCGAGATCTCATTGCTCAACATGTGCCAACCATCGACGTGCGCGTACTGCTTACCAAAGGGCAGCTTAGCGATTTGAGTGACGTGGTCAGTGAAATTCTTAACGCAGCAAATGCTGGGCTTATTTCGCCGACCGACATGTTTGATCGGCTCCGCTCTGTGGCTGCAGCAATGGGTGCGGATCCTAATCAAGTACAGCAAAGCGAAGGGCAGCACTTAAGCGAATTAGGACTTATGGGCGAGTACCTTGACGACCTCCCCTATCAAAGCGAAGTGCTTAATCTTGATGAAGAAACCTGGCTGAGTTGGGATGGTTTGCAGCAAGAACGCTTTATCAGACGCCTCGCCACTAAACTACGTCATTACCAGCGCTATAACGAAGACGTTGATAGGTGGGTATCTCTCGCTGAAGGCGCCGACCCTAGAGATGATGTCTATCCGATTCCACTAGAAATGATGCCTTAAGCCTGTGCTGAATCTAAAGGAATTACGTGTGGCACGTGGTGAGGGCGATGAGCGTCACGAAGTCTATTTGCCAGAACTTGCTCTCATCTCGGGACAAGTAGCGGCAATTGTCGGCCCTAGCGGCTGTGGTAAAAGCACCCTGCTAGAAGCAATAGGGCTTTTGCTCGCTCCCAGCACGCTGCAAAGCTATTCGCTTGGGAAGGCAAAGACCGACGTGGCCGCCTTGCTGCATAACAGGAACGAAAACACCCTGGCCAGCATTCGCTCGAAAGACATTGGCTTCTTACTACAGAACGGTGGGCTGCTGCCGTACTTGAGCGTACGCGACAATATTACGCTCCCCCGGCGCTTATTGGGCCTACCCGCTAGTAGTGAACGCATTCAGCATGCCTGTGCCAAGCTGCGCCTGGACGCTCTGTTGGATAAACGCCCTAGTGCGCTTTCCATTGGAGAGCGCCAGCGCACTGCTTTCGTGCGAGCGATGGCACATGAGCCGCAGGTATTACTGGCCGATGAACCCACGGCAGCTCTTGATCCATACGCAGGGGCTCAGCTTTTTGACCTTATGGTATCGCTTGTGAAAGAGCTCGATATGGCTGCACTCGTGGTCTCCCATGACTACACGCTGGTTGATCAGTTCAAACTGCCAAGACTGGCAGCCTCCTTAACGCCAGAGGGGTGTTGTTTTGCCTTCGCGCAGTAACCGATTTTTTCTCATTACTCGTTTAGCGTTGCAGGATCTTTGGCATGATCGCCAAGTATCGTTATGTATCGCGGCCGCTTTAGTAGCAGTGATTGCGCCGCTGTTGCTGCTTTTCGGACTCAAACATGGCGTTGTTAGCCAGCTTCAAAGCGAGCTACTTGATGACCCACGAAACCTCGAAGTGCGCATGCTGACAAGCGGTAGTTATGACGATCACTGGATGACGAAACTGCGCGAACATCCCGAGGTAGGGTTCGCTATTGGGCAAACACGCTCACTGAATACTCAAGCCAATTTGCTGAAGGATCGTCAGCACTTCCTGGAGGGCATCGAATTGATTCCTTCGGCACCTGGCGACCCGTTGCTAAACACCCTGGATCGCTACCCTGAAGGGGCACGCATCATCTTAAGTGAGTCAGCGGCCAGGCGCCTTGACGTCATCGAGGGCGAATCTCTTACTTTAGCGGTTAACAGAAGGCTTGATGAACAGCTTGAGCGTGGTCACCTGAACGTAGAAATTGCGGGTGTACTAGAGCCTGCCCGCTTTTCGCGTCCGGCTGCTTTTGTGGATCTTTCACTGCTTATTGAGTTGGAACACTTTCGAGACGGTCAAGCAAGTCCCCTTTTAGGCATAAATAATGGCTTAGCGCGAGATGATTACCCATTGAGATACGCCCGGGCGCGTGTTTACGCCAAGGATGGCGATTCAGTACAGGGATTAGTGGAGTGGTTGGAGAACCAGCGTATTGATACTGCAAGCCAGCTTGCTGATATTGAAAATGTACGCACCATCAATAGAGTTCTAGAACTCGTTTTCGGTGTTATTGCCGTAACAGCGATTATTGGATGCATGGCCTCCATGAGTGGTGCTTTTTTAGCCAACATTGATCGAAAACGCCGTGAGTATGCTGTTTTACGCTTGCTTGGTTTTCAACGCCCGGCTATCGCCACCTATATAGCCGCTCAAGTGAGCGTGTTAACGCTAATCGCTTTTGTGGCAGGGCTGGGCCTATTTGCGCTGGGTTCCGTCGTTTTTAACCGTGCCCTCGCCACGAGCCATTTAGCCTCAGGCGTTGTGAGCCATATTACCCCCCTCCATGCCGTGATCGCTTTAATACTCGCTTTTTCGGTAGGGCTATTGGTCGTCATGGTCGGCGTGATACGTGCCTACGGAATTCAACCAGCGGAGAGTCTACGTGAAGCTTGAACGTTGCCTTATCTTATTATTGTCCGGACTTAGCGTTTCCAGTATTGCCCAAGCGGAGCAATGGCCTGAAAGACTCTACAACCCAGCCCCTTCGAGTGGGGATGTGGTGCTTCCAATGCCGTGCGGTGGTGCAATGACGTTTCGCCAGGTACATGTGCCCGTCAGCAAACCACTCGATGACTTTCCCGTTCAAGTAGGGCAAGACGGCACAGGATGGGGTTACGTGGAGCAAAGCCGTCCAGCACATATTTCGGGTAGCTTTATAGACGACCAAGGAGCTACCTCCCGGTACTACCTAATGGCCAAGTACGAGCTAACCGAACTACAGTACGAAGCCCTAATGGAAAACACATGCCCAGGCCTCTCTAATCGTAAGCGTCTTCCCAAAGTAGGCATTAGTTGGTTTGATGCCATGCAGGTTGGCGATACTTACAACCTGTGGCTGCGTGACAATGCGGTGGATGCACTTCCTCAGGAAGACAGTGCGTTAGGTTTCGTGCGTTTACCCACAGAAACTGAATGGGAGTTCGCTGCACGTGGCGGTCTTGAAGTAAGTACGGCGGAGTATCGTGATTCTCGTTATCTCATGCCAGAAGGAATTAATGCTTACGAATGGTTTTCAGGCGCTCAGTCTTCCAATGGACGACTCCAGCTAACAGGCCTATTGGCCCCTAATCCATTAGGCCTACATGACATACTGGGTAACGCCAGTGAAATGATGTTTGAACCCTTCCGACTTAACAAGCTTGACCGCCAGCATGGCCAAGCAGGTGGCGTTATCGTGCGCGGTGGCAATTATTTAAGCCCTCGTGAAGACATTCGCACGGCCTTACGTAGTGAAGAGCCGTACTATGATGGTGAAGGCCAATCCCGCGGCCGTGCTACCGGCATGCGCCTGGCTGTCGTAGCACCGACACTTACCTCCCGAGAGCGTATCGCAGAGATCGAAGAGCAGTGGGCAGCGCTTGGACTGGGAGAGGAAGAAGATGGCACGCCGGATACGGCAGTCCAGTTGGCCGCCCTGGCCTCTGGCGTACAAGATGATGCTTTACAAGAAGAACTTCAGTCACTAGAGCGCCAGTTGCGTGCCAGCAACCAACGTCGTGAAGAAGCACGCAACCAGGCAATTCGTGCCAGCCTCAACTTGGGTGCTTTTCTATGCACCAAGTTAGAAGACGATGGCATTTTTTATGATTTTCTGGCGGATAACTATCGGGTTAACTGTGAAAACGACAACCCTGATGCCAGTTGCGGAATGCGGCAAACCCGCCTGGAGGATCAAGAACAGCGCCTTCAAGGTCTTAGCCGTTATTACGCAAGCAGTTTGGTGGAATCCGCCACTCTATATAGTTCCGATTCTCTAGCAGAACAAGTGCAAGTATTTAGCGAAATTCTCTCCCTTAACGCTCAGTTAAGCGAGCTTGAACCCTATCTTCAAACTTACTGGGGGCATCAGCAACAGTTTTTAAACAATCAGAGCATTACCGCCGGGGCTTGGCTTGAGAACTGTAAAGCCATGGCAAAATAATAACCACTATTAAACAACGCAAGGGAACAACACATGTCGCTCTACACCACTTATTTTAAGAAGCTGCTCGTTGGCTCAGCAATAGCAAGCACACTTGCTCTATCTGGTTGCGCCAGCACCGGTAGTAGCTTATTCAACAGTTCTGACAACCAATCAGCAGATCCACGCTTAACGCAAGGCAACGATGCTCAGTTTTTCAATAAATCTGGTTTTCAAGCCTGCGCAGCAGGTGCAGCTGTTGGCGTTATAGGATGTATGCTCAGTGGCTCTAGCAACCAAGCTCAGTGTGCCATTATTGCAGGCATCAGTGCCTGTGGCGTCGCCATGGGTGCTAACTACTATTTAGACCAGCGGCGTAATGAATATGCTTCATCAGCAGAGCGCTTACAGATGATGAGCAAAGATATTCAGCAAGATACTCAGAAAGTTATCGCCCGCACAGAAACGGCCCGTCAAGTTATGGCCGAAGACCGCCAACGTATCGAACGATTAGAGCAGGAAATGGCTGAGCAACGTATAAACCAGGAAATGGCTCAAAACGATTTAGCCGGTATCGACAGTAATATCGAGATCCTACGACGCGATATTCGAAACATGCAAAAAACAGTGACCGAATATGAAGAAGTGGCCCAGTTAGAGCGTCAAGAAGCAAGCTCTTCTGAAATTCAGCAGGTTGAGCAAGACATTGCCGTAATGAATCAGCAGGTACTAGCGCTGCAACAAGAAGTCGATGATCTCTACAGCATGCGTTCTGCGATCACTCTGGGGTAAGAAGACACTATGATGAAGTTTCAACTTATGGCTGTCGCTTGCGGCCTGATACTACTTAATGGCTGTGCCACTTCTCCGCAAGCTTGTGACCCCAGCCAAGAAGCCAGTCTTCTCACCAAGCTATCTTGTGATGCTGGCGGCGGCTATCGGTCACGTATCGATGCTGGCGAGCAGCAAGTGCAGCTTGATAAAGAAGAAAATGCACTGTTTCGTGATATCCAGCGGCAAATTGCAGAGCAGCAACGTGCTACACGAGATGAGCTACGCGTGACTAATCAGCAACAATATGAACTTGAGCGTACGATTGAACACTTAATGGTGCGCTTACAGAGCCGCTCTCAAGATCAGTTAGGGCTACAGCATCAACTGAACGCGTTAGCGCAGCAGAATAACGCGGACTTAGCAACGTCTGGTGCAGAAGAGGAGAGTTTCGCTGAACGACAAGCACGGCTTAAAGCTTTGCAAGAGCAAGTAGACAGACTTCAACAAAGCCTGGGCTATGCACCGTGATGATTCAAAAGATAGCGGCCTCCTCGCTGGAGGGCCTCCATGCAGCGTATTCTGCGTGAGGAAGGGCTTGCTTTGGCAGACCCTCTGCAACCACAGCGGTTGCAGAGGCTCGTCCATCGCTACAGCCCTCCTAGCATAGGCAACTTATTTGCCACGCCTCGCCCGGGAAATTCCGATAGTCTGGAGTGGTGGACGGAGTTACCGGGACAATCCCATCACTTTAAAGAGCTTCCACTCAGTGACCAGCAGAAGCTGAAAGAGCGTCTTGATCAACGCTTATTGGCTTTAAGCAACCTGATCACTGAACTGGAAAAACGAGACAACGCAGCTGCGAGTGAGTTAAGGCAGTTGCCCTCGGGGCCCAGCACCGAAAATCTGTACTCAGTAAATGGCGAACCGCTTTTAGTTCACTGGGTACCCGTGCAGTCGATGGCAGGTCCTGTTACGTCCTCAACGCCAATCAATCAACCTGTAATGGCACGACCAGCAGATCCTCCAAGGCGGCGCTATCACTTGCTATTACCGTTATTACTCTTACCGCTTATGGTTGGGCTAATACTGCTTGGCTTGTGGCTTGCCTTTAATCGATGGGGACCGTTTTCTCTTCCTTGGCAACCAAGCGAAGACGAAACAATCCCTCTTGTCTGCTATAGCGACAACACCCCCCCACCAGAATTCGTAGCTATCTTTGATACTTCCGGTTCCATGAACCTGAATATTCAAACGTCCAGGGAAGATGAATTGTGGTTTTTCAACATGCCCGATGCCCTGCGTGAGTTTCAGATCAATGATCCACGTATGCAGCAAATAATTGCCAGTCCCTCACGTCTCACTGTCGCTCAAGGAGCCTTCACCGACTTAGTGCAGGCGATTGACCCCAGTGTCGATATTGGACTGATCACCTATCAAGGGTGTGACGCTACGGTTATGCAAGGCATGTTCTCTGCAGAGCAACGCCCACAGCTCATAAAGGGTGTTAATCGATTGCTGGCTAATGACGGTACACCACTAGGAGCAAGCTTATTACAGGCCGCCAATATCGTTGATGGCAAAGAGCGTGATGCGGTTATTTTAGCGTTTGTTGATGGCGATGATGGCTGTGGTCAGGACCAATGCGCTATTGCTCAAGAAATTGCCCGCCAACAGCCCAGGCTCAAAATTAACGTTGTGGATATTTCGAACAGCGGATTATCAAACTGCATCGCCGAACAAACAGGTGGGCGCGTGTTCGGATCTCAAGATGCTGAAATGATTAGTACAATGCTATTAGATGCGGGAAGAGAAGCACTTGGTGAGGAGTACTGCACCCCCTAAGTCTAAGCCTTTAAAACCATAGTATTAACCAATCCTAGCGCCTGACAATAAACCCTCACGCCGCTCAACGGGCGTGCGCAACCAAAGCGTTAACAACACCACGGCCAGCAGCACTTCCGCCAGGTCGCCGCCGTAATACATCCATTGGGCGGCGGCCTGTACTTCCTCAAGCGAATGGCCAGTACCACGAGGCCAACCGTAGCCGTACATCAGCTTGCCCAACAGGCTATGAGTGGCAATAGACGCAAACAGTACGCCCATCCGAAAAAGCAGGCTCAGCCGATGGGGCGACACATCAGGCTCGGCCAGAATCGTCCAGCAGAACAGGTACCCGGCCAAAAGAAAGTGCAGGTGTATGACAACATGCACTATCGGGTGATGGAGAGATAGCGCATAAAGCGGCGTTAAATAGAGCACGTACATACCGCCGATATTGAGCACAAGTGCGCTAACCGGGTGTGAAACAAAGCGCACAAACCGGCTGTGTAGCAAAGCGACGACTCGTCTTCCGCCCGCCTGAGGCAAGGCGCGTAGCAGTAACGTAACAGGGGCCGCCAGTACCCAAGCGAGCGGTGCAAACATACCAATTAATAGATGCAAAACCATGTGGCCCACTAGATCATGGTGCGCCCAAGCCATTAAAGGGGGCGCCACGGCGATAGCTATCAGCAGACTACCCAGGCTAAAAAAGATACTTCGCCAAACGCTCCATCCGGCTGTTTGTTGCCGCTGGGCATAAGCGGCCAGAAGATACGCCAGCGTAAGTAGAACGATCAGTGCCACGGGCAGCCAATCAAGCATCGACCCATGAGCGGCGTGATCGTGAGCCTGCATGCTTAACGACGCGCCAAATGCTTGGCGCGAAAAAGCAGCCAGACGCCTACCAACAATAATCCTATCGCCGCGCCATTCCACACCACGTCATACATCAGCGGATCAACCCCATAGCGAATCTGGTGCAGGCGTAAAATCTTGTGGTTAATAACACCATCGAAAAGCTGAAACCCGCCCATCCCCAGAAAGAAGCCCGCTTGAGCCCATGGGATCGACAACCGTTTGCGCTGGGAAAGATCAAGCAGCATAAACACCCCAACCACGATGGCAAGGAGTTCAAAGGCATGCAGCAAACCGTCCGAGAGAATCCCAAACGCAGGTGTGGAGAAATCGAAAAAATGGTGCCATTGAAGCAGTTGGTGGAAGACGATTTCATCGACAGCGGCCATGACACCAATTCCCATCAGAATGGCTGCCCACAGCGAGCGTTGGGTATCAAATACTGATGAGGCGGGGTAGCTAGCCATGGCATCCTTGCTCCTGGAAGTTTCCCCTCAAGTTAGGTACGCCACGCGCTTATCGCAACCAGAAAGAGGTGATCCCAGGCTAATTTTAACCATGTTAAGCCTCATCGTTACCCCCTAGAATAGCCACGTCGGTGTTCTTTCGAGAACCTAATAGAGAATCCGCCGTGGCCTGGCCGCGAAACGGAACTGCCCCCGCAACTGTAGGCGGCGAGCGATGCTCGACAATGCCACTGGACGCTATGTCTGGGAAGGTGAGCTAGCGACGACCCGTCAGTCAGGAGACCTGCCGACACCCTAACCTTCATCGAGCGGGTCGGCTCGGCTGGCTACTTAGCCAGCTACACGCCAGCGGCCTGCTCATCATGCACGGGAGTGTACATGATGTTGAGATTAACCACGGCGGCTGTCGCCAGCCTTTGGCTTGGGCAAACCGCCAATGCCGCCACCGATTACCCCTTGACGCTTGAAAGCTGCGGGCACGAGATCACACTAGAATCGCCCCCTGAGCGGGTAGTGAGTATCGGCCAAGCGCCCACCGAGATCCTTTACATGCTGGGCCTTGAAGATACGGTTGCTGGCACCGCACTCTGGATTAACCCGGTACTGGAGGAGTTTGCTGACATTGACGCTAATGTCGAACGGTTGGCGGATGATGCACCAAGCTACGAAAGCGTGGTGGCTACCAAGCCCGACCTGGTGATATCTGCCTATGAGTGGATGATTGGACCCGCAGGCGTGGTCGGTACGCCTGAGATGTTTGCCGATGTGGGCATTCCCAGCTGGACCATGCCCACGGAGTGTATTGGCAAAAGCAACCACCAGAGCATGGACGGCGCCCGCACAACGCTGTTTGATACCGAACTGCTTTACAACAGCATCGCGACGCTTGCGCAGATGTTTGATGTTGCCGAACGCGGTGACGAGCTGATAACCGAACTGAAGGCGCGTGAAGCTGCGGCCATCGAAAAAGCGGCGGCTCTTGATTTACCGGACGATACTACCGGCGTGTTTTGGTACTCCTCCGCCGACCTGGGCATCGACCCTTACGTGGCAGGTGTTAATAGCGTGCCCGGCTGGATGATGTCGAAGCTGGGCATCGCTAACGTCGTGACATCAGAAGAGGAGTGGCCCACCGTCGGTTGGGAAACCATTGTTAGAAGTGATCCCACGTTTATTGCTGCCGCCAGAATGGATCGCCGTCGGTTCCCAGCCGACGACATTGCCGCCAAGCGGGCGTATCTTGCGTCAGACCCTGTCACCAGCATGACCGAAGCCGTGCAACAAGGCCGCATTATTGAGATTGATGCCCATGCGATGGACCCCTCGGTTCGAGCGATCTTTGCGCTGGAAGCACTCGCCAACCAGTTAGCGGAATTTGACCTATCACCGTGAGGCATTGCGCCGCCACATTGAGCGTGCCCCAAGGGCGCGCTTCTTACTCATTAATGTATGGGCTTACTCACTATGAAAATGATGCAACGACTTATTGTTCTGCTTGGTCTGCTACCGCTGGCGGCTCTAGCCAACACACATACCGTTGAGATGCTGAACCGCAATGATACCGGGCCAATGCCTTTCGCACCGGACTATCTTATTGTTCAACCTGGCGATACGGTGAAATTTCTAGCCACCGCCCCGGGGCATAATGCGGCCACCATTGACGGCATGATCCCCGAAGGCGGCGAGGCATTTGTAGGCAATATTAACGAAGAGATTGAGGTAACACTGAATGCCGAGGGCATTTGGGGCATTAAGTGCTCGCCACATTACACCATGGGCATGGTGATGCTGATTCAAGTCGGCGATACCACCGCGACGGAAGAGGATCTGCCCGACAACCTGCCTGCACCGGCACGCCAGCGTTTTGTTGAAATCCTGTCACGGCAGGCAAACAATTAACTATATTACTTTATCTATTAGGGCGGCTTGCCACATCAAACCGCCTTTCAAGATCAGCATTTATTTATCACCTCGCGAGTTTTGGTCACTTTTGATATGAAGAAGCTCTCTGGGTGAACTATCTAACATGTAATGTTGATCTTCTTTGCTCTCTATCCACTCAGATAACCAAGTGAGCAGACATTAAACATACGACGTTAACACCCACCAACATGCCACTTAGATCGCACATCGCCCCACCATCTCCTTTACGACACCTTGCTATCTAACAGCGACGCCACCATTAAAAAAAGAAACAACTGATAAGAAAAAATAAAAATCACTTTAAACACATCAACTATAGACTTCAAAAAAGTCATAAAAACTTACCGTCAAGATAGACAAGTCTGATTTTTAACTAAATTTGACTTAGATCAAGCCTAAAATCATCTTCTCCCCTCATGGCTTCAGCTATAACGCTCATTGCCGATAAAAGTAAGCAAGCCATTAATGCACAGGCACACGCGCAGGTTATGGTCAGCTTTTCAACGTCGTTGTCATAAATTATCCTTTTCATGTGAGAAAACATAATGCTGAAGGTATTACACCGTATTACTATAGGCCGTAAGTTTATTCTGGTTCTCGCCTTGCCATTGCTAGCCATGACCTGGCTAGCAGTGTCAGGTATTTTAGAACGTAAAGCGATTGTGTCTGAAATGAATCATCTTCAGGAGATGACGGTACTGAGCCAGTATGCCGGTGACCTGGTTCATGAACTTCAGCGCGAGCGTGGTATGACAGCCGCCTTTTTAGGCAGCCGCGGGCAAAACTTTCGCACTGAGCTGCCTAGCCAGCGCAAGGTGACCGATGGACAGATTGAGAAGTTCAATCTTTATACCGAAAATCTTATCTTTTCTGAAGATGACACAAGCGTTCAAGAGCAGGTAGTTCAAGCTAAACAAATTTTGCATGAGATAAACACAATCCGTTTGCGCGCCGACAGGCTGGAAATACCAGGCGATCAATCCAACCGTTATTATACGGACATTAATGATTTTTTAATCAACATTGTCAGCCAACTTACCTTTAGCGTTGAGCGCGGAGAAATTGTTCGACAGCTCAATGCTTATTACAATTTGTTAAACATAAAAGAACTAGCGGGTATTGAGCGGGCCATGTTAACAACCGCTTTTAGTGCAGACGCCATGTCTTCTACCGCGTTCGCCAATTTGCTGTCGATCACAGGCCGATCAGAAGCATACCTTAAAACGTTTAATCAGCTTTCCAATGCCAGCCTGCAGAGCGAGCTGGCAGCTATACTGGAAAGTGATCTTGCTAAAACGCTTGCTGACATGCGACGTACCGCGGTGGAGCAAGGCACGGCTGGAGATTTCAATATCAATCACCAGCAGTGGTTTGACCAACAAACCATGCTGATTGACAGCCAGGCGGAAGTAGGACGAGAAGCGGCCGATCTTCTGCTTGAAACAGCCCAGAGCTTGCGTGACAACGCGGTCAGCGAGCTGGCGTATTATCTGGCGTGCTCCTTAGCGGCGGCTCTGTTAGCGGTTCTGCTTTCTGTGCTCATTGTCCGCAGTATTGTACGCCCGCTAAAAATAGCGCTTGAAAACATCCAGACACGTGGAGGAGATCTGACTCAGCGCTTGGCGATTCCAGGAAGCGATGAGTTGTCACAGCTTTATCAGGCGTTCAACGAATCAACGGCTAAAACGGAAGAGCTGGTGGCCAGCATCAAGCAGGGTGCTCAGTCTGTCGAAGTTGCCAGCAAGGAGATTGCCAAGGGGAATGCAGACCTTGCCCAGCGCACCGAAGAGCAATCTGCGTCGCTTGTGGAAACGGCATCCAGCATGGAGCAGATTACGGCCACCGTGAAGCAAAGTGCAGATACGGCTCAGGAAGCACGTCGTTCTACACAGGACATGGCAAGCCAGGCAAATTCCGCTAACGATATAGCCGAACGGGCGCGTATGGCGATGGAGCAGATCCATGAAGCCAATCAGCAAGTCACCGCGATAGTGGAAGCCATTGATAACATCGCTTTCCAGACCAATATCCTAGCCTTGAATGCCTCCGTAGAAGCCGCAAGAGCCGGGGAGCAAGGGCGTGGATTTGCAGTGGTAGCCTCAGAGGTACGTAACCTGGCAAGCCGAAGTGCAGAAGAAGCCAAGCAGATTCGAAAGCTGATCGACAATAACGTTAAAAGTATAGAAGACGGGGAAGAGCTTGTTACCTCAACAAGCGATACGCTAAAAAACATTGCAGAACGCGCTCAGCATACGGCTGCTTTGGTGTCAGAAATATCCGCAGCAACCACCGAACAGTCATCAGGCATTGAGCAAATTAATCAGGCGTTAACCCAGTTGGAAGAAGTCACTCAGCAGAATGCTGCGCTGGTCGAGCAGGTCGCCACAGCGAGCCGCTCACTGGACGACCAAGCAGGCGACATGGCCAGCATGGTAGGTCGCTTTAAGGTCACCGAGGAAAGTAATACATTCGCATTAGCGCATCACAGCTACTGAGACCCTTTCATGAAACGCCCGCCGACGAAACATGGCGGGGCGTTTCATGAATGACGTGCCAATAATGAATGGCCTATCCAGCGCTCATTTGCCTGCAAGATCAGCTCAGAGTGAGTCATGTGCAAATATCTCCCTGAGCCTGCTAACAGGCATGCCTGCCCTCATGGTATTCGGTGCGCTCGCACTGGTGCACTTCATTGTTCATCTGCGCTTTTTTCCTACATATTGGCTAGGCTAAATCGCACCGGGACGCTCTAAAGCGTATCCTCTTCACCACACTGATCGTGCTTATCATCGTGGCCGGTACGATCTGGATGCTATGGGACCAACATGCCCGCATGATGGGATAGTTCGCAACGAGCCATACTTATGACCAACGTCGCCATCTTTATTGATACACAAAACGTCTACTACACCACGCGGGATGCATATCGGAGAAACTTTGATTACAACCGGTTTTGGGCGCAAGCCACCGCCAACAGAGACGTGGTGGGTGCGTTTTGCTATGCCATTGATAAAGGCGATAAGAAACAGCGCGAGTTTCAAAATATACTCAGAGCCATTGGTTTTGAGGTGAAGCTAAAGCCCTTTATTCAACGCGCCGATGGTTCTGCCAAGGGCGATTGGGATGTGGGTATTGCGCTGGATGCCATCGAGTACGCAGAGCACGCCGACGTTATCGTACTGGTAACGGGTGATGGCGATTTTGACCTGCTGGTGAATAAAATTCGCGTCAAGTATGGGAAAAAAGTAGAGGTATATGGCGTCCCCCAGCTCACCGCTGCGTCACTAATGAACGAAGCGAGCGCGTTTATTCCCATTAAGGAAGACCTGCTGCTGCGCTAATTCTTACGCTTGCCCCGCTCATCTCAAGCCCTATCCCCGCGCCGAAGCCACACGCATCAAGAGGCGCTTTCCCTTGACGTGTCAGCACAGGCGGGTAGCGCCATTACAACACGTAGCCCGCCACCGGTTCGGTTTTTGAGCGCCAATCTGCCGCGATGCGCCATGACGATACTGCGCACAAGTGATCACTCAAGTCAGCACGAAAACGGCGTGGTAACCCCTACGCGGGCGTGGTGTATGACCTCACGGACAATCACTCGCTATATGCAAGCTACACCAGCACATTCACGCCGCAAACCCGTGAAACCACCAGCGGCGCCACGGTTAAACCCATCGTGGGCGACAGCTATGAAACCGATGGCATCGACCTGGAGATCGCCGGCTCTTTGACGCCCAACTGGAATGTTTACGGTGGCTACACTTACCTGCACTTCCGCCGTGTGGACTCGGATGGCAGCAGCGACCCATCGCATCTGTTCAAGCTTTCCACTACGTATGAACCGTCCGGTTTCTTGAACCGCATGACCTTCGGCGGCGGTGTGTACGCGCAAAGCAACACCCATGCGATATCAGGCCCGGCAGGCCAACCTACAAACGGCGTCAGCACAGGTTCCACTGCCGTCAACTGGCCCGGCTACGCCATCGTTAACGCCATGGCAAAATACGATATCAACGATGAAACCAGCGTAACGCTTAACGTCGACAACCTGCTCGACCAACGCTACTACAACCGCTACGGCTTACGGCGCCCCACGTAGTGCCTCGCTTACGTTGAGGACTGAGTTTTAAGGGGTTTAGAGTAAATGAGGCAGCCGCGCGATTGCGCGGCTTTTTATTGAGCTACATAACTTCTAAATCTTGCACTAAAACCATGGATCTAATTTAAATGTTGCTCAAAAAGCAACAAAGATAACGTTCCTGCTTCTCCTTTCCACCCGTGAAGTCACTTAGGGTTAGTCTTCCTAATAACGTTGCCAATAGGCACATCAATAACGGCAAGGACAGGCAATGTTTACCGATAAGCAAATACAAGATGCAATCGTTCTGCGACAAACTCTCCACAAGCAGCCTGAGCTTAAATACCAAGAAACCCAAACCGCCAAGCTAGCCGCCGAACGATTACGCGCGCTTGGCTACAAGGTAACTGAGGGTATTGCGACAACAGGGATCCTGGCGGAACTGGATACCGGCCGCGAAGGTCCTGTGATCGCGTTTCGTGCTGATATGGACGCGCTTCCTATTCACGAAGCCAATACGTTTGGCCATCGTTCGCAGAATGAAGGTCTTATGCACGCCTGCGGACATGACGGACACACCGCCACGCTACTACTCGCCGCCGAAGTCATCATGGAAAAGCGTGATGAACTGTGTGGGCATCTCAAGTTGCTTTTTCAACCAGCGGAAGAAGGCGGCAACGGTGCGGATGCGATGGTCAAGGCTGGGGTGCTTGAAAACCCTAGAGTGGAAGCCGTATTTGGCTACCACAATCGCCCCGGCTTTCCTGAAGGCCAACTGTTCGTAAAGCCCGGTCCGGCTATGGGTGGCAACGACACGTTCAAAGTCATCATCGAGGGCGTCTCTGGCCATGCGGCCATGCCTCACTTGGCCATTGATCCGATCTACGTTGGCGCCTCGCTAGTACAACAATTGCAAGGGTTGGTGGCCCGTCACAAATCACCCTTGGAATCCGGTGTGATTACCGTAGCGTCCTTTCATGCAGGCGATGCAGCCAACGTAATCCCCGGCGCCGCAGAGCTCGTGGTGAATATTAGAAGTGACCGCCCCTCATCCCGCGATGCGCTGGCTGGCAAGCTTGAGCAGGTCACTAAAGGCGTGTGTGATGCCCATGGCGCCAGCTTCAAACTTGAACACATTCACCAGATTCCACCACTATCCAATGATCCCGAATGGTCTGAACGGGTGTTAGCACTCGCCTCCAAATATGTAGTCAGTAACGACATTCAGCAGTTGGATTACATGCCCACCATGGGTGCCGAAGACTTTGCGTTCTACCTACAGGAAGTGCCTGGCTGCTTTTTCTTCGTCGGTAACGGCGACAGCGCTTATCTTCACAACGAACACTACGACTTTAACGACAACATATTACAGGTAGCAGGTGGCATGTTTGTTGCTTTAGCAAAAGGGCTACTGTTACGCAGCTGACAACCTTTTTACAACCAAAAAATTTCTAAAAACAAGGGTTAACACTATGCAGTCTGTACTCGCTTCTATTGAACGCGTAGGTAACAAACTTCCTCATCCGTTCATCCTATTTACCATCCTCGCCGTAGTGGTTGTAGTTATCTCAGCCATGCTCGCCACGTTTGGCGTCTCGGCGATCAACCCACAAACCGGCGACACCGTCTATGTCCAAAGCCTGCTATCAGGCGATGGTTTAGAATTCATGCTGACCAGTGTGGTCAGTAACTTCGTCAATTTCCCACCGCTTGGGCTTATTTTGGTGGTGATGTTCGGTATTGGCTTGGCCGATAAGGTCGGCCTGATGTCGACGCTGATGCAGGTAAGCGTCGCCAAAGCCCCGCCCTCACTGCTAACCTTCTGCGTATTTTTGGCGGGCATCTGCGGCAGTATTGCTTCTGATGCCAACTACCTGATTTTGATACCGCTGGCCGCCATGCTGTATCACTCGGTGGGCCGTCACCCTATTGCGGGCGCTGCCGCAGCCTACGCCGCCGCCGGTGCAGGTTTTGATGCCAGCCTGTTTATTACTGTCGGGGACGCGCTGTTTGCCGGCATCACTACCGAAGCAGCACGGTTGGTCGATCCTGATGCCTATATTTCGCCAGTTGATAACTACTATTTTGTGGCCTGCTCAGTATTCGTGCTTGCCATTGCGGGTACGCTGATTATCGATAAGGTGGTTGAACCGCGGCTCACGCGCACGCTGCCGATGAGCAAGGATTTTAAGACGGATATCGTCAAGCCGGAGTTAACACCGGAAGAGAAGTTAGGCCTTAAGCGGGTCGGCTTCGCCACCTTGATCTATCTGGCGCTGATCCTGATTGCCGTTATTCCTGAAGCATCCCCGCTGCGTAACGAAGAGGGCGGGCTAATTCCGTCACCTTTCCTACGCTCGCTGGTGCCACTCATGTTTGGCTATTTCGTGACCATCGGCCTAGTGTACGGCATTACCACCGGCAAGATAACGACCAGCCGCGACGTCCCCCAGCGCATGGCCGAATCAGCAAGCGACTTGGCGCCCACGCTGGTGCTGTTCTTCGCCATTGCACAGTTCATCGCCTACTTCCGCTGGTCGGAGCTTGGTCAGTACATTGCCATCGAGGGTTCGAACATTCTGCAGAGCACCGGCTTTACCGGCCTGCCGCTGGTGGGGGCATTCATTGCCATGAGTGCGGTACTCAACGTGTTCATGACCAGCGGCTCGGCCCAGTGGGCGCTGATGGCCCCAGTATTCGTGCCGATGCTGATGATGATCGATTTCGACCCCGCTTTCGTACTGGCCATGTTCCGCATCGGTGATTCCAGCACCAATATCATTTCCCCCATGAGCCCGTACTTCTCGGTTGCCCTGGTGTACATGCAGCGCTACAAGCCGGACATGGGGCTGGGCACGCTGATAGCCACCATGCTGCCGCTAGCGGTTACCTTCCTGCTCGCCTGGTCCGCCTTTTTGATGTTCTGGCTAGCCATGGGGTGGCCGATCGGCCCCGGCGTTTACATGATGGCGAACTGATTACTGCATCGTCAGCATCAGCTTCCATAAATAGTCGGCAGCGGGTGAAAGCCTTCTGCCGACTCTTCTTACCAGATTGCCCTGACTGCTGGCTGCCAGTGGGTGCGCCACGGGAATTGCTCTGAGCTGCCCTTCGTCCACCTCATTGCGTGCAGCCGCCGCGGTCATGAACGACACCCCAATACCGGCACTCGCCATGCGCCGTGAAACAGAATGCAGGTTGCAACGGTAGGCGGGCGTGGCGGGTTGCCCGGCGGCGCTAAACAACGCATTTACAAACTGCTGCGACCCCGATACATCGGGCAGAAAAATAAGCTTGTGCTGCAAAAGCTCTGCTACCGTAACACTCTCCTGCCGGGCCAGCGGATGAAAAGGTGCCACCAGGGCACATAGCGGGCCGCGCTCAAAGGAGTGTACCACCAGCCTCGGATCCGAGATTGGCCCATAGGTAATCGCAATATCCACCTCGTCGTTGGCCACCATCTCGTGGGGCTCACGGGGGTAGTAGATGCCCGTTTTGATCTCGATCAGCACGTCCGGGTAATGTTCGGAGACGCGCTTCATCACGTAGTTGATAAAGCTATCCACAAACCCATCGCCCACCGAAACCACGACCTTCCCCGCCTGTAGATTGCGCAACCGGGAAAGCGTATCCCCCAGCTCCGAGTTGAGCCGCCGCTGGGCAAGAAAGCTATCCACCACCAGCAGCCCCGCCTCGGTTAACATCATATGGCGCCCCTGCCGCTCTAATAGCGCCATTCCCAGCTCTCGCTCAAGGCTGCGAACCTGCCGACTCACCACGGAGGGGTTAATATGCAAATGCTCAGCCGCCGCGCGAATACCGCCGCAACTGCTTACTTCCAGCAGGTAGAAGGCGCGTTTATCGAGTATGTTCATTGGTAACTCGTATAGGCTGAGAGATTATAAAATGTGCTAATGAGTTAGCATCTGGCATCGTATCGTTCTCAATGCAACGAAGCGATATCGGTGATAGGAGCAGGCGGTGATAACGCCAGACTCAATTTCATAGCGCGCACCTCCTCTGCAGGTGGCTGACCAAATAGCCGCTTGAACTCCCTGCTGAACTGGGAAGGGCTTTCATAGCCTACCCGGCTCGCCGCAGCAGCGGCGGTCAATCCATCACGAATCATCAACAGCCGCGCATGGTGCAAGCGCGTCGATTTGATGTACTGGATAGGCGAGGTTTGAGTGACGGATTTGAAGTGCGCATGAAACGCCGGAGCGCTCATTCCCACCTCATGGGCGAGCGTGCCCACTTCCAGCGGAGCGGCGTAATGTACATGGATGCGGCGTAGCGCCTTGGCTATCTTCCCGAACTGCCCATAGTGGGATAACGCCGAGCGAACGCTTCCGCCCTGCTCGCCGGTCAGTACCCGGTAGCAAATCTCTCTCACGATGGACGGTGCTAGAATGCGTGCATCCGCAGGCGTTGCCAGCGCATCCAGCAAGCGTAGCGTTGCACCGGCAAGCGATTGATCAAGCGGTGTGGAAAGCATGCCGCGGGGTGGGGTTGGCTGAACATCGACCGTTTCATCCAGCTGGGTGACAAGCTCTGCAATGACCGCTGTATCAAGGCGGATCGCAATCCCCAGCATCGGTACGTCAGGGCTCGCCTCTGTCTCTGAAATAAACGGCAGAGGTACCGCTAGCACCAGATAGTGATGCGCATCATAAAGATACACTTCGCTGCCCAGATAGCCCCGCTTACGCCCCTGGCAGATGATGACGATGCTCGGCTCATATAGCACCGGGGTGTTTTTGAGCGTCCGGTTTGAGCGCATCAGGCGCACCTCATCCACCAGCGACTGGGTATATCCCTCGCGCGGGGCGAGTTGATATAACCGTTCGATTATCCGGCGCTGCACTACCGCATCGCTACTCGCTACCATGAGCAACCTCGTTCAATGCTCTCACTATTCGCCCTCGTTGATCGCCACTGAGACTGCCAGTGTCTGAGCCAACATAAGAGTAATAGTATAGGCTGTTGGGTCAGTTTCCTGCCTCCAGCCCGCCAATTAATAGCTTTAGGCAAGCATGCAAGAGGATCGTCTATATTGCCGTTCGTGGGCATCCCCTACGCTTTCCCTGTACTTTCCCACAACAGGAAAAACGCATGACCAGCCTATCGAACGTCCCCTCTAAAGTTGTTTTATTGACCGGCGCCAGCAGCGGTATTGGTGAAGCCACGGCCCGCGAACTGGCCAAGCAAGGCCATCGCCTAATTATTGGTGCGCGACGTACCGACCGACTGGAAGCACTGGCGCGCGAATTGTGTGCCAACGGCAGCACAGTTGATTACCAGGCCCTGGATGTCACTAGCCGTGAAGATATGCAGGCGTTTGCCGAGTTTGCGATCACCACCCATGGCCGCATCGATGTCATCATCAATAATGCAGGCGTTATGCCACTTTCCCCGCTGGCAGCGCTCAAGGTAGATGAGTGGAACCGCATGATCGATGTGAACATTCGTGGCGTACTAAACGGAATCGCGGCGGTTCTTCCCACCATGCAGGCGCAACAGGCGGGGCAGGTTATCAACATCTCCTCCATCGGCGGGCTGAGTGTCGTGCCCACCGCCGCCGTGTACTGCGCGACCAAATACGCCGTGCGCGCCATTTCTGACGGCCTGCGCCAGGAAACCAACTGCCTGCGCGTCACCTGCGTTTATCCCGGCGTTGTGGAGTCGGAGTTGGCCAACACCATCACCGACAAGGAAGCCGCCGAGGCCATGGAAGCTTACCGCCAGATTGCCCTTAAACCCGAGGCCATTGCTGCCGCCATCGCCCATGCTATCAACCAGCCTGACGACGTCGACACCAGCGATATTGTGGTGCGGCCTACTGCTAGTCAGTAGTTTTTTAGTGGTGAAACGTGCCTGGGTATCGGGCTGAGGTGGTAATCAGGCACGTCCTTGGTGAGCGTTAAGGCACTTTCCGAGGGTGTAATTACTGTATCTAGAGAATTAGCATCAAGCTGGAGAACGAACATCTAACGGCCACATCTGCTTAAGCCGATTAACCGTATGCGACCACTTAGGCGCGGTAGGCTTGCACACCGTATTTTGATTACCAAACAGCCCCACTTCGCTGAACGCCTGCGCACGCTCGACGGTATAGAGCCAGCGCACCGGCACCAGGTACTCAGCGTTGTCTTCCTCGTCATTAAGCTCTTGATACAAGTGCGGGTAATCATCTGGACGCACTATATCGAGTAACGTTTTGGGGCCGTTTTCCGTTTCAAACGGGTATTCCGTGGCCTGGCTGCGCTCGCCGATAACCTCTCCAACGCCCACGTAACCTGTTTTAGGGATATTGACCCACACCCGGTCGCCTTCTGAAAGCATTGCCAGCGTTTTGGAATACCACGTAGCACCGCCACCGGCGATAAAACCCAAGCGCCGAGCAAGCTCCCACGGCCGGTCGTCACCAAATGAGGCGTAGAACTCGCCGTTCCACGGTTCTTTATTGGCTTTACGTGCTACCGGCTTAGGCGGCTCATCAGGGTCAATCATCCAGGCGCGGCTGAGATAGCGATTGCCGTTATCTTCAAACGCGGAGAAGAACATGGCATTGATGGACAGCTGGGCGTGTTCGTTCAGGTAGTTGATAATGCGCTCGCTGCTGGCATCCAACTGCGTAGCGACCACGACCAGTTGATGGCTCTCGTTGAGTGTCACACTATCCAGCGCCATACCAAACTTGGCCTCAAAGGCTTCGCCCAAAGTGACAAGCGTACGCCCATAGCACTCGGCAAACTGCTGGTAAATATCAATCAACTGGTAATCGGCAAGTGTCACCACCCAAGAGGCGTAGTCGATAGCCTGAGCGACGACATCACGCGGGGTTTTATCGCGCTTTAGCTCTATCACAATTACCGTGCCGTTGGCGTCTACGGCCAGTAGATCGATCAGCTTACCAAAGCCGGTACGCACCTGACGGCCGATCAGCAGCCAGTCCCGATTCAGAATTGAGACATCCTGCATAATCTGCTCTTCCAGCAGGCTTTCATCCGCCAGCCCCGTTGGTAGCAGCTTTTGTGGAAGCGCGCCAGGAGTGTTCGCGAGCTTCCAGATTCCTTGCTCAATGGCCATAGTAATTTGCCACCCTACAGGTGTTAAAAAGTGTTGCCTTTCGAAACGTGGGCGCCTAGTATTTACGCCAACACGGCCCCTATCGGTGAAACTGCCACGCAGTAGCATTGCTTAGGGGTTTTTTATTGCCTTGCTTCCCATTCCCACTGCTCCCAGCCTTCTATAATTCCCATGCCTTTTAGATTTAGCCCTGCTTCGCGCAAATCTGGGAAACTGCTTAACAACTCTGATAAGCGGGCCCACCAAGTGCTCGTCGGGTTAACCGTCATCAATAGGTACTGAACAATACAGAACAGTAGGAAAGGACGCGCCTGAACATGGGAGTTTTGCCAGCCCAGGGAAAATAGAGAGGCCTCACTATGGGCGGGCTTACGCGGCTGGTCCGTCATATTGCGATTCCACAACCGACTATGATGGGCACATACATTGCGTAAATAATTCAAGCTGCGCAGCCATGCGTCCGGCAACCGTACTCATCGGAGCCAACAAAGGTAGGCCGCCCTGACGGTCGGTGATGGTCTCGTAGGCGATGCAGGTGGCACAACTTTCGATAAGGCCCCGGGTCAAGGCTTCCTCGGCGGCCAAGAGGAGGTAAGTGAACAGCGTTTGGCCCCCCTTGAGGCGTTTGATTTCTTCGGACTGCGGCTCCTTAACCTTGAGTATAAGCTCAGCACTGCCCCACACCTTAGCCACATCAGCCTCGGTGCGGACGCCTGCGGCTTCATAGGTAGCACCCGCGAAACCAACGCCCTCTCCTGCCCCGGCCTGCACGGTGACGGTGTGACCACGGCTGACCAGCTCGCGGGCGCCGGCGAGGGTCAAGGCGACACGATATTCGTGGTTTTGATTTCCTTGGAAATAGCAATCTGCATGATCATTATCTCTTTTTGTTAGGAGGCCGAGCGCATGACCCTCCGGTCATGCGCTGATATTGGTAGACCCGGCTCGATCAGGAGGGGAAAGAGAACTGTGCGCCCTCACGAACCCCGGCCGACGGCCAGCGCTGGGTGATCGTCTTGCGCCGCGTGTAGAAACGTACCGCATCGGGGCCATAGGCGGAAAGGTCGCCAAACAACGAACGCTTCCAACCGCCGAAGCTGTGGTAGGAGACCGGCACCGGTAGCGGCACGTTGATGCCCACCATGCCAACCTGAATACGGTCGCTAAAATAACGTGCCGCTTCCCCATCGCGGGTATAGATGCAAGTGCCGTTGCCATACTCGTGATCGTCGATCAGTTTCATCGCCTCATCCATGGAACCGGCGCGCACCACCAGTAGTACCGGGCCGAATATCTCCTCTTGGTAACAGGTCATCTCGGGTGTCACCCGATCGATCAGGGTGCCGCCCACGTAAAAGCCATTATCGTGCCCCGGCACCTGAACACCGCGCCCATCGACCACGATGGTGGCGCCCTGCTGTTCGGCACTGTCGATATAGCCGCAGACCTTCTCCTGGTGCGCCTTAGTGATCACCGGGCCGAAATCGTTGCTCTTGTCGGAGAAGGGGCCGACCTTGAGCGACTTCATCTGCTCCTGCATCTTGGCGATCAGCGTATCGGCGGCTTCGTCGCCCACGGCCACCGCAACGGAAAGCGCCATGCAGCGCTCGCCCGACGAACCGAAGGCCGCCCCGTTCAAGGAGTTGACCACGTTGTCCATGTCGGCGTCGGGCATGACGATGGCGTGGTTCTTGGCGCCGCCCAAGGCCTGGCAACGCTTGCCGCTAGCGCTTGCCCGGGAGTAGATGTATTCAGCGATCGGAGTGGAGCCGACGAAGCTGACGGCCTGCACGCGCGGGTCGTCGAGCAGAGTGTCGACGGCTTCTTTGTCACCGTTGACCACATTGATCACGCCGGCGGGCAGCCCCGCCTCTTGGGCCAGCTCGGCAATGTAGAGTGCCGAGCTGGGGTCACGCTCGGAGGGCTTGAGAACAAAAGTGTTGCCGCAGGCGATGGCCATGGGATACATCCACAGCGGCACCATCGCCGGGAAGTTGAACGGCGTGATGCCAGCCACCACGCCCAAGGGTTGGAACTCGCTCCAGGAGTCGATGCTGGGGCCGGTATTCTTGCTGTGCTCGCCCTTGAGCAGCTCCGGGGCGTAGCAGGCGTACTCCACATTCTCGATACCCCGGGCGAGTTCGCCCCGCGCATCATGCACTATCTTGCCGTGCTCTTGGCCGACCAGGCGGACGATTTCGTCGGCATGCTCTTCCAGCAGTTGCTTGAAGCGGAACATGATCCGGGCGCGCTTGGCGGCCGGGGTGTCACGCCAGGCCGGATAGGCGGCCTCGGCAGCGGCAATGGCCTCCTCGACGGTAGCTTTGCTCGCCAAGCTCACCTGGCCGGCAACCTCGCCGACGGAGGGGTTGAAGATATCCTGGGTACGCTCTTCGCGGTCGACACGCACACCGTTGATCAGATGGCCGAGTGTTGTCATGAGTTGCCTCTTGTTGGGTCTGTCGGTTTAGTCTGCAGAAGTAAGAGCTTCAGTTCAGTTCGCTGATGGCATCGCCTATCACATTGACGACGCGGTCGATCTCCTCACGCTCGACGATAAAGGGCAAGCCGAGCTGAATGGTGTCACCGCCGTAGCGCACGTAGAAGCCTTTTTCCCAGCACTTCATAGCGATCTCGTAGGGTCGGCGGGCCGGCTCACCAGGGTAGGGTTCGATCTGCAAGGCGCCAGCGAGTCCATAGTTACGGATATCGCTGATATAACGCGTGCCCTTAAGCCCGTGAAGCGCTTCTTCGAAGACTGGGCTCATCTCGCGCACGCGGTCGATCAGGCATTCCTGCTCGAGCACGTCCAGAGCCGATAGGGCTGCGGCACAGGCCACCGGGTGCCCGGAATAGGTGTAGCCATGGGGCAGCTCAAGCATGTAGTCGGCACCACCCTGCTCCATGAAGGTGTGATAAATCTCACTTTGAACGATCACGCCGCCCATGGGGACCGCACCGTTGGTCAGTTGCTTGGCGAAATTCATTATATCGGGAGTGACGCCGAACTCCTCGGCACCGGTCATAGATCCCATGCGCCCAAAGGCGGTGATCACCTCGTCGAAGATCAGCAGGATATCGTGTTGGTCGCAGATCTCGCGCAGCCGCTGCAAGTACCCCTTCGGCGGCGGGATTACCCCTGCGGAACCAGCCAGTGGCTCGACGATCACCGCGGCGATATTGGAAGCGTCGTGCAGCGCGATCAACTCAAGCAGCTCGTCGGCCTTCTCGGCACCGCGATCGGGCATGCCACGGGTGAAGGCGTTCTCAGCAATCAGGGTGTGGGGCAGGTGGTCAGCATCGACGCCCTGCCCATAAAGCGCCCGATTGGCACCAATACCGCCCACACTAAAACCACCGAAATTGACGCCGTGATAGCCCTTGGCACGCCCGATCAGCTTGGTCTTGGTGGGTTTTCCTTTCTTACGCCAGTAGGCGCGGGCAATCTTCAAGGACGTATCGGCGCTCTCGGAACCCGAGCCGGTGAAAAAGGTGTAATCCAGACCTTTAGGTGTCAGCTCACGCAGACGATGAGCAAGTTCAAACGCCTTGGGATGCCCGAACTGGAAAGCAGGTGCATAGTCCAGCTCGCGCAACTGCTTGCTTACCGCGTCGGCGATTTCTGGGCGAGAGTGCCCAGCGCCACACGTCCACAATCCGGAGAGGCCGTCAAAAACCTGGCGACCCTGGGCATCGGTGAGATAACTGCCCTTGGCACCGGTGATGATACGCGGGTCGCGTTTGAACTGACGGTTGCCGGTGTAAGGCATCCAGTATGCGTCGAGTTGCTCGACGCTGAGCCCGGCAGTAGGGGAAAACTCTTGAGCTGACATATCTATTACCCTCTATAGAGTCTTGTCATTAATGGGGTTTAGAAAACCAGCCTAGAACGCCTCTTTGATAAGTTAAATAAACAACTAGTTTATTTCAAATAACTACTTACTTAACTTTTAAGCACGATGACGCTACGATGGGGGTTACATAAATCTCACTGTGTAGGTAAGGAGCAAGAAAAATATGGCACTTCGGAAAGTAGCGCCAATGGGGCAACCAAGCGACTCTGACCTTCGGCTCCTCAGAATTTATCGAAAAGTCGTGGAATGCGGGGGTTTCTCAGCGGCTGAAGTCGAATTAAGCATTAGCCGTGCTGCCATTAGCATGGCAATGAATGACTTGGAAACACGACTTGGCCTCCGCCTTTGTCAACGTGGCCGTAGTGGCTTTGCCCTAACGAATGAAGGCTCTGAAGTTTACCAATTGTCTCTACAGCTTTTAGCGGCAGTTGAGGGATTTCGCACTCAAGTCAACGGCTTGCATGCCCAGCTCAAAGGTGAGCTCAACATTGGTATTACCGATAACCTAGTAACCATGCCCGAAATGCATATAACTCATGCGCTTAATGCACTCAAAGAGAAAGGCCCCGATGTTCGTATCAACATTCGCATGATTCCGCCTAGTGATATTGAGCTAGCCGTTCTTGATGGACGCTTACATACCGGCGTTATTCCTAATCTCAAAACTCTACCAGGGCTTGACTACCTGACACTGTACGAAGAAACCTCAAGACTTTACTGCTCGACTGAACACCCACTATTTCACGCGAACAATATTACGGAAGAAGACTTACCACATTACGACGCTGTTGTACCCGCTTATGCCCAAACACCAGAAATAAAGGCAATGCATGAACCGCTTAAAGCATCAGCGTCAGCGACCGACCGCGAGGGCGTTGCTTTTCTTATACTGTCTGGGAGCTATATCGGATACCTACCCACTCATTATGCTGAGCGATGGGTACGCGACGGGCAGATGAAAGCACTGCCACCCAATAAATGGCATTACTTCACAGGTTACAGCGCCATCACCCGTAAAGGAGGGTTTTCTAATTTAGTTTTGGAAACATATTTTGATGAGTTGAATAAACTGATCAGCACCTCTCCAAACACTAATACTTAAGCATAATAGAGACGGGGTAATTACGTGCCAAAAACCAACTATGTTAAACAAAACCTTACGTTAGATTAATCAAATACTTATTTAAAATAAAAATTATTTACCCTAGCCTGAACTTCGCAATGTCAAGTTATTTGAAGAGCTTGATATAAATCAAAAAAACCTATTAGTGACAGGAGGGGTAAATCTATTTTTGATTAACTAGAAGTTGATCAAAGGTGGCTTTAATCTTTATCTAGATCTAGAAAACATAAACAGCAATAGCGGATAATTTTCAAGAACTAAAAACCATGCACTAAAGCTCAACACCCAGTCTATTAAGCTAATATATACTATAAAACTCTTCTTAATAAACAAAGTACAAGAAAGGAGTAGTAGAGATGCCGAAAAGATTACCGCTTACGAAGATTCGCACAAGCGTAGCGATTGCAGCCGTTGCTATGGCGAGCGTGGGCATTACGTCCCAAGCGCAAGCTAATGAGCGCTTCATATTGGCACATGCCATGCCAAGCGATCATATCTTCCACGCTATTTCTGAGCGTTTTATCGACGAGATTCAGGAAAGTGAGGAGTTTCAGATTGCCTACCACCAAGGTGGTGATTTAGGAGACTGGACGTCTCTATTTGAGCAATCCATGCAAGGCGTTGTGCCGATGACGCTGACTTGGGGTGCCTCGGAATTTGACGAACGCCTCGACCTCTCATGGCTTGGTTATGTTGTTTCGAACTGGGAAGACGCTCGGGATGTCTATGGGCCTAATGGCGAAATGCTAGAAGTCTATAACAGCATATTTCATGATCTCGACCTGCATACTATCGGCATTATCCCTACCGATTTTGGCTCCCTTGTTATCCGCAAAGGCGTAGGAGAAGTCCCTGTCAACTTCCCCGAAGATGGCAACAATATTAAGGTCCGTGTACCACCTGTCCCTATCGCCATTGACCGCTTCCGTAACCTTGGCTTCGCATCAGTACCTATTCCACTCTCAGAGGTCTATACCGCCCTACAGCTAGGTACAGTCGATGCCCGAGCCTTTTCGACTGCAGTAGAAACTTACCAGCAGCGAGATGTTCTGGAAACGAACATTCTTACCAATGACTACTTTGAAACTGCTTTCTGGCTAGTGAATAAAGACTGGTGGGAAGGACTTTCTGAGGAGAACCGCGACTTACTACAGAGCGCTGCCGACGACACTGTGCTGTGGTCTTGGGATGAGGCTCAGAGCTTGAGTGAAGAATTCCTGGATAAAGTGCGAGATTCAGGCATTGATGTCGTCGAACTCAGTGATGAGCAGATTGCCACTGCTGCACAAATTGTTCATGAAACAGAATGGCCTGAAATGGAGAAGCTGGTCGGCTCCGAAATTATGGCAAAACTGAGACAAGCCGCTGGTATTGAGTAAGACCCAAGGCCCGCGTTTAGTGGGCCTTTCTCTTTGGAGTAAAGTGATGCCAATACAAGAAAAGGAAAAAGACTTTTCCCCTGCGGATGAAAGCCATCAGGTAAGCCAGGTGGCAGAAGTGACTGCCGTGCCAAACTTTCCTGTTAGCCCACTCTATTCAGTTTTTTTAAAGTGTGAAGCCGCTTATGCAATGCTTCTCAAAAGTTCGCTGGCAATATTTAGCATTCTTTTGGGTGGCTTGATGTTTGGTCAAGTGCTAATGCGCTACGTCTTTAACTCCCCATTTCTAGGCATTGAAGAGATTGCGCTGCTGCTAGGAGCATGGATTTATTTTCCGGCTATTGCCTATACCACTAGAGAGGGCGAGCATATACGCGGCGGCATATTAGATCTTATTGTTAAATCTCGTAGCAAGACCCAAATCATCAATCTCTGCATGTCCCTACTGAGCATAGCTGTCTGCGTGGTGTTTGGTTACTTTGCCATTAAGTACGCCATGTTTGATTTCGATCGAGGTCGCTTGAGCTCCTATATGCGCTGGCCTAGGTGGTTGTGGTCTGCCTCATTAGTAGTGGGCTTTTTAGGCACTATATTAGCGTTGCTCATGCAAACGATTAACCAGTTCCTTGACCTTCGTCGCATACAAAAAGAAGAGAGGCAACGATGCTGATTTTTTCCCTAGCTCTCGGGATTATTGTAGCTTTATTACTCTTGGGAATGCCGATAGCCTTCGCCTTTGGTCTTGGTGCTCTTGTCTATTTGCTCAGCACTGGTGCTGATATCTCATTCCTTATTCCTTATGCATTTCAAACGACAACCAGTTTTGCGTTATTAGCGCTACCTCTTTTCGTATTAGCGGGCGTGGTAATGGCCCAAGCGGGGATATCCACACACTTACTCAACTTCATCAATGCCTTCGTAGGAAGAGTTAAGGGCGGCCTGGGAGCTGTTACCGTTATAACGTGTGCTCTTTTTGGAGCCATTTCTGGCTCATCTTCTGCCGCCATCGCAGCGATTGGCCAGATTATGATTCCGCGAATGGTTCGAGAGGGCTATCCTGTTGGCCATGCAACCGCCTTGGTAGCATGCTCTTCGGTACTTGCACTGCTCATCCCACCTTCGGTACCGATGATCGTCTTCGCGATAACGGGTGGGCTTTCCGTTAGCGCTGCCTTTCTTTCCACCGTCATTCCCGGCGTATTACTGATGATTATCTACGTCGGGTTGAATTTCTTTTTCCTGCGCAACAACCCCAACATACAAGTTGATGAAAAACTGCCTGTACGACAGGCTGGCATTAAGATCCTGAAAAGCGGTAAAAGCGCAATTTGGGCACTTCTAATGCCTATCATCATCCTGGGCACCATTTATGGAGGCATAGCGACGCCTACTGAGGCAGCAGCCATAGCCTTCGTATACGCCACCTTTGCTGGATTTGTGCTCTACCGCACTCTTAGCGTCAAGGCATTCTGGAATGGCTTGATTCAAGCCACATTGACGATTGGGTCAATCATTGCCGTGCTTTTCTTTCTCTTCATGATGAGCCGCGCCATGATCCTTCAACAGGTGCCGAGCCAAGTGACAGGCTTTCTACTGGGACTATCAGACAGCCCACTCGTCATTCTATTGCTTATAAATCTCGTTCTGCTTTTAATCGGCATGATTGTCGATGACATTTCCGGCAGCATCTTAGCTGCAGTTGTGCTGCTGCCATTAGCCACTGCTATTGGCGTACATCCTATTCATTTTGCCGCTATTGTTGGCGTCAATTTAGGGTTAGGTAATGTCTCACCACCATGCGCACCTATGCTTTATATGGCTGCAGGCGTTAGTAAAATATCTCTCGATAAGTACTTTGGGGTCACAATGAAGTTTTTGCTCTTTGGCCACCTTCCAATGGTACTGATAGTGACCTTCATACCTGAGTTATCACTGGCCCTACCTAGGTTTATTTTGGGCATTACCTAACAGGTATGCCCTATCGAGTGAGATAAGACGTAAGCTTACTTTTAGTAAAATATGATTCACCGAAACTAAACGTTACCGACCCGGGTCGGGGCAGATCAACAAGATGAAAAGTGGTCTTGTTTCGATCCAGTGCCAAATAGGCTGCAAGAAAAGAGCTAATCACTGCCAAGAAGGTTGTCCCAATTGTTGTGCCAGACTATGCCAAAACCGACGCGCGTTTACAAATGGTCATAGACAAAACAAAAGGGCTTACGAATAAACGTAAGCCCTTGATATGTCTGGCGCGCCCGGCAGGATTTGAACCTGCGACCCTCGGCTTCGGAGGCCGATACTCTATCCAACTGAGCTACGGGCGCATTGGGTGCGTATCGTACCTGTGCGGGCGTGCTGTGTCTAGCCGCGCGGCGGCTTTACTGTTCGCTTAATTGACCGTTTTGCTTCGTGTGATGCATGCTTTGCAGGCACTTTCCTTTATTACACATCCGGAACCTATAAAAATGAAAACATTCGCACAACATGCGCTGGCACTCTCTGTTTCCTTGGCGCTTTGCAGCTCAGCCTACGCGGCTAATTTTGACGATATGGACCCCGTGACTCTGCGCTTGGCGCACGTGGTCAACGAGCAGGATGGCTTTCATATCGCTGCTACCAAGTTTGAGGAGTTGGTGGAAGAGCGCACCGACGGCAAGGTGATCATTGATATCTACCCCAATGCTTCATTAGGCGATGAGCGTACGTTGTTGGAAGGCATGCAGATTGGCACCGTGGATATGGGATTGATTACCAATGGTCCGGTGGCCAACTTTGTCGAAGAGATGGCAGTGTTTGAGCTGCCCTTCCTGTTCCCGTCCCCTGAGGCGGCTTATGGGGTTTTGGACGGCGAAATCGGCCAGGAGCTTTTAGATAAGCTTTCCGACGTTAACCTGAAAGGCCTGGCCTACGCCGAACGCGGCTTTCGCAACCTGACCAATAGCGAGCGCGCAGTGAACACGCCGGCCGATATGGACGGCCTGCGCATTCGTGTGATGGAAAACCCCGTTTACACCGATACCTTCCGCGAGCTGGGCGCCAACGCCATTCCGATGGCCTGGACCGAAGCACTCACGGCGATGCAGCAGGGCACCATCGACGGTCAGGAAAACCCGGTAAACGTGGTCTACTCCTTTAAGCTGGGCGAAACGCAGAACTACATGACGCTCTCGCGCCATACCTATGCCCCGGCTATTTTTGTGATGGGCATGTCGGCCTGGAACCAACTGCCGGAAGAAGCACAGGCCGTTTTGGAAGAGGCTGCCCAGGAAGCCGCCGAGTATGAGCGTCAGGTTAATGCCGATATGGAAGCCGAACAGCTAGCCGCTCTGCAGGAAGCCGGTATGGAGATTAATGACTCGCCTGATATTGAGGCCTTCCAAGCTGCGGTGGTGCCGGTGTACGAGAAGTACGGCCAGCAGTTTGGCGACTATCTGCCACGCATCCAAGAAGCACTGGCGGAGTAAGCCACGCCTCACCAGTTGATTGATTGATGCACCCAACAGGCTACCTCACGGCGGCCTGTTGGCTGAATGCGATGACTAACCAAGTGCTCAGGCCAGAATTTTTCCGGGGTTAAGCAGCCCTTTAGGATCCATTGCCTGTTTCAGGCGCATCATCAGGGCGATCTCTTCTGGTGAGCGTGAAAGTGTCAGGTAGTCGCGCTTTTCCAGGCCCACCCCGTGTTCAGCGGAGATCGAGCCGTTGTATTTCACCAGCGAGCCGTACACCAACTCTTCGACCTGACGCCGGGCGTCCTGGCTGGCGTCACGCACCGTGACGATGATGTGCAGGTTGCCATCGCCCAGATGGCCAAACACTACCAGCTCGCAGGTTTCTGGCCATTGCACCTTCAGCTTGCCTTCTAGCGCCGTTACGTACTCATCCATGTGGGTGATCGGCAGGCTAACGTCGTAGGAGAACATCGGGTCAAGCGCGTGCACCAGGGTTTCGATATCCTCGCGCACGGCCCAGATACCTTCGCGCTGGCTGCTGGAGCTGGCCAGCACGGCATCCGTGATCAGCTCTGCTTCGAGGGCTTTTTCCAGTACACTCGCAAACGCTTCGGCATCTTTCTCATCGTCCGAGCCAAGCGTTTCAATAATGGCGTAGAACGGCGAGTCGTTGGCCAGCAATGCGGTATGTTTGGTCGTTGCGGAAGTCATCAACGCGTAGTGGTTGTTCCATAGCGCTTCGAAGGCACTCAGGCTGTTGGCAAGCTCTTTGGAGGCCATGTTTAACAGCGATGTCAGCGCGTCGAACGAGGGCACCGCGACGAACGCGGTCTGCTCGCTGGGCATATTCGGATGCAGGCGCAGCACGGCCCGGGTAACAATTCCCAGGGTGCCTTCGCTACCCATAAACATCTGCTTTAAATCGTAACCGGCGTTGTTTTTCAGCATGGTGTTCATGGAACTGACCACGGTGCCATCGCTGAGAACCACTTCCAGCCCTAACACCTGTTGGCGCATCATGCCGTAGCGAATCACCCGAATGCCGCCCGCGTTAGTGGCGATGTTACCGCCAATGGTGCAGGAACCGCGCGCGCCCAGGTCCAGCGCAAACTGCATGTCGATCTCTTGAGCGGCTTCCTGAACGTGCTGAAGCGTCACGCCCGCCTGTACCTGCATCGTGGAACCCACGGCATCGATATGCTCGATCTGGTTCATTAGCTCCAGCGACACCACGAGTTCGTCAGGGCTGGCAACGGCGCCATGCACGACGCCGGTTAATCCACCGTGGGTGACCACCGGCTGATTGGCCTCATAACAAAGCGTCATGACCTGGCTGAGCTGTTCAGTGGATTGCGGTCGAATAATTGCTTTTGCCTGACAAGACGCTTTGGTGAACCAGTCGACACTGCGCTGGGCAACATCATCACCCAGCAGTACGCCTGTTTTTCCTACGATGTCGGTAAGACTATTAATCAGCGTGTCCATTCTCTGTTCCTGTCAGGGCCGGTCGGTGCGGCGTGAAGCCTGGCTATGTATTTATACGTAGGTAGAGAGGCTATCGCCAACCGTGTATTTGCTCAAGGTTACGATCTAAAACGTTTTTTATTGCCAGCGTGGTTTCCCGGCAGGCTCTACGACGAATGGCGGGATTACAATCAATTATTTGTTCGCTAAAACCAATATGGTATAGATGACGCGCTGATTAAGCCCCTCCCCCTCTACACTATAAAAAAACAGATCATTCCAAGGAGATAACGTGGATAACGTCCCCTCTTCCCACATGCCCCGCCATTTACTTAAACGCGCCACACGGGCGATTGCCTGCATAATGAATAGCGATGACAGCGCCCCAAGTGCGGCGGCATACCAAGAGCTACTTGGCGAACAGTTCAGTAACCGCCTTCCTCGCATCCAGGAGGCACTGCTGTAACGTGGCCACTTTCTCTCAACCTTTATTGGCACTATTAAGAGGCATAGAGCGCGGTCTAGATACGGTTCTCCAGCCAGTGGTCTTTGCGGGCATGGCTGCCTTGATCGGCGTGATTACGCTGCAAATTGTCTCTCGAGTGTTTTTCACCGCCTTTGGCTGGACCGAAGAGGTCGCCCGTTTTCTGCTCATCTGGATTACCTTTCTAGCCGGCACGCTGGCTTTTCAGCGCGGCCATCATATCGCCGTTACCTTTGCCGTCGACGCGCTTCCCGCTCGTTTACGCCAAATAGCGCGAATACTGGCGGTGATGGTGGTTATCGCTTTTATGATCACGCTGGTAGTGATCGGCTATCGCTACATGCAGGTACAGAGCTTTCAGAAATCCGCCTCGCTGCGCGTGCCGATGTCGTACGTGTATGCCGTAATGCCGATCAGTGCAGCCATCATGGCCTGGTATGCGTTGGTCGATCTGCTTGAACTGGTGCTTGAAGGCAAACCCTCGCAACCCACTGGAGAACAGACACCATGACCATGCTGCTATTTGGCCTGTTCTTCCTGTTTATGCTAATGGGCGTACCAATTGCCTTTGCGATTGGCGCAAGCACTCTGTTTGCCCTGTATCAGTCGGGCGTGCCGCTGATGGTGGTGACCCAGCAGATGTTCCAGGGCATCAACTCCTTCGCGCTGGTGGCGATTCCCATGTTCATTCTTGCCGGTGACTTAATGGCCCAGGGCAAGGTGAGCGAGCGGTTGGTGAGTTTTGCCGATTCGCTGGTGGGCTTTATGCGTGGCGGGCTTTCGGTCGTATCGGTCATGGCGGGCATGTTCTTTGCCGCTATTTCGGGTTCGGGGGCAGCCACCACGGCGGCGGTCGGTTCAAGCCTGGTGCCGGAGCTTAAGCGAAAGGGCTACGACCCCGCATCGGCGGCCAGCCTGATTGCCGCCAGTGGCACGATTGGCGTGGTCATTCCGCCCTCGGTGCCCATGATTATCTATGCGGTGATTGCCCAGCAGTCGGTATCCAAGCTGTTTTTGAGCGGTTTTTTACCTGGTTTGGCAATGGGTTTGGGATTAATGGCGATTGCTATTACCCAAGCCTATAAACGCCAGTACCCCAAGGGGACACCGCTGTCCATCACCACCATCTTGCGCACGTTCAAGGCGGCAAGCTGGGGCTTGATGACGCCGGTGATTATTCTGGGCGGTATCTTCACGGGGATCTTTACGCCCTCTGAAGCGGCGGTGGTAGCCGTCAACTATGCGCTACTGGTATCGCTATTCATCTATCGTGATTTAACCCTGCCCCAGGTGTATCGGCTGCTGATCCGCTCAGCCATCACCACTGCAGTGATCATGCTAGTGATTGCCATGTCGGCGGTGCTGAGCTGGACGCTGTCTAGCTGGCAGGTGCCTGGTGCTATCGCACAATCGGTGTTGTCGCTCTCCACCAACCCGCTGATTATCATGCTGCTGGTGGTCGCCGTCATCCTGCTGACCGGTGTGTTTATCGAAACGGCAAGCGCGCTGATTATCTTAACGCCGGTGCTGCTACCGCTGGTGCTGCAGCTGGGGGTCGATCCAATCCACTTCGGTCTGATTATTGTGGTAGGGCTCTCGATAGGCATGATCACGCCACCCGTGGCGATCAACCTGTACGTTGCATCTTCAGTGACACAGCTACCGCTTGAGCGTATTACACGCGCCATCGTGCCTTATCTGCTGGGTCTAATCGGCGTGCTGCTGCTAGTGGTCTATGTCCCCATATTCATGGGGTGGTCGGGAAATTAATATCGTCCAGATATGCTCTTCAAGGGAGCCTGCCCGGCTCCCTTTGAATCCCGTATTTATCAGTACGCCGCCATTCATGCACAAGGTCACAGGAAACGGCCGCCCTTTTGAAACGACTTTCTAAACTGGCCAGGGGACACGCCAAACAGTTGATAAAAGCAGTTTCTAAAGTGCGAAACACTCACAAACCCTGTTGCCACGGTCACCTCTGCTATCGGTTTATTTGTTTGCTGCAATAGCTGCCGCGCCCGTGTTAAACGCAACTCCATGTAATACCGAGAAGGGCTAGCGACAATATAGTGACAGAACAATCGCTCTAGCTGGCGCCGTGAAATACCCACCCAATTGGCTATTTCAACAATAGATAACGGCTCTTCAATATTGTTTTTCATCAACTGAAGGGCTGTTTTAAGCGTTTCTGGTAACGTATGGTTTTGATCAACGTTAATCGTTGAAATGTCTGGCAGTTCTATTTCCTTGTCACAGCTGAGCATTTCCTCAACCGCACTGGCTACTTGGTCACCACAATCGGCTCTAACAACTTCTAGCATGAGGCTTAGGGAGCTGCTCGCGCCCGCGCAGCTTAATCTCTTTCTATCCACAACGTAGCTTCGAGCAGAGATAGTAACGTCTTGAAACTCCTCAGCCATCATGGCGCGTCCGTCAGGATGGTACGCGCACTGATAGCCACTCAACAGACCTGCGTCTGCAAGAAAGTAGGCGCCATTCCATAAACCACCCAATACAACGCCGTGACTATCTGCCTTTCTTAGCTTATTACGCACAAGCGCTGAGGACTGCGCTTTAACTCTCAAGCCACCACACACTATCAATACATCTACTTTTTCGTTGGAAAGATCAAAATCCGCAAGAGATGCATCAGCGTTAATTTCAATCCCCAAGTCTGATTGCACAGCGGCGCTGCCATTACCGACAACCCTTATGTTGTAAGTGGTCGTTGCGTTCATCAAATTCGTTGTTACCAACGCATCAACAGCACCTGTAAATGCCATCATGGAAAAATTTTCCATCAACAAAAAAACGACTGTTTTCACTTTTGCGGGCACTGCCAGCGTTTGTTCTGGTGGTAAATAGGCCATATTTTTATTTTTCAACAAGCTACAAAACTTATCTTTCATATATTCCCTCAACCTGACCACGACGACGGTGCAAAAGGGGGCGTTTTCAAGATACCAACATAACCTGAAAGGTAATCAATTGGCATCGCATCACTGCTGGCCAGGATAAGTGTGCAAGGAATTGTTAGCCATTCTATGGTCGCCCGTCGCCGTTCATGAATATAAAACAGTGCATGAAGCGTCAATAAGGGTGCTTTAAACATGCTTCTATCATGTTTGCCGCGATTGGCAGCTGATGATTGTTATCATTTATATCGTACCGGGTTGCTTCTTTGATGGCATAACACTACTGCTAATGACGCTGCCTATTACGTTTCCCATGATCACAAGCCTGGGGTTTGATCCCATCTGGTTTGGCATCATTTTATGGATTACCAGCTACTAAACGTTCCTCCATCCAACGCTCCAGGGTGAGCAAACGGCCCGCTCTTGCGTTGAGGGCGGGCCGTTGATTGGGTTATTGATCGCTGGATAAGCGAAGTTCTGCTTTTCTGTCTCCTGGTGTTTAACAGAGCACTCATTTCTTTGCCGTGAGTACATCCTCGGGCCGCATCACCTCACCACACTGGCTTGGGCTATAACCCGGCAGGCGCTTGACCGCTTCCTGAAAGGGCTCACCCTGCAATGCCTTCAGAAAGGCACATAGCCGTGGTTCTTTTAATGAACGGTGATGGCAGGCCAAAAGATAGTCTTCGATAGCCAGCGGTAAAAAATCAAGCCCAAACTTTTGAGCGGCAGCCTCTACACCAAAGCCGCAATCAGCCATGCCAGCGGCGACGTAAGCAGCTACCGCAGAGTGGGTAAACTCCTCTATTTCAAACCCACGAATCTTTTTGCTGGAAACCGCCGCCTCTTTTAACAGGCAGTCCAGCAGCGAGCGCGTGCCTGACGAAGCCTGGCGGTTGACGAACCGCACGGACTTATCAGCCAGCGATGCGACCCCCGTGATACCAAGCGGATTACCCGGCGCCACCATCAGCCCCTGAGTCCTGGCGATAAAGCCAATCACTCGGTGCTGACGCGGCTTTAAAAGCCCTTGGTAAGTATCGCGTACGCGCTCACCGACCTTGCCACGCGGCAGATGAAAACCCGCCACATCGCAACTGCCCCGATGAAGGGCCGTCAGCGACTCTTGCGGGCTGCAGTACTGTAAGTCCAGGGGTATTTCGTGCAGGTATTTGGGAAGTAGCTCGACAGCAAAACCATGGCTGGCGTGCAGCCGCAACACCGATAGCGCCCCTTGCTGCTGCTGTTGAATCGCCAGGTTCAGTTCAGACCCCAGGCTTTCCAGCTGCGGCCCCAGGCGGGCAATCGCACGCTGCTCGGCCCACAACAACTTTTCACCTAGCAGTGAAAGCCGTGCGCCGCGCCCACGCTGCATCTCTACCAGCGGTACGCCAAAGAACTCCCCACTCTGGCGCAAAAGGTTCCAAGCATGGCGATACGAGATGCCGACATCGCTTGCGGCGAGCGTGAGTTTTCCCCGCCGATAAACCGCTTCAAGCAAGCGAAGTAGATGTATATCAAGCTGATTACCCTCCTCATCGCGAAAGCACCAAGAGGGGATAACGCTGATTTTTTGCATGGCTTTTTTCATAGGCATAATCTTTCATATTTTGTACTTATAGCGTTGATGCTAGCGTTGCACTGACCGTGGTGCACGCTCTTTTTAACACATCGCTTAAAATAGGCAGAGCTGTGCATGTTTACTAAATAATAAATCAGCACCAGGAGAGACATGATGAATGAGTCTCGAGAATGGTCGTCGCAGTCGATTCAGGCCGAGATCAATGCGCTACGCCACAAACCAGGCGCGTTGCTGCCGATTCTTCATGCCCTCCAGGACCGCTTCGGCTTTATTCCTCCGGATGCCGTGCCTCTCATCGCCGAGTCATTACAGCTGACCAGCGCTGAAGTACACGGGGTCATTAGCTTTTATCACCACTTTCGGACCGCACCGCCGGGTCGCCACGTGGTGCAGATCTGTCGCGCCGAGGCATGCCAGGCCGTCGGCGCGCGCCAGCTTGAGGCTCACGCCAAAGCGCGCCTGGGCATCGATTACCACCAGACCACCAGCGACCGCGATATCACCCTTGAGGCCGTTTACTGTCTGGGCAACTGCGCCTGTGGCCCCTCCGTTCGCGTGGATAATGGCGTGCGCGGTCGGGTAACGCCTGAAGCTTTCGATGCATTATTGGATGAGCTGCAAACCAGGCCGCTGGAGGTAATCGCATGAGCATTCGTGTTTTCGTACCCCGAGATACCACCGCGCTGGCGCTGGGCGCCGATGCCATCGCCAACCGGCTGGCACGAGAAGCCGCTGCCCATGGTGAACCCATTACGCTGGTGCGCAACGGCTCACGCGGGCTTGCCTGGCTTGAGCCGCTGGTTGAGGTGGAAACACCCACCGGCCGCTTTGCCTATGGCCCGGTGGCACTTGCCGATATCCCCGCGCTGCTGGACAGCGGCATGCTGCAGGGCAGCATCACCCATTCATTGGCCCTGGGGCCAACCGAAGAGATCGATTACCTCGCTCGCCAGCAGCGCCTGACGTTCGCCCGTATTGGTATTACCGACCCACTCTCGATTGAAGATTACCGGGCGCATAGTGGGTTTCGCGGTCTGGAGGCAGCGCTGCAAAGCGCGCCACAGGACATTGTTGAGGAAGTAAAAGCCTCTGGGCTGCGCGGGCGCGGTGGGGCGGCGTTTCCTACTGGCATCAAGTGGCAGACGGTGCTGGACACACCGGCCGATCAAAAGTATATCGTCTGCAACGCTGATGAAGGCGACTCCGGCACCTTCGCCGACCGGTTGGTGATGGAGTGCGACCCCTACCTGCTGATTGAAGGCATGACGATTGCCGGGCTTGCAGTAGGCGCAACCCAAGGCTACATCTACCTGCGTTCAGAATACCCGCTGGCCAAGGAGATTCTTGACGAGGCCATCGCCCATGCCGAACAGGCCGGTTATCTGGGTGAGAACCTGTGTGGCAGTGGCCGCGTTTTTCATTTGGAAGTGCGCTTGGGCGCTGGGGCATACATTTGCGGTGAAGAAACCTCGTTGCTCGAAAGTCTGGAAGGCAAGCGCGGCCTGGTACGCTTCAAACCACCGCTGCCCGCTATTGAAGGACTATTCGGCCTTCCTACCGTGGTTAACAACGTGCTCTCGCTGGCCGCCGTGCCGTTTATCCTCGCTGAAGGCGCTGAGGCTTACGCCTCGCATGGCATGGGCCGCTCGCGGGGCACCTTGGCACTTCAGCTGGCGGGTAATGTTCAGCGCGGCGGATTGGTGGAACTTGCCTTCGGCACCACGCTGCGCACCCTGATGGAGGAGTTCGGTGGCGGCACGTTAAGCGACAAACCGCTGCGTGCCGTGCAGGTGGGAGGCCCGCTGGGCGCCTACCTGCCGGAATCCCAATGGGACTTACCGCTGGACTACGAAGCCTTTGCCGCCGAGAGCGCGGTGCTAGGTCACGGCGGTGTGGTGATGTTTGATGAGAGCGTGGATATGGCCGAACAAGCGCGCTTCTCGATGGAATTCTGCAAGGTGGAGTCCTGCGGCAAGTGTACGCCATGCCGTATCGGCTCAACCCGTGGCGTGGAAGTGATTGATCGTATCCGCGCCGACCAAAACCGCGAGGCCAACCTCGCCCTGCTCCATGACCTCTGCGAAACGATGGTGGATGGTTCGCTCTGTGCCATGGGGGGCATGACCCCCTTCCCAGTGCAAAGCGCCCTGAACCACTTCCCTGACGATTTTCAGCGGGCCGCGAACGGAGACAGATCATGATCGGACACTTTGACCCCAAACAGTACGCCAGAAGCGCCGCCCACGATAAAGACCTGGGCACGCCTTTCCCAACGGGTACGGCGCTGGTGAACCTGGAAATTGATGGTATTACCATCACGGTGCCGGAAGGCACTTCGGTACTGCGTGCAGCGGCGCTGGCCGATATTAATATTCCCAAATTATGTGCCACCGACAGCCTGGAGCCGTTCGGCTCTTGCCGGTTATGCGCCGTACAGGTAGAGGGCCGCCGTGGGCTGCCAGCCTCCTGCACCACCCCCGTGGTGGAAGGCATGCAGGTGACCACCCAGAACGAGCGACTCGCCAAACTGCGCCGCAACGTGATGGAGCTGTACATCTCCGACCATCCGCTGGACTGTTTGACCTGCCCGGCCAATGGCGACTGCGAGCTACAAGACATGGCGGGCAGCGTTGGTCTTCGCGAAGTACGCTATGGGTTTGACGGTGAGAACCATCTTCAGGCCACCAAAGATACCTCCAACCCCTACTTCAGCTTCGACCCCAGCAAGTGCATCGTCTGCTCCCGCTGCGTGCGCGCCTGCGAGGAAGTGCAGGGCACCTTCGCCTTGACCATCGACGGTCGCGGGTTTGATTCCAAAGTGGCCGCGGGGCAAGACGAAGCGTTTATGGATTCAGACTGCGTTTCGTGTGGCGCCTGTGTACAGGCCTGCCCGACCGCCACGCTGATGGAAAACAGCGTCATTGATCACGGCGTGCCGGACCGCAGCGTAGTCACGACCTGCGCCTATTGTGGTGTGGGCTGCTCGTTTGAAGCGCAAATGAAAGGTGACAAGCTGGTGCGCATGGTGCCCTACAAGGGCGGCGACGCTAACCACGGCCACTCGTGTGTGAAGGGGCGCTTTGCGTTCGGCTACTCCTCTCACCCCGACCGCCTGACCACGCCGATGATCCGCGACAGCATCGACCAGCCCTGGCGCGAGGCCAGCTGGGAAGAAGCCATTGGGTTTGCCGCTAATCGCCTAAAAGCGATTCAGGCCGAGCATGGCCGCGAGAGCATTGGTGGTATCACCTCATCGCGCTGCACCAACGAAGAGACCTACCTGGTGCAGAAGCTGATTCGCGCAGCGTTTGGCAATAATAATACCGACACCTGTGCACGGGTCTGCCACTCGCCCACCGGCTACGGCCTGAAAACCACGCTGGGCGAATCTGCCGGCACCCAGACCTTTGACTCGGTAATGAAAGCCGACGCGATTATCGTGATTGGCGCCAACCCCACCGATGCCCACCCGGTATTTGGCTCGTTGATGCGCAAGCGCCTGCGACAGGGCGCGAAGCTAATCGTCGCTGACCCACGCTCTATCGATCTGCTCAAAACGCCTCACCTGAGCGACGCCCAGCATTTGCCGCTGCGCCCTGGTACCAACGTCGCGCTGATCAACGCGCTTGGGCATGTGGTGGTCACTGAAGGTCTTGAAGACAAGGCGTTCGTGGCTAGCCGCTGCGACACCGAAGCGTACCAAAGCTGGCGCACGTTTATCGCCGACCCGCGCCACTCTCCGGAAGCCAGCGAAGCGATTACCAGCGTGCCCGCCGAGGCTGTGCGACAGGCAGCGCGCACTTACGCCACTGCTGGCAACGGCGCCATTTACTACGGCTTGGGCGTGACCGAGCACAGCCAAGGCTCCACTATGGTGATGGGAATTGCCAACCTGGCCCTGGCCACCGGCAATATTGGCCGTGAAGGCGTGGGCGTGAACCCGCTGCGCGGCCAGAATAACGTGCAAGGCTCCTGCGATATGGGCTCCTTCCCGCATGAGCTGCCGGGCTACCAGCACGTGGCCGACCCGATTGCCCGTGGCCGCTTTGAAAGCGTCTGGGGCGTCAAGCTCGACGATGAACCGGGGCTGCGCATTCCCAACATGTTCGATGCCGCCATCGAAGGAACTTTCAAGGCGCTTTACGTGCAGGGCGAAGATATCGCCCAGTCTGACCCCAACACGCAGCACGTTGAGGCTGCGCTGCGTTCGCTGGACTGCCTGATTGTTCAGGATATCTTCTTGAACGAGACGGCCAAATTCGCCCATGTACTTCTACCGGGTTCCAGCTTTTTGGAGAAGAACGGCACCTTCACCAACGCCGAACGACGTATCAACCGAGTACGCAAGGTCATGCCACCGCTAGCCGGTAAGCAGGATTGGGAAATCACCCAGGACCTGGCCAACGCGCTGGGCTACCCGATGCGCTACGCGCATCCTTCTGAAATCATGGACGAGATCGCTCAACTAACGCCGAGCTTTGCCGGGGTGAGCTACGAAAAGCTGGAAGTCTATGGCAGCCTACAGTGGCCGTGTAATGCCGAGTATCCTGAGGGAATGCCGACCATGCACGAAATCAACTTCCCCATTGGCCTCGGGCGCTTTGCGATTACCGAATACGTGCCCACCGAGGAGCGCGCCACCCGCCGCTTCCCACTGCTGCTCACCACCGGGCGGATTCTTAGCCAATACAACGTGGGTGCCCAAACCCGTCGCACCGACAACCAACACTGGCACGATGAGGACATATTAGAGTTGCACCCAAGCGACGCCGAGCTACGTGGCGTGCGCGACGGCGACTGGCTCGGCATTACCAGCCGATCAGGCCATACGGTGCTCCGTGCGCGGCTGAGCGAGCGAATGCAGCCGGGGGTGGTCTACACTACGTTCCATCATCCCGGTAGTGGCGCCAACGTGATTACTACCGATAATTCGGACTGGGCCACCAACTGCCCCGAATACAAGGTTACCGCCGTGCAAGTAGAAAAAGTCAGCCAGCCCTCCGCTTGGCAGCAGCGTTTCTCCTCCTTTGACAAGGCCCAGCGTGGCCACTTGGCCAAGGCGCAGCAGGAGGCGTCATGAGTGCAGTGCGTGAACGCGACGCACCCGCGCAACCGGCTGACGCCTTGGCGCGCCAGTCGGTTGAAGTCCACAGTAGCGCGGCCAATTGGCGCGCTACTGTGCAGGAGGACGCGCTAGCGCTAGAAGTGCCGGTAGCGATGGTCTACAACGGCATTTCCCATGCGGTCATGATGGCAAGTCCTTCGCATCTTGAAGATCTGGCCCTGGGGTTCAGTCTTTCTGAAGGCATCCTGGCCCACTCTCACGAGTGCTACGACCTTGAGCTTCATGAAGAGGCTCAAGGCCTGGCGGTTCACCTAAGCATTGCCAGCCAGCGGCTGGCCGAGCTTAAACAACGCCGCCGTAGCACAACCGGGCGTACCGGCTGTGGGCTGTGCGGTACAGAAGCCCTGGAGCAGGCCATTCGGCCCATCCCTACGGTGAGTGCACCACACCTTGACGACACAGCCATTCAGCATGCGCTTTGTACGCTAGATGACCATCAGCCTCTAAAGGAAGCAACAGGCGCCGTGCATGGCGCGGCCTGGTGTGATCTGCAGGGGCGTATACAAAGAGTGCGTGAAGACGTGGGTCGTCACAACGCACTGGATAAACTGATCGGTTCGCTGGCACGCGATGACGTACCACTCCAGGAGGGCTTTGTACTAGTTTCCAGCCGAGCCAGCTATGAAATGGTACACAAGTGCGCAAGCGTGGGGATCGGCGCGCTGGTTGCCGTCTCGGCAGCTACCGCCCTGGCCGTTGAACAGGCGCAGGCAGCAGGTCTTCTGTTAGCCGGTTTTGCACGCCCAGGCCGTCATGTAATTTATCACCGCCCTGTCACTGCCAAGGGCTGAGCCCTTTACCGCGTTGAGGAGAGACCCTATGTCAAACAACAACGATGCCAATTTGGTCCGTATGACTAACCAGATCGCCACCAACCTGGGCAGCGGTCGTGATGAAGAGGCAGCAGCAGCGGCTATCTGCCGTCACCTGGAAACCTTTTGGGCACGCTCAATGAAGCAGCGCCTTGTTGCCAGCCTGGCACTTGAGAGCGTGGAGTTTTCCCCCTTGGCACGCCGCGCTGCAACACTGCTGGCTACCCGGCTATCAGAACAGCAAGTCTCTCGTTAGCACATCACAATAAAAGCTCAATAACATTAGCTTTTAGTCTTGCCACAGCGACTTACACGAGAAGCTCAATGGTTTTAGCAAAAGTTAATAAAAATCATTATTTCCGTTAAAAATCGGACATTTCGAGTCTACTAGTTGCTATTTTAGAATATAAACCTGTTTCCATAACCCAAGTTAAGGTGTTTACCGAGCATAAGGTGCACTGTGTGGATGTGGTGGCCAAGGATGGCCCGTTTTTGGCAAAGATGCCGACCTACAGTTTAGCTGCCATGACCTTGTACCGCCTGGTCATGGCAGCTTTTTATTGCACTGCATTTTACTTTTTAACGTCACGTTACTTTGGCAGCCATGTCTCAATAGCGGCTGTCCCGCAGCGGATTTTCAACAGCGAACGTTCAAAGACAGCGTTTCAACCACTACGCCAGCGCTGCCTGAGGGCGCCGCTCATCCAGCATTCCTTTATCAAGAATAAAGCGAACAATCTCTTCAAGCCCTACGCCATCGTAAAGGTTGGTAAATACAAAGGGCCGCTCGCCGCGCATTTTCTTTGAATCACGCTCCATTACCTCTAACGACGCGTGCACCTGCTCGGCGATATCGATCTTGTTGATAATTAGTAGATCCGACTTGGTAATCCCCGGCCCACCCTTACGCGGAATTTTGTCTCCCGCCGAGACATCAATCACATAAAGCGTGAGGTCAGAAAGCTCGGGACTAAACGTCGCAGAAAGGTTATCTCCCCCAGACTCTACCAATACCAGCTCAAGCTTAGGATGGCGCGCCTGTAATTCATCGATAGCCGCCAGGTTCATCGAGGCGTCTTCACGAATCGCCGTATGCGGACACCCCCCGGTTTCGACGCCCAGAATGCGATCAGCGGCCAAGGCGTCATGCTTAAGCAGAAAGTCAGCGTCTTCGCGGGTATAAATATCGTTCGTCACCACCGCGATATCGTAATAGTCGCGCAGCGCCAGACAGAGCTGCTTGAGTAGCGCCGTTTTACCCGAACCAACGGGGCCGCCCACACCAATACGTAAACAGTGAGTCATGGTAAGTATCTCCTAACTTCTAAATAGGCGTGAATATTGAGTTTCGTGTAGGGCACTGGCTAGCGCCAGCCCCGGCAATATGGGGCCAAGGTCGTGATCGTCGAGCGTTAATGCTTCATCTACCGCGCTAACCAGCGGCGATCGCAGCTGTTCGATAATCCGCTGAGCGGCCGTATGCCCAAGAGGTAGCGCTTTACAGGCCACCGCCAGCTGGTTTTCAAGCCATGCCCAGGCAAACCCGATCAGCGCCTGACGAATGCTTACGCCTCGCGCATGGGCGGTAAACGCAAACAGCGTGACATAGCCCGGCTGAACCGGTAACAAGGACGGTAGTAAGCCCTCACTGGGTAGCAGGCCAAGGCTACCCAACAGCCGCTTGAGAGAGGCTCCCAAGCGACTGTCTTCAGCGGCAAGCTCGGCGGTTTCCCGCGTGGCACTCAGCCAACCATCCCACTGGGCAATCGCCGCGCTGTCGTGCTGCGTAAACGCCGTATATAAGCGGACAATTACCGGTAGTTCACAGCGGGTCAGGCCATCTTCCAGCACGCCGGAAAGCCACTCGGCCAACGTCTGCTCATCGTGAACCCAGCCAAGTTCAAAGGCACTTTCCAGCCCTTGAGAAAACGCAAAGGCCCCGATGGGCAGTGCCGGGCTGACTAGCTGCATCAGCCCGAGCAGGGCTAGATCAGGCTGGCTGCCCAACGCTGCGGATTCAGTGGGCATGGTGATGGCTGTGGTCGTGGTCGTGGTCGTGGTCGTGGTCGTGGTCGTGGTCGTGAGCATGCGAGTGCCTGTGTGAATGACCATGTCCACCCACCTGGTTATAGGCGCCCGGCTCTGGATCAAACGTGGCCGCGTGACGTTCAAGCGTTGCGCCCAGCAGTTCAGCCAGCTCCTCCAGCACGTGATCGGGCGGAAAGCGTACCCAGCCGCCGCGCTCGTCTTCGCCCAGCGCCAACTGCACATGACGGTTGCCCAAGTGGTAGGCCAACCGCGCCAGGGGTAAGCCAGCACTTACTCGTGCGGTCACTACCGGTTCAATGGCGGCGCATACGCGAATGACCTCGCCGCTTTCCGCTTTTAACCCTTCACCACTGCGCAGTACGGGGCCACGGTCTAAAAATAGCCCCAGCGCCTGGCCATTGTCGCTTTCGGCTTTTAGGCGCCCACGGATGCGCAGTTCAAAGGGAAGTGTGAGCGTATCGCTGGCTGCGCTTTCATCCACCGGGCCTAAACGTTCTATCAGTTTCAGCATCATTAACCTCTTAATCGCCCAATACATTGAACCTTTCCAATCAGCCTACGCCCTGCAGGAGCAGCTCCAGCTAGCGATGCAGTGCGCAGCGCTGCCGGGTTGGTGGCTAACACCATGTACCGCGCCATGCCAACCAAGGGCGGCTGCGCCGCCATCGCCGAGTGAACTCAGCTCCTACCGGTTAAAGTGCATGCATCCCCTGTAGGAGTAGCTTCAGCTAGCGATGCAGTGCGCAGCGCTGCCAAGGCTGGTGGCTAACACCATGCACCGCGCCCCGTCACCCAAGGGCGGCTGCGCCGCCATCGCCGAGTGGAACTCAGCTCCTACCGGTTAAAGTGCATGCCCCCCTGTAGGAGTAGCTTCAGCTAGCGATGCAGTGCGCAGCGCTGCCGGGGTTGCATCTAGAACAAATGATAACGCTGAGCCAACGGCAGCTCTGTGGCGGGCTCGCAGGTTAACAGCTCGCCATCGCAGCGCACTTCATAAGTCTGCGGATCCACGGTCAGCTCGGGGCAGGCATCGTTGAGCTTCATATCCTTCTTACGCACCCCGCGTACGTTCTTGCACGCGGCAAGCGTGCTCTGAAGCCCCAAGCGCTCCTTGAGGCCTGCATCAATCGCCGCCTGGCTGACAAAATTGAGCCGGGTCTGGCTGGCCGCGCGGCCAAAAGCGCCGAACATGCGTCGATAATGAACCGGCTGGGGCGTGGGGATTGAAGCGTTAGGGTCGCCCATGGGTGCTGCCGCGATCATGCCGCCTTTTAAAATCAGCGACGGCTTAACGCCGAAGAAAGCCGGTTTCCAGAGCACCAGATCGGCAAGCTTGCCTACCTCAATAGAGCCCACCTCGTGAGCGATACCGTGGGTGATCGCCGGGTTGATGGTGTACTTGGCGATATAGCGCTTGGCACGCAGATTATCGGCACCAAGCGCTTCATCTTCAGGCAGCAAGCCACGCTGTACTTTCATTTTGTGCGCGGTTTGCCATGTGCGGCAGACCACCTCGCCTACCCGCCCCATGGCTTGAGAGTCGGAGGCGATCATTGAGATCACGCCCAAATCGTGCAGGATATCTTCGGCAGCAATGGTTTCACGGCGAATGCGTGAGTCGGCAAACGCCACGTCTTCGGGAATGTTGGGGTCCAGGTGGTGGCAAACCATGAGCATATCCAGATGCTCATCAATGGTGTTCACCGTGTAGGGCCGCGTGGGGTTAGTCGATGACGGCAGTACGTACTCTTTGGAACACGCAGTGAGGATATCCGGCGCGTGTCCGCCGCCCGCGCCTTCAGTGTGGTAGGTGTGAATGCCACGCTCTTTAAACGCCGCCAAAGTATCTTCCACAAAGCCCGATTCGTTAAGCGTATCGGTGTGAATGGCGATCTGCACGTCATAGCGCTCGGCCACGCTCAGGCAGGTATCAATTGATGCGGGCGTTGTGCCCCAGTCTTCGTGAAGCTTGAGGCCCATGGCGCCCGCTTCCAGCTGGGCCTCCAAGGCTTCCGGCAGGCTGGCATTACCTTTACCCAGCAGGCCGATATTCATGGGCAGGTCATCCACCGCCTGAAGCATTTTGCCAATGTGCCACGCGCCCGGCGTACAGGTGGTGGCATTCGACCCGGTGGCCGGGCCGGTGCCGCCGCCCAGCATGGTAGTGACACCGCTCATCAGCGCTTCGTCTACCTGCTGGGGGCAGATAAAGTGGATATGCGCGTCGATGCCGCCCGCGGTCAGGATCTTGCCTTCGCCCGAGATAATTTCCGTACCGGGGCCAATCACGATATCCACATCGGGCTGCACGTCTGGGTTGCCCGCTTTGCCAATCGCAGCAATACGTCCGTTCTGTAGCCCCACATCGGCTTTGACGATGCCCCACCAATCGAGAATCAGCGCGTTAGTGATGACGGTGTCCATGACGGTTTCATCGTTACGTTGGCTCTGACCCATGCCATCGCGGATCACCTTGCCGCCGCCGAATTTGACCTCGTCGCCATAGTGGGTGGCGTCTTTTTCGACCTCAATCCACAGCTCGGTATCGCCCAGGCGCACCCGGTCGCCTACCGTGGGGCCGTACATATCGGCGTAGGCCTGCCGACTAATCTTGTTACCCGGTTTCATTGTTTATCTCCGTCCAGCGGTCCCATCACCTCGCCACGAAAGCCGTAGATCTCTCGCTTACCCACAAACGGAATCAGCGTGACTTCACGGGTCTGGCCAGGTTCAAAGCGGATTGCTGTGCCTGCGGCCACATCGAGGCGAAAACCGCGGGTCTTGTCGCGATCAAACACCAGCGCGGGATTGGCCTCAGCAAAGTGGTAGTGGGAGCCGAGCTGAATCGGCCGGTCACCGGTGTTCGCCACGTCCACCGTGATGCGCTCACGCCCCACGCATAGCTCAATATCATCTTCTTTTAACTGATACTCACCGGGAATCATCTACTTACTCCTTGTTTTGTTGTGAGGAGTAAGATGTGAGGAGTAATACCGCTTACCCCTAACCATTCACTCCTCACCCCTCACACAATAGGCGTGTGAACCGTCACGAGCTTGGTACCATCCGGAAAAGTGGCTTCGACCTGGACTTCGTCGACCATCTCGGCCACGCCTTCCATCACGTCATCACGGCTCAGAATCTCGCGCCCGTAGCTCATCAAATCCGCCACACTGCGACCGTCCCGAGCACCTTCGATAATCTCGAAACTGATCAGCGCGACCGCTTCGGGATAGT